>JAZLAB010000024.1:0-5596 GCA_045612985.1 Faecousia sp.
AGACCCGTGGCGAGACTATGGGCCAGGGCGTTATGGCTCGGATCGCTTCCGGCGTCAGCCCCACCCAGTTCCACGCAGAGACGGTTGACGGCTTCAATCCTCTGGCTGTCATCGATGCAATGGAGCGCAAGCTGGAGCTGCTGCGTAACGGCCAGGGCCCGGTTATGCTGGAAACGCTGACCTACCGTTTCTCCGGCCACTCCGTCTCCGACCAGAACGCATACCGCACCAAGGAAGAAATGGACGCCTGGAAGGAAGTGGATCCGCTGACCACTTATCCTGCCGCTTTGATCGAAGCCGGCGTTATGACTCAGGAAGAGGTAGACGCGATCCTGGAAGAGACCAAGGAGCGTATGACCATCATCTGCAAGGCAGCTGCCGATCCCGAAATCAGCCCCTACTGCGATTTCGTCAAGGATCCTGCTGTTGTTGAGCGTCTGATGTTCTCCAACCAGAAGGTTGACAAGTTTGACGATCGTGAGCCCGAGTACACTGTTCCCAAGGAAGAGGCGGAAGGCTACAAGAAGATCAAGTCCAAGTCCCGCAGCCCCATCGGCCCCGACGGCAAGCCCGTCTCCAAGATGAAGCTGTACAACCTGCGCGATGCTCTGTCCGAGGTTATCTGGGACCGCTTCTATGAAGACCCCACTATGATCGCTTACGGCGAAGACTGCCGTGACTGGGGTGGCGCATTTGCCGTTTATCGTGGTATGATGGACGCTCTGCCTCACAGCAGACTGTTCAACTCTCCTCTGGCTGAAGGCGCTATCGTTGGTACCGGTGTCGGCTACGCCCTGTCCGGCGGCCGCGCAATGGTAGAACTGATGTATGCTGTCTTCATCGGCTGCGCCGGTGATGAGATCTTCAACCAGATGGCCAAGTGGCAGTCTATGTCTGCCGGCATTCTGAAGATGCCTCTGGTGCTGCGTGTTTCCGTCGGCTCCAAGTACGGCGCACAGCACTCCCAGGACTGGACCGCACTGTGTGCCCACATCCCCGGTCTGAAGGTCTGCTTCCCCGCAACTCCCTGGGAGGCCAAGGGCCTGATGGAGACCGCTCTGAAGGGCACTGACCCCGTTGTCTTCTTCGAATCCCAGAGAATTTACGACGTGGGCGAGCAGTTCCACGAGGGCGGCGTTCCCGAAGAGCGCTATGAGATCGAGATCGGCGACACCAACAAGGTCCGCGACGGTAAGGATATCACCATCCTGACCATCGGCGCAGTTCTGTACCGGGCAATGGATGCCGCCAAGGAACTGAGCGAGAAGTACGGTATGGAAGCGGATGTCATTAACCTCCACTCCCTGGTACCCCTGGACTACACCAAGATCATCGAGTCTGTCAAGAAGACTGGCCGCGTTGTGCTGGTATCCGATGCCTGCGCAAGAGGCTCCTTTATGAACGATGTAGCCAAGACCATCACCGAGCTGTGCTTCGACGATCTGGACGCACCTCCCGTTGTTGTGGGCGCCCGGAACTGGATCACACCTCCCTTCGAGTTCGACGAGTTCTTCTTCCCCCAGGCAAGCTGGATCCTGGATACCATCCACGAGAAGCTGGTTCCCCTGGAGGGCTATACTCCCAACAGCAGCTGCACTGCAGAAGAAATTCTGCGTAGAGCACAGCAGGGCGTATAATGGAAATCAGACGGACAGCGAATGCAGGCGTTTTGCTAAAGCTGGACGGCGTAGAAATCTTATTGGACGGTGTTTGCCGGGAGGTAAAGCCCTACCCGGCAACACCCCCTTCGATAAAGGCAGAGCTTTCCGCCAAGTGGCCGGATCTGATCGCCTTTACTCATAATCACAAGGACCATTACGATCCCGTTTATGCTGCCGATTATCAAATGCAGACAAACGGGATCGTTCTTGCTCCCGGGGCATGTACATCGCCGGTTACTGTGGGCGGTGTAACCGTTACGCCGATCCCCAGCCGACATATCGGTGCAGTAGGGAAGACGACGCCCCATATGAGCTTTCTTGTGGAGGGATCGCGTCGCATATGGTTTTTGGGAGACGCATCGCCCCTGCAGTGGCGAAATGCCGACCTTCCCAAGCCGGATGTGCTGATCGTGCCTTATGCCTACGCCACCACCCAAAGCGCCTGGAATATGACCAGGGAGCTTGCTCCAGAGAAGGTTATTCTGCTGCATATGCCCAATAGGGAAGACGACACGCTCGGCCTGTGGGATGCGGTGGAAGCAACGGTAAAGGATGCAACGCTTTTAGAAATTCCCGCAATGGGCGAAACGATTTACATTTAAAAAGCAGACATCGACGGATGTCTGCTTTTTTCAGTGTAAAACGCAAATATCGCATTGACATTAGATGGCAAAATAGCTATGATATATGGGTAGGAAAGTATTGAAAACACAGGAAATCTCTGCATATAATTTAGCAGAGCTTGTGGAAGGAGAGTTACTATGATTGCAATCAAAAATGCCACTTTGGTTATGAAGGACCATTTGATTCCCGAGGCTGTGCTGCTGATGGAAGACGGCGTAATCTGCGACTTTGGTGAGTTGCGCAACTTTTCGATTCCCGAAGGCTGCGAGGTGATCGATGCAGAGGGTCAGTTTGTTGGCCCTGGTCTGATTGATATCCACACCCACGCCGGCGGTGGCCGCTGGTTCTATGAAGATCCGGAGCACGCTGCCCAGTTTAACCTTGCTCACGGCACTACAACTGTGCTGACCACCTTGTACTTTGATCAGACAGAGGATGTGCTGGTGGAGCAGGCCAAGAAGATCCAGGCAGCAATGAAAACACCCGGTGGCAAGAATATTGCCGGCTTCTATATGGAAGCGCCCTATATGAACCCCAAGTTTGGCGCAAGCCGGGAAAACAATCCCTGGGCCGGCCCGATCTGCAAGGAAAGATACCAGCCTATCATTGACCAGCTGGGAAATGATGCAAAGGTTTGGGTGGTAGCGCCGGAGCGGGAGAACATTTTGCAGTTTGTTCTGGATGCCAAGAAGGTCAATCCCTCTGTCCGTTTCTCCGTTGGACACAGTGAGGCCAGCCCCCAGCAGATCGAAGCGCTGATGCCTTACGGCCTGTGCATCGGCACCCACCACACCAACGCCACCGGCGACCTGCCCAAGTACCCCGAGTGCCGCGGTGTCTGTGTGGACGAAACGGTCAACTATAACCGGGAGATCTTTGCAGAAATGATCTGCGACAGCCGCGGTATTCACGTAGACCCCTATATGCAGCGCCTGATCCGTAAGATCAAGGGCGAGGACCGTCTGGTGCTGATCTCTGATGCATGCGTATTCCCCGGCCCGATCCCCGAAGGCTATGACGGCGTTACCGACCTGTGCTTCGACTTTGAAGGTGAGATCGCCGGCTCCAAGCTGACGCTGAATGTGGCCTGCCGGAATATGATGAAGCATACCGGCGCTTCCATTGTAGATGTGTTCCGTTATGCTTCCACCAACCCCGCCAATGCTGTTGGCTTTACCGACAGAGGCTTGATCGCCAAGGGTAAGCGGGCCGACCTGCTCATCTGCGACTATCAGATGAATGTCAAGAAGGTCATTTTCGAGGGCGTAGAGCAGTAAATCAATATTGCATACATAATAGAGACCACCGCTACCCGTAGCGGTGGTCTTTTTATATCTATCAAACAAACAATGTTACCAAAGACCACATAAGGGGGATGGTAACGATAGAGGCAAGGCTGGAAATCAGCACCATTTGGGCGCCGTCCTCGCACTCTACACCGTAAAAGGCGGGGAAGATTACCGCGCCCATACCGCAGGGAACGGCATAGGCCAGTACGGTCATAATGCAGATCATCTCCGGCGCGCCGCACAGCAGCAGAACCGTCAGGAACACGCCGGGAATGACAAACAGACGCAAGGCGGTGAAAATGTAGACCTTCCAGTTGCTGAAGATATCTTTAATGGGGTAATCCGCAAGGGTAAAACCAATGACCAGCAGGCCGCCCATCACATAGCAGGTGCTAAGATCCTTAAAGGTGGTCAGCACAATGTTCGGCATCCAGGTTTTTGCACCCAGAATGCCCAATAGCATACCGCTAAGCATCGCAACGGTGTTGGGATTGATGCATTTGACCAGCCGCCTCCAGATAGTAGCCTTTTTATGCTCCGGCTCCATTTGGGAAGCGCCCCAGGTATAGGTCAGAAGGGTAGCGGTAAACTGGAACAGGCTGAATTGGAATAACCCGGCAGTGCCGAAAAAGGCCAAAATCAGCGGCGTGCCAAAAGCACCGCTGTTGGGAAACGAGAAGGCATATCGATAAACGCCCCGGTGGTATTTGTCATTGGGGCAAAAGAGCCTTGCCAGGGGATAGGAAATGCCAATGGAGGAAAGACGAAATACCAGTCCGATCAGAATCAAGTGGCCATAAGCCACCAAGGAACTGATCTGGCACTCCACAGCAAAGGAGTAAAAAGACAGCGCCGGGGCAAACAGCAGCGTAACCAGCTTGGAAACCACAGACGCTGCCGCTTTGGGAACTGCGTGGGTCTTGTTGAGGATATAGCCGAAGCTGATCACGATCAGCACCCGGATCATCTGTTCAAATGTGGAAAGAAATGCAGTGAGCATTATAATAACCTCTTTATGTCTGGGGTATTAAGCAAAATGCAAAATGCCAAAATGCTCCGGCTGGTGGAAGGAGGCGCAGGGCGCTTGGGGTACGGGATTCCACATCAAATAGTGAGGCTCGGGAGTCAGATCGCCACACTTATAGAAATTGGCCCGGATGCTGTAGCCGGGGGCAGGGGAGAACTCCGGGAAAAACTGACGGATAAAGGTGTAGGGGATGGCGTGAACGATCTGCCAGCCGTCGTCGGCGGGCTGGATCTGGGGAACAAAGGGGGACTGCTCGGCAAATACCAGCCGGATCAGATCGTGAACACCGGTACCCATACCGATATACATCGCGCCGTTGGGATTGCACTCGATGTTTATGTAGCGCTTGTCGTCGGGAAGAGGACAGAGAAAGAACTCCAGACAGCTGTCCTCACAAACCTCGTCCAGCAACCCCTTGTGCTCGGCACGAATATCCTGTTCTTTAGCGCAAAGGCGGATATAAAGGTACGCATCGTCATAGCAAACCTGTGCCTGGGCTGTAACCTGTGCGTTGGTGGGCAGCAGCAATTCGTCCATAGAAATTGCGGGAATTTCAGCCCAGTCAAGTGTCTCCGGGCAGCGGATCACGGTGTATTCCTTCATAGAATTCATCTCCTTACTTCAGCACCAAAATCATACAACAATCGCCACAAAAAGTCAACGGACACAGCGCCGAATTCAGACACAAAAGGCCAAAGAAATGAAAAACAAGTAAACCTGCATTATTTTGCCAATTCTCAATTGACAAAAAGCTGGAAAAAGGGTATGATATACGAGTAAATATAATTGGTTAGCTATAACGATTTGTTGTGGCCTTCCAATAGGAAAACGAAAAAGGAGAAGCACAATATGAAAGACTTTATCGTCGATCCCGCAACCAAGTTTGACTTTGAGCCTGCTGCATTTGTTCCCTTTAAGGACAAGGCAGTTTGCGAGCGCGTTCGTAATATGAGCGGCAAGCAGCTGGAAGAGCGTGAGCCCTGGTGGCATCCGGA
>JAZLAB010000025.1:0-10093 GCA_045612985.1 Faecousia sp.
CGTCTCCTCGCGTATGTTCTCACTATAGCCAAGCAAAATAGCCATAGCATTACGACAGGTCTCCACACTGCCGTACCGTGAGCCAAACGGTGTTTTTTTCCTCCTTTTTAGACACAAGGCGTCTATATTTCTGTGGAGTAGAACGCCATATGCCCGGATGTTACTATATTATCACAAAAGCGCCTGGGACGCAATAGTTTTTTCTTACAGTTTTTCCCTTATCTTTTTAGGCATTTTGACGATAATTTGTCTTCAGCTGCCAGCTTCCCTTCCCATCGCTGCACAGCGTGGTGCTGTAGCAGCTTTTCATTGCCTGGAGCATATAATCGATATCCTTTACACCGGCAGTTTCATAGCAGGAGTGCATCGCCAGCTGTGCGATGCCCACATCTGCTGTGGGTACAGAAATATGGGCCAGGGAAATATAACCCAAGGTAGATCCGCCCGGCTTGTCCGCCCGGTTGTAGTAGGTCTGTACCGGCACATTGGCATTGTCGCAGATCTTCCGGAAGATCGCTCCGGAAACACCGTCGGTGGTGTATCTCTGGGCTGCGTTGAATTTCAGCACCACACCCTGGCCCAGCACCGGCGCGTTGTTGGGATCGGCGTGCTCCGGATGGTTGGGATGGATGGCGTGAGCGTTGTCTGCGGAAACCATAAAGCTCCGGCGCAAAAGCTGCTCCTCCGGCAAATTCAAGTCGGCGCAAATTCTGCGCAGCACATCCTCCAGGAAAGTAGAATCTGCGCCCTGCGCAGAAGAAGATCCCACCTCTTCACAGTCAAAGACGCACAAGACATTGACTGCATCGTTTTCTTCCGCCTCAATAAAGCCGCAGGTGCAGCACCAGGCGCACAGCAGATCGTCCAGCGCCGCGGCGGACAGGTATTCCTCCTCCACGCCCCAAATGCTGGCCTTTTCCCGGATATACAAATACAGATCGTGGCCCAGGAGCTTACCGCCGGCAGTCTGCTCCAAAAGGGTCTGCAGCTTGCCCTTTGCTTCGGCGCTGCCTGCCAAAGGCAGGGTATCTACCGCCGGATTCCAGGCATAGCCTTCATTGACCTTTCTGTCCATATGCACTGCCACATTGGGAATCAGCAGCAAATCCCGGTCAATGTCCAAAAGGCGGCTTTCCACGCCCTCTTCGGTCTCCACCAGGACCCTGCCCGCAATGGACAGAGGTCTATCCAGCCAGGGAGCGATCAGCATACCGCCGTACTTTTCTGTAGCCACCTGGGTATATTTTCCGGAAAGCTCCCAATTTTCCTTAATTTTAAAGGTGGGTCTGTCCGAATGGCTGGCGCTCATAATAAAGCCGGTGGGCGCTACTTTGGGTAGGCGGAAAGCAATAACCGCGCTGCCGCCCCGGACCACATAATACTTGCCGCCGGGAGCCAACTCCCACTGCTGTGTTTCCGGCAGTGCTGTATAGCCGGCTTGCTCCATTTTTTCCTGCAGCAGCGCCACCGCGTGATACGCGCTGCGGGCGCTGTTTAAGAACTCTTTCAACTGCTTCATCCTGAATCCTCCATAGAAGAGTATTTTTACTGATTTTACATCATTTCCCGTAAGCTGTCAACGAAGGCAGTCCGCTCCTGCGGGTATCGTTTTTTGCATTAAATGTTAGGTTTTTGTCTGTTTTGTCGGTTTTATGTAGTTTTTTGTCGAACGATTATTGACCTTTTTCCTTGCAAATTCGAGAGCATTATGCTAAATTATATTTGTCGCAACACGAGTGGCATCGCCACTTTGTACTATAGGGGGATAGATTATTAAAGTCAGGAGAGGAAACTATGAACAATCGTACAACCGTAATCATCGCAGACAATACGGAGGAATTTTGCAGTAATTTGACTGCAGCACTGCAACGGGGCGACGGATTTCAGGTTCTGGGGACGGCAAACGACGGAGAAAAAGCGATCCGGATGGTTACGGAGCGCAAGCCGGATGTGTTGGTGCTGGATCTGATGCTGGCCAAGCAGGATGGTCTGAGTGTTTTGAAGGCCATTTCCTCTATGGAGAGAAAACCGGCCATTTTAGCTACATCCCGGTTCGTAACCGACTATGTGGCATCGGCGGCAGCAAACCTGGGCGTGCGCTATCTGATGCTCAAGCCCTGTGATATGTCCGCTTTGGTGGAGCGGCTGGAGGAGATCCGCGGCGGCGAACAGCATCAGCAGCCTGCCGGTCAGCGCAGCGCCACCAGCATTGAGTCTATGGTTACCGGCATTATCCACGAGATCGGTGTGCCTGCCCACATCAAAGGCTATCAGTATCTTCGAGAAGCCATTATCATCGCGGTAAACGATATGGATGTGATCAACGCCATCACAAAGGTGCTGTATCCCCAGGTTGCCAAAACCTTCCAGACCACCCCCTCCCGGGTAGAGCGGGCCATCCGCCACGCAATCGAAGTAGCCTGGGACAGAGGCGATCTGGACACCTTGCAGCGCTTCTTCGGTTATACGGTTTCCAATACGAAGGGCAAGCCCACCAACTCTGAATTTATCGCGCTGATTGCCGACAAGCTGCAGCTTCAGCTCAAAGGCGCAAAGACAATGCAAATGTAACGCCTTGACAGACAGCCCCCATATTACTATAATTATTGGTATAAGAAAGATGGCCTTTTACCGAAAATTACAGTAATATGGGGCTGTTTTTACAGGAGGATTTTATGAACGAACTGCAAAAGAAAATTCAGGAAATCGGTGTTGTGCCGGTTATTAAGCTGACCAATCCCCAGCGGGATGCCAAGCCTTTGGCAGACGCGCTTTGCGCAGGCGGTATGCCGGTGGCAGAGGTTACCTTCCGGGCTGCAGGCGCAGCGGAAGCCATCAAAATTATGGCAGATTCCCATCCGGAAATGCTGGTGGGCGCAGGCACTGTGCTGACCACCGAGCAGGTGGACGCGGCTGTGGAGGCCGGCGCAACCTTTATCGTAACTCCCGGTCTGGATATTGAGATCGTTAAGTACTGCCAGGAAAAGGGCGTTACCATTTTCCCCGGCTGCACCACCCCCACCGATTACCACGCAGCCTACAAGCTGGGCCTGGAGGTGCTGAAGTTCTTCCCTGCCGAGCAGTCCGGCGGTCTGGACAAGATCAAAGCTATGTCCGCCCCCTTCCCGATGTTTAAGGTTATGCCCACCGGCGGTATCAGCCTGAAAAATCTGGCTACCTATGCCGCAAATCCTGTCATTTGCGCCTGCGGTGGCAGCTATATGGTTACTGCTGACCTGATCGAAAGCAACAAGTGGGAGGAGATCACAGAGCTTTGCAAGAAGTCTGTGCAGGTCGTTAAGGAGGCAAGAAAATAATGGAAAACAAAGAGCTATTGCCTGAAGAGCAGGAAAACATCATCACTTTTGTGGATGAAAGCGGCGAGGAAGTTACCTTTGAGTATATGGACTGCATCGAGTACCAGGGCAAGGAGTACCTGGCACTGCTGCCCGTAGAGGAAGACAGCAACGAGGTGGTGATCCTGGAGATCGAGCCGGTGGACGAGGAAAACGAAAATTACCTCTCTGTGGAGGACGAGGACACCTTGCAGGCCGTTTACCAGATCTTTAAGGAAAACTTTAAAGACATTCTCACTTTTGAAGACTAAAGAAAAACCCCGGAATGGCGGTAGCCGTTCCGGGATTTACTTTACTGTTGGAATTTCTTACAGTCTGCACAGTTGCCCTGGGGCTTCATTTGCAGCTCCTGGGTCTTCATACTGACGGTGGTGCAAGGGGGAACGGACTTGGTGATGAAGGCGCTGGCGCCGATGACGCAGCCCTGGCCGATCACCGTTTCGCCGCCTAAAATAGAGGCATTGGCGTAAATGGTAACATTGTCCTCAATGGTGGGATGCCGCCGCTTGCCCCGCAGGTCCTGGCCGCCGCGCGTAGAAAGACCGCCCAGGGTAACGCCCTGGTAGACCTTCACATTCTGGCCGATAATGGTGGTCTCGCCAATGACGATGCCGGTGCCATGATCAATGAAGAAGAACTTACCAATGGTTGCGCCGGGGTGAATGTCAATGCCGGTGATGCTGTGGGCATATTCGGTCATAATTCTGGGAATCATAGGCACATTCAGCGCATACAATTCGTGAGCCAGCCGATAAACGGTAATGGCAAACAAACCGGGGTAAGAGAAGATCACCTCTGCCATACTGGTGGCTGCCGGGTCTCCGTCATAGGCCGCCTGCAGATCTGTCTGTACAACGGCACGGATCTGGGGGATCTTGCTCAAAAAGGTCAGACAAATCTCCCGGGCGTCCTCCTCTGTCTTGCCACTGTCCTGAATCACCAGCTGGATCTGCCGGCTAAGGTTAAACATAACATCCTCAATGAGGGTGGAGAGGGTGTGCTTTGCGTTATAAATGCGGTAGGTCTTATCCCGGAAATAACCGGGGAACAAGATCCTGCGCAGTTTCTCAATGGTGTCGATGATCACATCTTTATCCGGCTGACGGAAGGACTCCATCCGGTCGATCTCCCGGCCTGCCTGATAGTCCTGCAGGATGGTATCTACCACGCCTTCGATCTGTTTTTCGATTGCGGACATAGCCATCTCCCCTTTCATAATACCTGATTTATAGCACAAATGCCAAATAAAGTCAACGGTTGACAAACCCCGCCCGGCAGTTATATAATTTTATCAATTCCTTTTGGAGGTGTCCTTATGGGAAAAATTTACACATCCATTGACCAGCTTGTGGGAAACACCCCGCTGCTGGCGCTTGAAAATATTGCAAAAGAGCAAAAACTCTCTGCCAAAATCCTGGCAAAGCTGGAGTTTTTCAACCCTGCCGGCTCTGTCAAGGACAGAGTGGCCCTTTCTATGATCTGCGACGCAGAGGAAAAAGGTCTGCTGTTCCCCGGCGGCACGATCATTGAGCCCACCTCCGGCAACACCGGCATCGGTCTGGCTGCCATTGCCGCCGCCAGAGGCTATCAAACCGTCATTGTAATGCCGGACACTATGAGCATTGAGCGCAGACAGGTCATCGCCGCCTACGGCGCCCAGATCGTTTTGACAGAGGGCGCAAAGGGTATGCAGGGCGCGGTGGACAAGGCAGTGCAGCTGCAAAAGGAAATTCCCGGTAGCATCCTTGCCGGCCAGTTTGAAAATCCTGCCAATCCCGCCGCCCACAAGACCACCACAGGCCCGGAAATTTGGAACGACACCGACGGTGATGTGGGCATTTTCGTTGCCGGCGCAGGCACCGGCGGCACGCTGACCGGCGTTGGCAGCTACCTGAAAGAAAAAAATCCCAATGTGTCTGTTGTGGCCGTAGAGCCTGCCGGCTCTCCCCTGCTTTCCAGAGGCCTTACCGGCAGCCACAATCTGCAAGGCATTGGCGCAAACTTTATTCCTGCGGTTCTGGACACCGACATCTACGATGAGGTATTCCCGGTTACCGAGGAGCAGGCCTACACTGCCGGACGGCTGCTAAGCCAAAGGGAAGGCATTTTGGCAGGCATCTCCTCCGGCGCAGCCCTTCACGCAGCGATAGAGCTTGCCAAGCGCCCGGAAAACGCAGGAAAAACCATTGTAGTGCTCCTGCCGGACACCGGCAACCGTTATCTCAGCACACCTTTGTTTGCATAATCAAAAACACCCGAGTTTTCACTCGGGTGTTTTCTTATTCTTCCAGTCGGGTGATGTTTGCGCCCAAGGCGGTAAGCTTCTGCACGATATGCTCATAGCCCCGCTCCACAAAGTGGACATTTCGCATCAGAGTCGTTCCCTTTGCCACAAGACCGGCGATGATCAAGGCTGCGCCGGCACGCAGGTCGTGGGCAGAAACTTCCGCGCCGTGAAGGCTCTCTCTGCCGGTAACCAGCGCCGTTTTTCCGTTGATCAAAATATCTGCGCCCATCTCCTGCAGCTCTGTACAGTAACCGAAGAAGCGGGTCTCGTAAACATTTTCTGTTAAGCGGCTGACACCGTTGGCTACAGCCATACACACGCAGATCTGCGCCTGCATATCTGTGGGGAAGCCGGGATAAGGCCGGGTCTTGACCGTTGCGCTGTGAAGACGGCCGTCCGCGCGGATGCGGATGGCGTCGTCATACTCATTGATCTTGACACCCATTTCCTGTAGCTTGGAGGTAATACACTCCATATGCTTGGGAATGACATTCTTGACCAGCACATTGCCACCGGCGGCGGCCACCGCCGCCAGATATGTACCGGCCTCGATCTGGTCGGGAATGATGGCATAGCTGCCGCCGTGAAGCTGCTCTACGCCACGGATCTTGACCGTATCTGTACCTGCGCCGGAAATTCTGGCGCCCATTGTGTTGAGGAAGTTTGCCAGGTCAACGATGTGAGGCTCTTTTGCCGCATTTTCGATCACCGTCTGGCCGGGAGCCAAGGTCGCTGCCAAAATGATGTTCACGGTAGCGCCAACGCTGACCACGTCCAGGCTGATGCGTCTGCCGCAGAGGCCTTCCTCATCGGTAGTCAGGTTTACATAATCTTCCGTTTCTTCCACATTCGCGCCCAAAGCCCGGAAGCCTTTGATATGCTGGTCAATGGGACGGGATGCAAAGTTACAGCCGCCGGGCAGCGCCACGTGGGCCTTGCCAAATCGGCTCAGCAGTGCGCCCATCAAATAGTAGCTGGCGCGCATTTCCCGCACCAGTTCCGGTTTCGGCTCTGTACTTGTAATATTGGTGCAGTCCAACACAAATGTGCCGGGTGCTTCTTGCGTGATTTCCGCGCCGATGTCCTTCAGAATGTCCAGCAGAATGTGGACATCGGAAATATCCGGGACATTTTCCACCCGGCATTTGCCGGAGACCAGAACTGCGGCTGGCAGGATCGCCACCGCAGCGTTTTTTGCGCCGCTGATGGTAACCTCACCCTGCAGGGGCGTGCCGCCCTTAATTTCATATATAGCCAAGGAAGTTCCTCCCTGTGAATTATTCAACATTACCAAAAGGGATTATACCACATTTTTCTTCTTCTGTAAAGAATAAAATTCCTTCCCTTATCGCCGCAAACCCTTAGGATAATGGTTTTTCAGAACTTTTCCGTCCCCTTTTCCCCAACCGATGCCAAAGCCGTCGACCGTTACCAGACACCAGCCTTTTTTGTCGGTGGGAACGGTCTCTCCGTGCAGATATTTCTGAATTTCTATTGAATCGGCAGAAAGGTTGTGGACGCTCCTGCCCTGTTTCAGCCACAGGGCCAATGCGTGGGCCGGCTCAAACCGGTCCTTTTTCACCTCGCCCAGCTCCAGGCCGGGGCGCAGGACCTTGATGCCCTTAATATCCGGCATTCCCTCCGGCGCCCAGTATAGGCTCTGTCCAAAATTGACCGCTTTTCCCGCCGGTAGTTCTACGCCGAAATCCTCGGCAAAATCTGTCCACTGCTTTGGAAGCTTCTCCCCTTTTTCCGCTGTTTCCACCGTTTCCGGTGCGCCGGCTTTTCGCAGCACCGCTGCAAAATGCCCCTCGCCCAGCAGCTTATGGGGCCACAACCGGAAAGAGCCATTCTCTCCGGGGGTAAAGTGGGGCGCAGACACCGCTTCCGGAGAAAACTCCGGATGGTTTTCCAAAAAATGCGCCACCGTTTCCTCGTTTTCCTCCGGCGCAAAGGTACAGGTAGAATACACCAGCCGTCCGCCGGGCTTTACCAGCGCTGCAGCGCTTTGGAGAATCTCCCCTTGCCGCCGGGCGCACATAGCAACGGTCTCGACACTCCAATCCGTTACGGCAGCTTCTTCCTTGCGAAACATACCCTCGCCGGAGCAAGGGGCGTCCACCAAAACTCTGTCAAAAAGACCTGCATATCTTTCGGCCAGCTTTTGAGGATGCTCGTTGGTTACCAAGGCATTGGCAACCCCCATCCGCTCAATGTTGCGGCTGAGGATCTTTGCCCGCTTGGGGTTTATCTCGTTACACAGCAAGAAGCCCTTCCCGGCCATACGGCCTGCGATTTGGGTGGTCTTGCCGCCGGGGGCGGCGCACAGATCGCAAACGCTTTCCCCCGGTTGAGGGTCCAGCAACGCTACCGGTGCCATTGCGCTGGCCTCCTGTAAATAGTATACGCCGGCTTCGTGGTAAGGGTGTAGACCGGGTCTGGCCTCCGCGTCATAATAATAGCCACAAGGCTCCCAGGGCACTTGTTCCATCACAAAAGGCAGCTGGGGCTGCTCCCCTTTCAGCGGATTAAAGCGCAGCGCAACCGCTCTGGGCCGCTCCAAACTTTCCAGGAATGCATCATACTGCTCTCCCAGTTGCTGTTGTATTCTGTTTAGAAAATCTGCAGGAAGCATACCGTTCTCCTCTTTGCGTTTTTCTTATCATATCATAAAAGCAGCGTCTAGTAAATAAGAAAGCGGCACAGACTTTCGTCTGTGCCGCCGGTAGATTGGATTATTCTTCTTCCTTCTTGGCCTCGTCAATGATCTTCTGCTGGTTGACCTTGGGCACTTCCTCATAACGGACAAATTCCATTGTGAAGGAGCCTCTTGCCTGGGTCATAGCACGCAGGTCAATGGCGTAGCTGCTCATTTCAGCCATAGGAACTTCTGCTTCCACAACGGTGTTGCCGTCGGAATCGGGAGTCATACCCAGAGGACGGCCCCGACGCTTGCTCAGATCGCCCATAACATCGCCAACATAGCTTTCCGGAACGGTAACTGCCAGTGCGCCGATGGGCTCCAGCAGCGTGGGAGCGGCGTTGGGCATTGCTTCCTTGAAGGCCAGGATAGCGGCCAGCTTAAATGCCATTTCATTGGAGTCAACAGGGTGGTAAGAGCCATCGTACAGAACAGCCTTCAGACCAACCATGGGATAGCCTGCCAGGGGACCCTTCTGAACAGCTTCCTGAATACCCTTTTCAACTGCAGGGTAGAAGTTCTTGGGAACGGAGCCACCGAAGACTTCCTCGGCGAAGATCATCTCGTCCTGCTCCTCCTGGGGCTCGAAACGGATCCAAACATCACCGAACTGGCCGGAGCCGCCGGTCTGCTTCTTATGACGGCCGTGAGCCTGGACGGTCTTCTTGATCTTTTCACGGTAAGCAACCTTTGCCGGGGTGAGAACAGCTTCCACGCTGAAGCGGCTCTTCAGCTTAGCAACCAGAACATCCAGCTGCTGATCGCCGGTGCCGGAGATGACCAACTGCTTGGTCTCGGCATTGTTGACCAGGCTGAAGGAGGGATCTTCCTCGTTCAGACGGTTCAAGCCGGCTGCGACCTTTTCTTCCTGACCCTTGGTCTTGGGAGCGATCGCCATAGAATAGCAGGCAGGTGCATAAGGCAGGCCCTTCAGGGAGACCACCTTGCGGCTGTCGCACAGGGTGTCGCCAGTCTTGGCCTTGTCCATCTTGCCGATGGCGCCGATGTCGCCGCAGGACAGTTCCTTGACTTCGCTGGCCTTCTTGCCGCACATACTGTACAGACGGCCCAGCTTTTCGGTCTCGCCGGTGCGGGCGTTGACCAAAGGTGTGTCAGAGGTGATGGTGCCGGAAAGGACCTTCACAAAGGAGTACTTGCCGTACTGATCGGAAACGGTCTTCCAAACAAAGGCAGAGGGAACGCCACCGGGAGATACCACGAACTCTTCGGTAGTGCCGTCAGCCAAGGTTGCCTTATGGTAGTTACCCTCGATGGGGTTGGGCAGCAGGTCAATGATGTGATCCATCAGCATCAGGCTGCCCAGGCAGGTATAGCCGGAGCCGCACAGTACAGGGAACATACTCAGGTCCTTCACGCCCTGATGCAGGCCCTTGATCATTTCTGCATAAGTAAAGGGCTCTTCGTTGAAGAACTTGTCCATCAGCTCTTCGTCGGTTTCAGCAACCGCTTCCATCAGAGTGTAGTTAAAGTCAGAAATGACCTCTTCCTTGCCCTCGGGAACAGCGATCTCTACTCTCTTGAGCTTCTGCATCTCGTAAGCGCGCTTGTTGAGCACATCGATGATACCGGTAACCTTGTGGGAAGCATCCCAGATGGGAACCACCACAGGGGCGATCTTGTTGCCATACTTTTCACGCAGCGCATCAAAAGTAGCGTTGTAGTCAGCATTCTCTTCGTCTACCTTGGAGATGTAGATAAAGCGGGGCATATTCCGCTCTTCGCAGTACT
>JAZLAB010000026.1:0-33324 GCA_045612985.1 Faecousia sp.
TCATCCAGGGCATCGAAAAGCCCTCCGTACCCCTGTCCCAGCTGCTGATGAGCAAGTGCGACCTGGTCATCGCCACCGGCGGCCGTCCTATGGTCAAATCCGCTTACTCCTCCGGCACACCTGCTTACGGCTCCGGCGCCGGCAACGCAACGGTCATCATCGACAACACCTGCGATACCGAGGAGCGCCAGCTGGAGGCTGCCACCAACACCCGGATTTCCAAGTGCTCTGACTTCGGCTCCGGCTGCTCCTGCGACGGTAACCTGCTGATCCACGAGGATGTTTACGACGGCTTTGTAGCCAAGCTGGTCGAGCAGGGCGCATACCTGGCAAACGAGGAAGAAGCAGAAATGCTCAAGAAGGTTATGTGGGACGAAGAGGGCCACCGTCTGCCCGGCACTGTCGCCATCAGCGCACAGAAGCTGGCCGAGGCTGCAGGCTTCTCCATCCCGGAAGACCGCAAGTTCATCGCTGTCACCGGCGGCGGCAAGAACAACATCGGCAAGGAGCACCTGTTCTCCTCCGAAAAGCTGACCACTCTGCTGGCTCTGTTTAAGTACGAGGGCGAGTTTGAAAACGCGCTGGATATGATGCGCGCCATCTTCGAGGTAGGCGGCAAGGGCCACTCCTGCGGCATCTACTCCTTCGACGATGACCACATCCACCGTCTGGGTATGGCTGCTCCCGTTTCTAGAATTATGGTCCGCCAGCCCAACAACAAGGGTAACTCCGGTTCTGCTACCAACGGTATGCCTCCCACATCTTCTATGGGTTGCGGCACTTGGGGCGGCAACATCGTCTCCGAGAACATTACCCTCAAGCACTATATGAACACCACTTGGGTGGCTCGTCCCATTGCAGAGGATATGCCCTCCAACGAAGAACTCTTCGGCGACTTCTTTGTCGAAGGTATGGACGAAGAATAATCCAAAAAAACAAGACCGGCTGGTTTTCCAGCCGGTCTTTTTTTGGATTATCAATGCAAAGTAGGGGCGAACTGTGTTCGCCCGCTCTTTATGTAGGGGCGAACTGCGTTCGCCCGAATTATCTCTTTATGTAGGGGCGGATATCATCCGCCCGCAAGCCTTCCCTTTGCGCAGGATCAGGAAAGCAACCGATCCCAGTCAAACAGCTCGCCGGGGTCTACCTTGTTGGGGGAGTACTCCTGGTGGCCGATGATATGCTCCCGGTCAAAGGGGATGTTGTTGCGCTGGCAGATATCCTTGACCAAAACCTTGAGCGCTTCGTACTGCTCATCGGTGTAGCCAATGAAGCTTTTGTCCAGATTCTTGTATTGGGTGGATGTCAGATACTGGCGCATATCCTTTTGGGAACCGATGGCCATCACCTCGATGCCGATGGCATAGTCGTTCATCAGGTCGGTGTACTTGGGATCGTCCTTCCAGGTGCCGTAGCCTGCGTGGTAGGCCACCAAATCCTCCGGAATGTAGCAGCGGATATTACCCTCCCGGTCCATAATGTAGTGGGTGCTGACGCCGTAGCTTTCAAAGATCTTCCGGTTGCGCTTCCAGTTGTAGGGGTCGGTGGGCTTAAGCACCACCGCGCTGCTGAAATGGATCATCACATATTCCGGGTTTTGCGTCCGCGCCCGGGAAAAGTCCTCAAAGGGCTGCAGATAATCCTTCTTGGCCAGAGAGGACACCACCTCCGAGGGCATCGTGGTGTAGTTGTCCGTCATCTCAAACTGACACACCCGGCAAACATTGTGGGTGTAGCCCTGGGTGGTGTAGGTGGGCTTGGTAACGGTAGATTCGTAATCGTGCTTTGCCATAGGAAGATAGTTTCCGGTGTAGCTTTCTCCGCATTCGCAGGTAAAGGTGGAGTAGCCGCCCTTGGTGCAGGTGGAGGCAGTCAGGGTTTCGGTGTATTCGTGCCGGTGGAAGAAATCCCGCACCGGCTGAAAGCACAAACTGCCCGCCAGCAACCCGACTGCCGCCAAAACACTTAATGCGACCCACCGAAGCTTCTTTTCCATACTGACCCTCCTAAGCATTTTCTTTATCATACCACACTTTCCCACAAAAGCAAGATAAAAGGGCGGTTAATAACCGCCCCTACATGTTCTGTCGATGTCTTTCGCCGGTGCGATTTCTTCTTATCGGTTAAAAGGATTGGGCTTTCTGACATAATTCGGATTTGCCACAGGGAGCTTGCCTTCTTTTTCGAAGAACTGCGCAACGTCGCTTAGTTCCACTGCATTCCAGGCTTCCTTTGTGGGCCAACCGGTTTCCAGATCCCAGTTGTAGGCCTGATAGTACAGATCTACAAAATCGTTCCATTCGTCCCAGGTTACGGTCTGTCCCCAGGGGTCTTCGTAGGTCATCCACGGATAGACCTCCGCCACTTCCATATCACGGGTTCTGCCGTGGTCGCGCATAACGATGGCTCTTTCCAGGAGCTTACCTCTGTCGGCAATGTGGTCGATTTCTTCCTTGGTCATATCCACGCCCATTGCCGCCTTGATCATCTCCACTTCCATATTGGGTCTGCCGGGATCGGGGTCCTTGTACTCGCAGAGAATAAGGCTGTCCTTCATCTCACTTCTGCGGTTGTTGTGGATCGTTGCTTCCACCAGCAGAGGAGAATGGCAGGGGTCATCTTTGTAGGTGAGGTAATTCTCATAGCTGTCGTGGGAGTGGCCGCCGCCTGCTTCGTCCCGGGCACCGATCATATTCACCAGGTTCATAGAGGCCCAGATGTTCTTTTCACAGCCCTGGAAGCCTCTGCCCTGCCAGTGAGAGGGTTCGCCCCAGCTGGCTTCCCAGCTGACGGGGGTGAGCCGCTCCTGGCCGTCTCTGGTGAAGATGCCGTGGCGGAGGGTATCGCCGTACTTTTCCTTACCCAGGGCGCGGATCATTCTGCCAACGCCTTCTGCCAGCAGATCGCCCATAGGGCCCTTGCGGTAGACCATACAGTCCAGGATATGCTTTGCAAACTGCGGATCTTCAAAGTCGATGGGTCTGCCGAAGTCCACCTTGCCGTCGTCAAAGAGGCCTTCCAGCTGGCACTGGTAGATCCAGGTAAAGAGCCAGAAGCCGATGTCCCACTTGTCCAGACCGTACTCATTGCAGCACCAGTTGATCATAGTACCGAAGTTAAAGTCCGGGCCCCACATATTCAGCAGATTTCCGTCGTATTGCTGGGTATAAATATCCAGCAGAGGATCCTCCGGATCTGCCACTTGGGGGAACATCCACTTGTAGTTGCCGGGCTTATTCTGTCTCGGAAAATCGATATACGCGCCAAAGGCGAAGAAATTGTCAGCTCTCATAATGCAGATCTGCTCGTCCAGGCACTTGCCCACCATAGAAACCTTCTCGCCCTCGGGATCCAGCGGATTCGTCAGACCGCATCGGGTGATCATACAGCGATGGTTGCAGGCGGGGTTGCAGGAGTTGAATACCTGGCGGTAGGGCTCTGTGGGGCCGGAGAATTCTGCAAATTCGATGGTGTTGAGATACTCACCTGTCTCCGGCACGCCCTTTTTGGGGTTGTCTTCCCAGTCGTGGATCCGAATCACTTCATTGACATCCGCAGGGGCGATGGTGCCGGTGCCTCTGGCAACGATCGCCTTGAGGTTCTTATAGCCCCACACAGCGCCGAAGCCGGGCTTTGCAAAGGCGCTGTCGGCGTGGGTTACCACAGAGGCGTGGCGGCAGCAGTTTTCACCTGCGGGGCCAATGACAAGGGAGGAGGACTTTCTTCCGTACTTATCAAACAGCTTCTCCTGGGTGGCCTGCACATAGCAGCCCTTCAGCTCCTCCGCGCTTTCAAAAGAGATCTTGTCATCATCGATCACAACATAGGTCAGCGCGTCTGCCTTGCCTGTGATCATAAAGCCGTCGTAGCCGGCCCACTTGAGCACGGTGCCAAAGTAACCACCGCAGCTGGCGTGGGTATACTGCTCCGGAATATTCTTGGCGGAGATGCCCGTCATAACGGCGCGGCCCGAATAGGGAAGACCTGTACCGGCAAAAGGACCGGTCATATAAATGAGGGTGTTTTCTGCAGAAAGCGCCGGCACGCCCTTGCCCTTGCATTCATCCCAGTAAAGCCGGTTGGCCAGCGCTCTGCCGCCGATGTAGTCATTTGCGTACTTCTCGGTGGGGAGGATGGAGGTGGTCTTGGTGGTCAGGTCGATCCGTAAGATCTTTCCCGCATAACAGGCGGGGAGCTTATCAAATAACTTCTTTTTGGCCATTATTTTGCACCTCCTAATTTCTCGGGGTCATAGGGCAGCGGATCTGAGGCAAGACCCAGACAGACCACCGGGCACCGCTGGATGCACAGAGGTCCTTCCGCTCTTGTGCGGCAAAGATCGCACTTGTGGGCTTTGCGGTTTTTCTTGTCCATAGTGATCCGGGCAGGGGTAAGCTTGCAGAACTTGGCGCACTTGCCGCAGCCGATGCACTCTTCCTGCACAATATACACGGTGCCATTTTCGTCTACGCACATAGCCTTGTCCTTCTTGGGACAGGCCTCATAGCAGGGATGATCTTCGCAATGCTCACACACGTAGACCGTGTGCTTCAGGGTGTTGAGCTTTCCAAATCCCAACTGAATGCCGCCGTGGCAGGGACCGGTTACGCCGTCGTGAATAAGGGAGCAAAAAAGCTCACAGCTTGCACAGCCTATGCAATGGCTGTACGCATCGGGATACTGAATGATGTGGTCGTTTTTCATAAACCGCTACCTTTTCTCCTTTGCAATGATTTTGATTGGTTTTAACAAGTTGGGATGAACCCATAGTTGACACAGTATGAAATACAGGATACTATACCGTTATAGGCAATTACTTCTGACGATTTTAGGGAGTGAACCGTATGCAAGTAACAGATCTTTTCGAAAACAGACCTGACGAGTGGGAGCTTGTGCTGCCAAGGATATCCGGTGGCGAAAGCCATCCCACATCCGTTGTGCTCAACGAGGAACACGATCTTGGGCTTTACAGCACAAAGCAGCTTCTGCACCGCTTTGTGTGCAGCCCCGCCTGCCTGGGTGAGCTTTGCGCAGGCTGGCTTTTCACGGAGGGCTATACCGCAGCTTCCGTAGAGGTATCCCGCGACGGCCATAAGGCCACCGCGCAAGGCGTTTGCGCTGTTGCTGCCGAGCCGGAAAAATGCAGCCGCCCACAGACCCCAAGGGCCTGCGCGGCGCAGATGCTTGCGCTTTTTAACAAAGCATCGGACAAGTACTGCCGTTCCCACGGCGTCCACGAATGCGTGATAAAAGGCGACGGCTGGCACATCCTGCGCACCGATATCGGCCGCCACAACGCCATAGACAAGGCGGTAGGCGCGGCGATTTTGGCAGGATATGATCTGCGCGGCGCGGTTATGTTTTCCAGCGGCAGGATCAATGAACAAACGGTCCGGAAGGCTGCGCGATGCAGCATCGGCTGCCTTATGAGCAAAGCGGTCATCACCCATAAGGCCCTTATACTCGCCCGGTCACTGGGCTTAAATGTCCTTTTTTCCGTAAAGGAAGACGGATATATTTGCATAGACCCCAATAGCCTATAGAAAAGAGCCACCTGCCATCCCCTGGACGACGGGTGGCTTCTGTTTTATTCAATGGTAATTTTTTGGGCAAAACGGACACAGCGGCGGCTGTTGGCATCCCCAAATACGATCACCTGAACGCCGCTGCTTTCCGGGTCAATGCCCTCTATCTTGGTGCCGTCTGCCGTGATGGCCACATATACGCGGCCCGTCTGCAGGATTTCTTCGTGTGTAAATGCTGCGCTGTAGTTATCCGCAGAGGTTACGGTTACGCCTGAAATTTTCGCAAGGTCGACGCCCTTCTTTTCCAATAGCTCCCGGAGTAAAACACCGGTATATTGGTGAAAGGAGGCATCCCCCTTTCCGTCGGTCAGCGTACCGGAAAATGCTGTCTGATTCAGATCCTCGAAGGATACGGGGATCTGCTGATCTTCCAGCAGGATCACCATACATTCGATGCTGTCCTGATTTTTCAGATGAACAGTTGCAACAATGCCGGTAATCGCCAACAGCAAAACAATGCCTGCTACGATCCATTTTTTTAACATTGCATGAATCTCCTGAACTCCGGGATGTTCTCAAGCTTGGCAAATAAAATGCCACCTAAAAAGCCACCGCACAGGCCAAAGATGCAACCGATCAGCATCCACAGCAGAAATGGGACACCTTCCAATCGGAACACCAACAAATTGCTCAGCAGCGCCCCTGCGGTATTGGCTGCCCCGCAGGACAGCAAAAAATAGGATGTATCTCTGCGGGGATAAAACCGGCGCAGCAGGTCAATGACCGCCCCCGGCAGGGTATAGGTTAGGACCGCAAAAGCGCCTTGATAAGCGCTCATACCGATGCCCAACGCGATCAGGCTTTGTACAAAGCTTGTGGCGGTGGTTGCCCAGCTCCATTTTAGCCGGCTGGTGCCGACCACTAAAAACATCAGTGAAAAGGCTGTTGCTGCGCTCCCGCCGGGAATCCGGAGAAAATCCGTCAAGAGGTTGGTAATGGGGGAGATCACCCGTTTTGTTACCAGACTTAAAGCAACGCAGATCCCCAAAAATGCCAAATGGCATAATGGTACTTTTTGTTTCATAGTTTCTCCTTTACAAACACGGTAGGCGCATCCGTTTCCAGATACACCCAGGCAGCAGGCCATAGCGCAAAGCCTTAGGCTCCTACTGCTCGGAAAAAGTCTATATTCAGTTTTTGCGCCGCGCTAAAAGCTTTGCTTCCTGGCGCGCGGACTCCAGGACTAAATCATCGATGGGTATATTGCAGTTTTTTGCAAACAGCTGTAGCACATATTGGGAGATTTGCTGTTTAAGCGGTGTGTTTTCCGGCTTGTATGTGCGAATGAAGGCTGCAACGGTAGCGGCAGAAAGTGTCATAGCGCACACATCGCACTGCTCGAAATCCAGTCCGTACAGGGTTTTTGTCTTTTCGTCATACACAAAATTTCGCAGATTCACATCCGTCATCAAAAAACCGGTATGCTGGGCAAAGGAAGTCAGCCATGCCACCAGTTTTTCCCAAACGTCCCAAACAGGCACACCGGTTTGCTCCTGCTGCTCCAGGCATTGCACCAGAGTTTGCCCGGGTAGTTGCGACAGCACCAAAGTGTTGTTTTCTGCCCGAATCACCTTTGCACAGGGTATATTTTTGCCCTGCAGCAATTTGTAGATCTGCAATTCCTTTTGAAAGGCTTCTTCCTGGGAAAAGGTTTTTACAACCAATCGCCCCGCATCTGTCTGGACCAGACGGACACGGTTACGGCGACTTTTATATAGTAGCTGCTGCGCCATAGCATCTCCTTTGCAAAGGTGTGTACGGAGGCGGTGAAATGCCGGAAAGTTAGGGCACTGCCCCCATGGTAAACCATGGGGGCGGTGCTTTTGATTACAAAGAGTTGATAGCGGGGTCGTTCATATCGATGGGGAAGGACAGAACTTCGTCCATATTCTCCCAGATCTTCTTGAAGGCCTCGATGTAGCGGTCGATGACCTCGGCACCATTGGGCGGATACAGAGGATCGTAAAATACGATGGAGTCTTCCAAAATCTGCTTGGTAACCTCGTAATCCTCCGGTCCGTAGTGCACAGGCTTGCCGCTGCCGTAGGGACAGGTCCAGGGACAGCCGTAGCCGTAGCCGGTCTTGGTCTGGAACAGACCCTGCAGCTGCACAGGACGGGTCTGCCAGCGCTTGGCCTCGCAGCCCTCGGCGATCAACGCCTTCTGGATCCGGGCGCGGAACTCGTTGGGATCCATATGGATGCCCAATGCCTTGGGATCGAAGCGGATACGGTAGTAGTGATACACGCTGGTACGGTCCGCAGGCACATAAGGTGTGATCACACCGGGCAAGCCCTGCAGGCCCTCCGTCAGGCGCTTGGCGTTGGCCTGACGGACCAGATTGTCGTCAGCCAGACGGGTCAGCTTGGAGCGGGCGTAGGCAGCGGGCATCTCCAGCATCCGGTAGCACCAGCCGATCTCATAGCTGTTATAATCCCGAGGCACACCGGCCTGCAGCTTTTCGCCAAAGACGCGCAGCTGGTTCGCTCTTTCGTAGTACTCCAGGTTGTCGGTATTGACCAGACCGCCGTCGCCGCACTCCAGATTCTTCAGACCGTTCAGGCTGAACACGCTCACATCGGCAAGGGTGCCCACATTGCGGCCCTTGTAGGTTGCACCGTGGGACTGGCAGGCATCGGCGATGACCTTCAGATCATACTTCTTTGCCAGGGCGTTGATCTCGTCGTAGTCGCAGGGCATACCGTGCAGATCTACAGGGATAATGGCCTTGGTTTTCTCGGTGATCTTGGCTTCAAGCTTTTTGACATCCATATTGAAGGTTCTGGGATCCACATCACAGAACACAGGGATGGCATTGTGCTGCAGCGCGCACAGCGCACTGGCAACAAAGGTCAGGGAGCTGGTAATGACCTCATCGCCGGGTTTGATGCCTACGGCAGCCAGACCCATATGCAAGCCAGCGGTACCGCTGTTGCAGGTGAGGGCATATTTAGAGCCGACAAATTCTGCCCACTCTTTTTCCAAACCGGTGATCTCAGGGCCGTTCAAGCCCCAAAAGACCTGGCGGTCCAGAACACGGTTGACGGCATCCCGGTCAGCCTGGGTCAGCTGGGGGTACTTGATATGACCCTGGGGGTTGGCCATCTCACCGCCGTTAATTGCTAATTTTGACATAATTTACACCTTCTAATTAAAGTTTGTAACGGTTGACCGGAAGTCCTTTGACACCGGGCTTTACCATAAAGATACTGCCGGCCAGAGGATACTGCTCCTCCGGTGCGTCAATACTGGAGGTATTGACATACAGCTCGTCCAAATTCTCACCGCCGAAGCAGCAGCAGGTAACGTGGACTGCAGGAAATTCCCACTTTTGCAGCTGCGCGCCGGTGGCAGGATCATAACGCCGGATGGCGCTGCCACCCCAATGGGCCACAAACAATGTGCCATCTTCCGCAATGGTGAAGCCGTCGGGGTTACCGAACTCCAGCGGCACCTTCACAGCCGCCCGGGGATTGGACGGCAGGCCTGTGGCGCTGTCATAATCGTAAGCGAAGATGGTCTGGGAGTAGGTGTCCACGTGGTAGACAGTTTTGGAATCGGCAGTAAAGGCGATGCCGTTGGACACGCTCAGCTTGTCCAGCAGCTGGGTGGGCGCTTTGCCGCTTTGCAGAAGATACAGTCTTCCGGTGTTGGCATCGTCAGCATCCTCCTCGTTGAGGATGTTGTTCATAGTGCCTGCCAAAAGCCGTCCGTCGGGTGTGCATTTGGCATCGTTGAAGCGGTTGTTGCTTTCGTCCTCGTCAACGGTTTGCAGCACCTGCGTATCCAGCATGTCCGGGTCAAACAGCAGCAAGTCTCTGCCGCAGCCCACGATAAGACGGCCGTCCTCGCAAGGGGCGCAGAAGCCTACGAAATCATCGAAGGTCTTCAGCAGCCGATCCTGGCCCTTTTCCAGCCGGTGGACTTCCTTTTTCATAATGTCCACCCAGAACAGGCATTTGCGGCGGTCATCCCACCAAATGCCTTCGCCCAGCCGGGAGCGGATATTCAGCACAACATTGTTTTCCATAAGTACCTCCGGTTACTTGTTGAAGCCGTGCTTACGGCACAACCCCAGCGTATAGCCAACAGCTTTTTCTACGCCTTCCCAGCCTGTAAAGGACGCTTCTTCCAAGCAGATATCCCCCCGGAAGCCGGTAGCGTAGATCGCATCCAGGATCTGCTCCATAGGCACGATGCCATCGCCTGCCAGGCAAAACTGCAAAGGGTCAATGCTTGCCAGATCGTTGATATGGACCGTGGCGATGCGGCCTGCCACTGCATTCAGGATCTTTTCCCAATCCTGCAGGGCATAGGCGTTGGCGGTGTCGAAATTGATGCTGATGGGCAACTGCTTGAGCTTCTCCCACAGAAGAAGAAAGCGCTCGGTATGGAAGTTATAATCGACATACTGCCAGGCACCGGGCTTGGAGTGGTTCTCCAGCAGGATCGTCAAATCCAGCGCGGCTGCCCTTTCACAGCAGACCTTAAAGCAGTCATAGACCCGGGCGCACATCTGCGCATCCTCCTGGCCGGGGTAAGCCTGACCGGCGGTCAGCCGGATGTACTTGGCACCGATGGCAGCTGCCCGCTCCATATCCTCCAAAGCCGTCTCAAGGGCTTGTGCGCGGGCTTTGTCATCCGGAGCGGTAAAGTCGGAATAGGCGCTGACCATCAGCACCGGAACGACCAATTCCCGGGCAATGGCCGCAATTTCGGCAAGGCTCTTGTTTCGAATGAACAGCGCGTTAATATCCACGCAGTCTAGCCCCAAAGCCTTGGCTTGCTTTGCCCATTGGACGATGGTTATCTCCCCGGAGAAAAACGCCTGGTATAGGGATACCGGTAGACAGCTGACCTTTCCTTCCATAAGGACCTCCTTACAGAGGGAAGTCAGCGATCATATTCCAGCCCACTTCGATAAACTGGGAAAGGGTGCGCTGGGAAGCGCCGTAACGAATGAATTCTGCCTCGGTCAGGTCTTCATAGGCCCGGTTGAATTCGGGAATGGTCTTCAGACTTGCAAGGGTCTCGTCGCTGATCGCCTCGTCAAAGTGGGGAACAAACGCCTCTTCCTTGCCCAGCGCCACCAGGATCTTCTCGGACAGAGACATGGTCATATCCGAGCCGGCCAAAGCGGTTGCGTGGTAGCCGCCGCGCATACCGGCGGGCATAAGCTTGGCTTCATAGCCGCGCTCCTTGCAAATGGCGTAAGCTCTCTTAATGCAGGCAGTACCGGACTGGATGATGTCAGCTTCTGCAACATCTGCCTGCATATCGGCAGCAACATCGCGCAGATAGTCGTCGCAACGGCCGACCATAATGACCGCCCAGGCCTTGCCGGGCTTCTTACGGTTGGCACGGCAACGGTCGATACCCCGCTGCTGTGCAGCAGCGATGGCAATACACTGGGGTGCAGTGAAGCTGACAGTACCAACCGTGGTAATACCCTCGGCAGACAGCTCCTCAATGGCCCGGATACCGGCAGCGGTAGCGGGAACCTTGACGGCAATGTTGGGAGCCCATGCAGCCAGACGCTTGCCCATTTCGATCATAAAAGCGGTGTCGCCCTGCTTTTTGGGATTGACCTGGGCGCAGACATAGCCCTGCTCACCGTTGGTAGCTTCATAGATGGGCATAAACTTCTTGGCAACCTCTACAGTGATGCGGCGGATGATCTCTTCCGCCTTTGCATCGCCGGTCAGACCCTCGGCGCTCTTTAAGAAGGGACGCCAGTATTCGGGATCTTTGTACAGAGCAGCCTTGACCAGAACGGGGTTGGTGGTAACACCGGTAGCGCCGTTTTCAATATCCTGATCCATCGCCTGGATGACAGCAGTATCGGTCCACCAGAAGCCGGCGCTTTCACTCAGCGCCTTCAGATAAGCATTGGTAACCATAAGATCGTTTCCTTTCTATGTATCCATTAAATGCGTTCGACAGTACCTTCCCAGGTGTCCATAGCCTTCTTGCGGGAATGCTCGTCGTACCAGTGCTTGGTAACGGTCTTGGCGCGGGTGTAGAAACGAACGCCGTCCAGACCCAGCACGTGCTGATCGCCATAGAAGGAATCCTTATTGCCGGAGAAGGGGAAGTATGCAGAAGGCACGGGAATGCCCACATTGATACCCACCATGCCGCCATCGGTCAGCAGCTCAAACTGACGGGCATAGTAGCCGTTCTGGGTGAAGATCACAGAGCCGTTGGCGAAGGGGTTGGCATTCATAATCGCCAGGCCTTCCTCAAAGGTCTTGACCCGCTTGATCACGGTAACAGGTCCAAAGATCTCCCGGGTGCCCACGGACATTTCGTCAGTAACCTTGTCCAAAATGGTGGGGCCTACAAAGAAGCCGTTCTCAAAACCGGGGACCACGATGTCGCGGCCGTCCAGTACAAGCTCTGCGCCCTCGTCAATACCCTTCTGGATCCAGTTGCAGACGGACTGCTTGTGCTTGGCGTTGACCACGGGGCCCAGCTGGGTCTCGGGATCATAAGCGCAGCCGACCTTCATAGCCATTGCCTTTTCCTTCAGCAGAGCAACAAACTTGTCAGCAATGCTCTCCTGTACCACGATAACGGGCAAAGCCATGCAACGCATACCGGCGCAGCCATAAGTAGAGTTGATAATGGCGTTGACGGAGCTTTCCAGATCGCAATCCTCCAGCACCAGCGCATGGTTCTTGGCCTCACACTGGGCCTGAACGCGCTTGCCGTGGGCAGCGGCCTTGGAATATACCTGCTTGCCGATCTCGGTAGAACCAACGAAGGTAACGGCTTTGACCCGGGGATCGGTGAGGAACAGTTCGGACTCATTTCTGGAGCAGGTAACCAGGTTTACAACACCTGCGGGGAAGCCGCCCTCTTCATAGAACAGCTCCATAATCCGCATAGAGGTCAGAGGGGTGTAGGATGCAGCCTTGAGCACCACGGTATTACCGGTGGCGATGGCAAGGGGAACCATCCAGCCCCAGGGGATCATAGCGGGGAAGTTAAAGGGCACGATGCCTGCAACGACGCCCAAGGGCATCCGGTATGTAGCGGTATCAAAGCCGGTGGTAACCTGCAAGGAGGCAGAGCCCTGGCTCATAAAGGGGGTAGCGCATGCAGCCTCGGTAGGCTCAATGGCTTTGAGCACATCGCCCCGGGCCTCGGCCAGGTTCT
Source organism: Faecousia sp. (assembly GCA_045612985.1). Lineage (GTDB taxonomy): Bacteria > Bacillota > Clostridia > Oscillospirales > Oscillospiraceae > Faecousia. Next base: position 12,747 of record JAZLAB010000026.1, read on the forward strand.
TGCCCAGCTCCTTGGCGCACAGGACAGTCAGCTCGTCCAGATGCTTGACCAGAATGTCGCGCCACTTAAACATCATTTGGGTGCGCTTGCTGATAGAGGTTTGAGACCATTCGGGGAAAGCGGCATGGGCGGCAGCAATTGCCTCCTCCACTTCCTCTACGGTACAGCAGGGTACTTCGGCGATGACCTCGCCGGTGGAGGAATCGGTAACCTCCATCCATTTGTCGGTCTTGGATTCTTTCCACTGACCGGCAACACAATACTTTTTACGTTCAACTGCCATGGGTATCTTCCTTTCTACATTACGAAACTCGATTTTAATATTCGGAACTCCATTCCGCTATTTAATTATATAGGAATAGCAGGAACTTGTCAACGAAAAAAGGAAGGAATTGCTACTATACAGCGATTCCTTCCTTATTGTTGTTACATAGGACAACCCATACGGAACGAAATCTCCGCAGACAGCTTTTTCAGGGCAGGCAGCGCGGTGTCCTGAATTGCCGCATCGGTCAGCCGTTCTACACTGTCAAAGGCACTGACGGCGGCAACCACAGTACCGGTATAGTCATACAGCGGCACCGAAACACAGCGGTGGCCGATCTCGCATTCCTCGTTGTCCAGCGCATATCCCTGCTGCCGGATCTTTTCCAACTCCTGCTTCAGAGCTTGGCGGTCCGTGATGGTCTTGTCGGTGAGGCGGATCTGTCCTTTTTGGTCCAGGATCTGATTGACCCGCGCTTCGGTCATAGCGCTGAGTAGGATCTTGCCGGAGCCGGTAGAGTGCATAGGCGCATCGTTGCCGATTCGCAGCATAGTGTTCACCGATCCGTGGGGCGCGCTTGCCAGGTCCAGGTAAACCAGCATACCGTCTCGCTCCACCGCCAGCAGGATCCCAAGATTGTGCCGGTTGGCAAATTCGCTGAGCAGACTGCCGGCCATACTGCGAAGCACAAGATTGCTTTCCAAAGAGCTGCTGAGCCGACAGATCTTCCAGGTCATAGCGTAATAGCCTGTATGGGCATCGTGATAAACATATCCCTGGTTGCACATAGTCCGCAGATATCGCACGACCGTGGGCTGGGAAATATGCAGATCGTCAGCAATGTCCTTTAGCCGCATAGGCAGCCGGCGGGCAGACATATACTCGATAATTTGCAACAGCTTATCGGAAGAAAGATTCGCTTCCGTACCTTTCATTTGCGCCATTTTTAAGTGCCTCCTGACAATTCTTTCCTTCAGTATAGCACAAAATGCACAAAAATGCTATGGTAATTTTAATAATTAAAAACCGCCGCAAATTTTTAATTGTCAATTGTCAATTTTCAATTGTCCATTCTTACGCAGCCGCGTCCAACATATTTTCGATAAATATTCCGTAGCCCATCGTAGGATCATTCACAAGAACATGGGTAATGGCGCCCACCAGTTTGCCGTCCTGGATGATGGGGGAGCGACCCGACCGCTGCCGGTGGCAGAGGAAGGGAGGGGAGCGAGTGGCAGTGGTCTGTGTGCAACGCAGCCGCACCGTCGGCAAGGCGCACACAGGGTACCACAACAGGAGAGCCGGACACGTGTGTGTCAAGTAGGGGACAAAAGAAATTTGCAGAAAAATTGCGTTTTTATCCCAAAATACACAAAAAAGGAGGTTTTTACATAGGTCAACCAGAATCCCTTAGTTGACATAGATGAAATGTCAAAAATACCGTATTTTAAGACTTCTCGCATTTTCGACAAATTCTGATTTTTTGGGGGAACGCAAGTGTCTATCCTCATAAAGGGCAATTTTTAAGGCCTCCGGAACATCCGGAGGCCTTGTGTATGCAATTAGATATCGCTCTTTTGTAAATTGTGATCCCGGCACAGCATCTGGCCGTTATCCAGTGTAGTGTGTCCACCTCTGCTCCAGGGGATCTTATGATCCGCATGCATTTCCTCAATTTCCCAGTGCTTGGTTTTCCCTTCGGCAGCACACATGGGACAAATGCCGTTTTGTCTTTCATACATTGTCCGTTTTTCGTTGTCTGTGAAGGCGCGGATGGACAACACCTTTTCTTTGGTTTTGCCACTTAGAAGGTATTCATAACCACCTTTTTGCTTGGTGACATCATCATCCTGCAACAGTTATGTGTCTTTTCTTAAAATAGTAAGATACTCACTGTAAGAAAACACACGATTTCTGCTGGCGTTGTTGGTTTGAACCAAAATGCCTGCATCTGAAAGACGTTTTACAGCTGCGGAAACCGTACTGAAGGACAGGTCCAAATCAGCCGCGGTTTTCTTAATGTCAATAATAGGGTTCTGCTCGAGGTATGCAAATAGCATTTGAGCAGTCGTGGCTGCACGTCCCATTTTCTGAATGATCTGCACATTCTTTTCATGCAGATGATTCAATGCGTGAATCGTCTGAGCAGCATCCTCTGCAGATTCCTTTATTGCAAATAGAAAGAATTTGATCCACTGCTCATAATTATCCTTGTTCCGTACTTCACTCATACGGTCATAATACTCAATACGATTCTTTTTCAGATAATAGGAAATATAGAGCGCGGGTGCGGAAAGTGCTTTTTTCTCCATTAAGAAAAGGGTGATCAACAACCGCCCGATACGGCCATTACCATCCAGGAAGGGGTGGATGGTTTCAAACTGATAATGCAGCAGTGCTGCTTGAATCAGCACATCCAATGCATCGTCAGAATTGATATACTTTTCCAGATGCGACATTGCTTCGATCATATCTTCTGGTGTGGGTGGAATATATCTGGCAGTTTTCAGTGTGCTACCGGCAGCACCGATCCAGTTTTGTGATGTGCGGAATTCACCGGGTGACTTTTCTTGTCCTCGCACGCCAGCCATCAGTACCGCATGCGTTTCTTTGATCAACCGATTGCAGAGAGGAAGCGTGTGTAAACGCTCCAAGGCATACTCTGTAGCCTTAATATAGTTGATAACATCCGCAACATTCTGATTTGCATTCTGTTCGATCAGGGGATCCAGAACATCTTCAAGCGTTGCCTGCGTACCTTCAATCTGTGAGGACATCAGTGCTTCCTTTCGGACATACATGGAAACAAACAAATTCATATTGGGGATATAAGCGGACAGTGTATCCAAAGTTGCCAAAGCGCGGGCGGCATCCGCAAGGGTTGTTGCCATATCTCGATCCATATCGATTTCCGGGGGCAGCGAAGCCGGCCGAAAGGATTTGTAAGCAGCCTCGCCGCTTAAGTTGGTGATGTATTGACCGGAACGGCCCATATTTCATCCCTCCAAATCAAAATAACAATTACATTATACCTGCTTTATTTTGAGATGTCAACTTAAATCAAAATAATAGGCGGTGAATTCAATTCAAATTACGAGTTCGTTATGGTACGGTGCAGACTATTTTGATACCTTCATAAAACCACGCTGTTGTGTGCCGTGCTAGCAGCTATTTCCGCAACAATTGCATTAGATCTTGATGTCGGTGTTTGTATACGTCAATGCTCATAACAACCATAGCGATCTCACCGTTTTTAATGATGCTGATTGGTTGATCGCATTCCAGGCAGAGGGCAGATACACGACTGGTCAGTTTCAAGTCTCGAATTGGAATTGTCATTGGCACAGAGAATTCTTTGGCAAAGTCCAGTTTACCATTTGCATCACGGAACCGGAAAAGATCGTTGAAAAAGTCTGCATTCATAATAACAAGCTCCGGTTCTCCGTTCCGGGTGATAAATATCGGTTCAAAATGCTGCTGACAAAACTCACAAATACCGGTGGTGTCTTTCAAATCGGTCAAAGGTTAAAAAATTGCCATAACTGTTACCTCCTAATGTATGTTTGATTGTTGTGTTGTGAATTTCTGTTGACAAGATAATAATCTCACGACCTTTCTATGATAGTATGCAATAACGAATTTACTTTATTGTGGTATTATTTTGGGAGTATATGTAATAAGTGCCAAACGGTATAAAATCCGTCTGGCACTTAATTTTTTTGCGAATATTCAGTTTAACCGGCTGCTTCCAGCATATTTTCAATAAAGATGCCGTAGCCCATCGTGGGGTCATTGACCAGCACGTGGGTTACCGCGCCCACCAGTTTGCCGTCTTGGATGATCGGCGAGCCGGACATACCCTGGACGATGCCGCCGGTGGCGGAAAGCAGCGCCGGGTCGGTGATCCGAATCAGCAGATTCCGGCAGCGGTCCGGGGCTTGTGGATAGATTTTCAGAATCTCCACAGAATATTCCTGCAAAGTGTCCTTAACGGTGGAGCGGATGGTGGCAGCGCCCTTTTGCACATCTGCGCTGCTTGCCACCGGAAGGCTGTCCCCCTGGAAGGAAAGGGAAGCCTTGCCGAAGACACCCTGGGCGGTGTTTTTCTCAATGGTGCCGATGGTGGTTTCAGCCCGCAGCGCCCCCATCAGCTGACCCGGCGCGCCGACCTTGCCTTTTTTCACAGAAAGGATGTCTGCTTCATAGGCCGTACCCTTCTTCAGCTGCAGCAGCGCGCCGCCGGAAACGTTGACCCCGTGTCCCAAGGCGGCAAATTCCTTTGTCTGGGGGTCATAATAGGTAACCGTACCAACGCCGGTGGTGCCTTGCTTCAGATAAACGCCCAACCGCGGGCCGTCCTTGGTAAGGGCAGGCCGCAGCACCGCCTTTTTGGTTTTACCCTCCCGGCAAAGGCGAATTTCCACCTTTTCCTCGGCGCCCAGCAGCGCCTTGCGCACATCCTCGGCGCAGTGTACCTGCCTGTTGTTCACCCGCAAGATCCGGTCGCCCTTTTTCAGCCCGGCGGATCGGGCGGCAGCGCCTAAACTTTCGTCGAAGCCGGCAACGGTAACGGTGTTGTCCTGCAGCTCCAGACCGATCAGCTGCCCGCCGGGAATGAGTGTGGTGGCGGCGTTGGCGCTGCCGGCGAAAATGCTTATTATAATGAAAAATAACGCAATTTTTCTGACAAATTTTTGCATTCGCTTTCACCTCCTTGCTCTTTTAATATTCCAAAACAGCCGGGATGTAAACGATGCAAAAGTCGAAAATTCAGGAAAAAAGTGTATAAAAATGCCCCGGTTTTCCGGGGCATTTACTTGTAGGGGCGGATATCATCCGCCTGCTATTTCGTTAATTGTAGAAATTTCTGGAAATAAACTCGTTTTGCCATTTTTCGGCCAAGGACACGAACTTCGCTGAGAAGCCGCACATCCGGACGATGATGTCCTGATGGTTTTCCGGGTGGATCTGGGCGTCCAGCAGGTCTTCTTTGTTGACGCAGTTCAGCTGCAGAGATTGCAGCTTCATTTTTGCGCAGGCTCTTTCAAAATCTTCCAGATTTTCCAGAGACAAATTGTTGGGCAGCACGATGTTTAACACACTGTTGCCGGCGCACCGGTCAAAATCGATGACCCCAACGCTGCCAAGCAGCGCCATAGGACTTTCAATGGGGCGGGAGCGGTTGGGCTCGATGCCGTGGGAGAGCACCTCCCCGGCCTTCCGGCCGTCGGGGGTTGCCAGGGTAACTGCGCCCCAGGTGTAGTACTCGTTGTAGTTTAAGTAGCCTACATCGTTTTTGTCGCCGTGGGCGTTGAGGATGCTGTCCATATGGTCGCAAATATCTGTATGCACCCGGACGGTCAGTGCCTTGGACGCATCCGACTCATCGCCATAGAAGGGGGCTTCCTTGGCAGCCTTACGCAAATCTTCAAAGCCCTCCCAATCCTGCCGCAAAGCCTCGAACAGCTGGGGCAGGGTAGCAAGCTTTTTGTCAAAGCAGACATACTTCATAGAAAGCAGGCAGTTAACCAAATCCGCAAAGAAAGCAAAGTAGGTTGCGCCGGGGTTATACTTGGCTGTGCCTTCCATAAAGTCTGCGTGGCCCTCGATGCAGCCGGTGGTGCAGGCAGAGTAGACGGGGCTGGGGTAGATGTCCGACCAGATGCGTCTGCCGATGTCTGTAAAGCGGTACTTGGCGGAGATCACCTGCCGCAGATCGTCCATCACCATCTTGTAAAGGCTTTCAAAATCGGCGGCGCTTTCCAAGTCAGAGAAGGTAAATTTACACTGCTTTTCCAAATCCTTAAGCTTATGAATGACCACCTCCAGCGGGCGGATCAGGCTGAACATCTCACCGAAGGGCTTTTTCTCGCAGCCCTCCACGATCACATCCCAGCAGCCGGCGGACACATAGCTTCTGGCGTCCTTCAGCTCCTTGCCAGAGCGCACCAGCGCGGGGATCAGGCTGTCGTCATTGACCAGCATAATGTTGCTTCTGCCGGAGAGGAAATACTTGTTGATCACATCCAAATATTCCTTGCAGCTGTTGGCGGAAAACCGGCACAGCAGCTTGGGATAGATGCAGCCAAGCTCACTGTGGGCGGTGATAAACATTTCGGTCAGCTCGTTATAGACCTCGTTTCCATCCTCGTCGCAGCCACCCAGATTCAGGGAAATTTCAAACTCGTGGGAGATGTTGTCGGCAAAGACATTGTTTTTGTCGTGGTGGCAATCCCAAATCAGCAGGAACCGGGAGATCAGATCCTTTGCCTCTTCCTTCGTCAGCCGTCCGGCTGCCAGGTCCGCATCGTAAAAAGGCTTCAAATACTTATCCGGGCGGCCGAAGGCGTTCTGACCCAGACCCTCCAGGCTGCCGCTGACATCCCGCAAAAAGGCCAAGCTGTTCAGCGCTTCATAGAAGGTTTTCGGCGCCTGCCAGGGTACGCGGCGGCCGGTGTCGGAAATCCGCTGCAAAAATGCCTTATCTAAATCAGAAAGGGTCTCATCTTTCAGCATTTCGTCGGCTTTTTCTGCGAATCGCTCGGCAATGCGCTTCATCGCCAAAAGACCTTCCTTGGCGCAGTCAAAGAATTCCCGCTCTCTTTTGTTTTTGCAGGTCTTCTCTTCTTCCAAGATCCGGTCATAGATGCCCTTTAAGCCGTCCTTCAGGGCGTTGGTGAAGGGGAAGCAGTAGTGGATCTCGTCAAAGTACGGACCGCATACACTGTAAAACTTGCCCTTTTTGTGGGCGGTGAAGGTGTCAAAGGACTCCGGGTCATAGTCCCGGAACAGATGCTCATTGTGGTACATCAGCCAGCCGCCGGGGTGCTTGCCACCGTGATAAGGACCGCCGTCGCACCAGGAATTCTTGGTGGCCATTTCGTGATAGAAGGGCATACCCTTAAATAGCACCGGCTGGAATTTCTCGGCAATGACCTTATACTGGATGGCCTTCATCCGGTAGGGGGAGGTCTCCCCGGAGGCCTTCACCGCCGCCTCGATGTCATCCAGAATAGGGTTGTGATAGGTAAATTTCGGGTCATAGGGCCGGGAAAAGTAAAAGTCCTGCAGTTTTTCGATCAAAGAAGAATACATAGCCTAGCTCCTTTCCATTTTTCTTGATTATATCGCCCCCAAAGGGAAATGACAATGTAATTTTCTGCAAATTAGTAAAAATCGGAACACAAATTTCCCAAAATCGTTGACAAATACCGCCCCGGGGGGCTATAATTTCCCCAGAAAAAGCAGGAGGTGTGTTATGCAGATTCCCGATATTACCGTAACCAGGATCAGCCTTGTGAACCATTACACAGGCACAAAGCCAACATTTTCCTCCCAGATTCGCGACACCCACATTTTCGGCTACCAGTTTTCCGGGCGCTATGTCCACACTTTTGAAAAAGGGGAACTGGTGTTTCAGACCGGGTCGGTGTTCTTCATCCACGCCAGGGAGTCCTACAAGGTAAAAACCGAGGAAATCGGAACCTCCATTTGCTTCTGCTTTACCTGCGCGGAGGAACTGGACATTTCTTCCTTCGTGGTGGACTGCTCCGGCCAGACCAATTTGCCGGCGCTGTTTGAAAAGGCCCACATCGACTGGCAGCGCCACAGCCCCCAGCACCGGAGCATCGCCTTTGCCAATCTGTATAACGCGGTGGTGGCCTTCAACCAGTTTTATGACAAAAAGTACCTTTCCGACCGTACTCGCCAGCGGTTGGAAAAGGTGGTCAGCTACATCTATTCCAATTTGGAAAAGGACCTGTCCCTTCCCCGGCTTTCCCGGGAGGCGGGCATCAGCCAGCGGCGGCTGCGGACGATCTTTCAGGAGTATTACCAAATGTCTCCCCAGCAGTATGTGATGCGCCGGCGGCTGCAAACGGCCTGCAAATACATCAAAACGGACCTTTACACCTTGCAGGAGGTGGCGGAGCTGGTGGGCTTTGCCGACAGCTATTACTTTAACCGCTGCTTCAAAAAGGAGATCGGCGTTTCCCCCCGGCAATATCAGAAGCTTCACTGTCAGGAGGTGGCATCCAGTGGCTGAAAAAGCGTATGTTATCAACATCCAAAGACTTTCCGTCCACGATGGCCCGGGGCTGCGGACCACCGTGTTTTTAAAGGGCTGCCCCCTGCGCTGCAGCTGGTGCCATAACCCGGAATCCCAGGCCTTTGAAAATGAGATTTTGTTTCGCCGGGACAAATGCACAGCCTGCGGCGCTTGCGTACAGGTTTGCCCCAATGGCTGCCACGAAATTGCAGAGGGAAAGCACCGTTTCCACCGGGAAAAGTGCGATGCCTGCCTTGCCTGCGTGGACGCTTGCCCCAATGGCGCGATTTCTCCTGCCGCCAAGGAATATACGGTAGACCAGGTGCTGGAAATTGCCCTCCGGGACAAGCTGTTTTATGGCCAGGAGGGGGGCATCACCATTTCCGGCGGCGAGCCTATGAGCCGGATCGGCTTTACGGCGGAGCTTTGCCAAAAAGCAAAGCAGGCGGGGCTGCACATCTGTATGGAAACCAGCGGTTATTGTCCTACTGCCTATTTTGACCGGGTGCTTCCCTTCGTGGATATCTTTTTGTATGACATCAAGGCTGTTCCCTCTATGCACAAGGTCCTCACCGGCGGCGACAGCGATCTGATCTTAAAGAATCTGGCGTATTTGCGGCAGAAGGGGGCGCAGGTGGTGCTGCGCTGTCCCATTATCCCCGGCTGCAACGATAATGACGCCCACTATGCCTTTCTTGCAGCTTTGGCAAAGGAGCACGAAATTTCCCAAATCGACATCGAGCCCTACCACGCCTACGGCCTGGGCAAATATGACCAGCTGGGCAAAGCGCCTCTGTACACCAACGAAAAAGACCTTTCCAAAGAGCAAGCAGAAGCGGCCTTCGCCCCCTACAGACCATAAGAATAGAGGCACACTCCGTAAGCGAGTGTGCCTCAGTTATATTCGCCTTTCGGCGAGTGATATTGCTTGCAGTGATATTATGCTGCGCATAGTGATATTGTCCTTCGGACAGTTGAAAGGGCGAATATAATATAACTGAAACCATTCGGTTTCAATATCACTTTGCTGATAGGCAAAATATCACTGTGAGACCTGTCTCACAATATCACTCAGTTAAAGTATGTAATCCACTATGATACATTCATTCTCAATTTTCAATTCACCGCGCCCCCTACAACGCATAAAATGCCTTTTAAACCGGCAGAATATGGATATAACCTATTGACAAGGTAGGTAAGTCGTGATAACATACCTACAAGAATACTAGGTAAAACCCTTGGAGGATTGAATATGCAAGTTTATGCGGACAATGCGGCTACTACAAAAATGAGCGCCGCTGCCATTGAGGCAATGCTGCCTTATATGGATAAAGTTTACGGAAATCCCTCCAGCCTGCACTCTGTGGGCCAGGAGGCGAAAGAGGCGCTGGAAGACGCCAGAGAAAGGGTGGCCAAATGTCTTGGCTGCGAGGCAAGAGAGGTGTATTTCACCTCCGGCGGCAGCGAAGCAGACAACCAGGCCATCCGCTCCGCCGCCTATTACGGCGCGAAAAAGGGCAAAAAGCACATCATTTCCACCGCCTTTGAGCATCACGCGGTGTTGCACACCCTCAACAAGCTGGAAAAAGAGGGCTTTGAGATCACCCTGCTGGATGTGAAGCAGGGCCACAACATCACCGCCGCGCAGGTTGCGGACGCCATTCGGGAGGACACCTGCCTGGTAACGACGATGTACGCCAACAACGAGATCGGCTCGGTGCTGCCCATTGCCCAGATCGGCGCAGTTTGTAAGGAAAAGGGCGTGGTGTTCCACACCGACGCAGTCCAGGCCATCGGCCATTTGGTTGTGAATGTGAAAGAGCAGAACATCGATATGTTAAGCCTTTCCGGCCACAAGTTCCACGGCCCCAAGGGCGTAGGCGCGCTGTATGTGCGCAGAGGCCTGCCCCTGACCAATTTGATCGAGGGTGGCGCCCAGGAGCGGGGCAAGCGGGCCGGCACGGAGAACATCCCCGGCATTATGGGCCTTGCCAAGGCGATGGAAGATGCCTGCGAGCATCTGGAAGAAAACGCCAAAAAGGTAACTGCCCTGCGGGATAAGCTCATCGCGGGCCTTTCCCAGATTCCCCACAGCGCCTTAAACGGCGACCCGGTAAATCGCCTGCCCGGCAATGTGAGCTTCTGCTTTGAGGGCATCGAGGGCGAAAGCCTTTTGCTATACTTGGACGCCAAGGGCGTCTGCGCCTCCTCCGGCTCTGCCTGTACCTCCGGTTCGTTAGACCCCAGCCACGTGCTGCTGGCCATCGGCAGAGTCCACGATGTGGCTCACGGCTCTTTGCGTTTGAGCCTTTCCCACTACAATACCGAAGAAGAGATCGACCATATCCTCACCGTCGTTCCGCAAGTGGTGCAGCTGCTGCGCAATATGAGCCCCGTCTGGCGCGACCTGCAAACCGGCGTAAGAGAGTATATTCTGTAAAAGGAATTGATAATTGATAATTGATAGTTGAGAGTTACGGACCCAAAAGCCTTCCCCTCGAGGGGAAGGGGGACCGCGCAGCGGTGGATGAGGTGTTATTCAATCCGTCGCGCAAGCGACACATTCATTCTGCATTCAGCATTCTGCATTTTGCATTTAAAAAGGAGTATTATTATGGCACTGTATAGTGAAGTTGTTATGGACCATTTTATGAACCCCCGGAATGTGGGTGTCATTGAAGACGCCGATGGCGTAGGCCAGGTAGGCAACGCCAAGTGCGGCGACATTATGAAGATCTATCTGAAGATCGATAACGATATTATCACCGATGTAAAATTTGAGACCTTTGGCTGCGGCAGCGCCATCGCCTCCAGCTCTATGGCCACCGAGATGATCAAGGGCAAGCCCATTTCCGAGGCTGCTGCGCTGACCAACAAGGCGGTGGCGGAAGCGCTGGAGGGTCTGCCTGCCCACAAGCTGCACTGCTCCGTGCTGGCAGGGGAGGCCATTAAGTCCGCCCTGCGGGATTACTTTGAGAAAAATGGCATCCCCTACGACAAGACCCAGTTTCCCGATTGTGAAAACTGCGCCCACTGTCATGAGGGTTAAGGTATGATAGTTAGTACAAAGGGTAGATATGCCCTGCGGGTGATGGTCTACTTTGTGCTGCACGGCACAGAGGACTATATTCCTTTAAAGGAGATCGCCGAAGCCGAGGGCATCAGCCAGAAATATCTGGAGTCTATTATGACGGTTTTGAGTAAAGCCGGCTTTGTGGACGCCATTCACGGCAAAGGCGGCGGCTACCGTTTAAACCGCAAGCCGGAGTGCTACACCGTCGGCAGCATCTTAAAGCTCACCGAGGGCAGCCTCAACACCGTCTCCTGCACCACCCAGGGCCCCTCCGCCTGCAGCCGGGCCACTTGCTGCCACACACTGCCTATGTGGGAAAAGCTGGACAGGATGGTGGACGAGTTCTTCGAAGGGATCACCCTTGCGGACCTGCTGGAAAAGCAGAAGTAAACACAAAATGACGACGAATTCCATTCGTCGGCATTTTCCACAAAAACCATTCTTCGAAAAGTTTTCAAAAGACGATTTTGGGGGTCAAAAAGACAAAAAAGCGTTATGCGCCAACACTTTTGTGCAAAATGCCAAAAGTAGGGGTCTCAATTTGTGGTTTTTGCTATATTGTAATTTATCACCGGATGTGTTAAAATATCCCGGTAGAGTGCGGAAGGCTCACCCTTTCCGCTCGAAAAACATATCTGCATTTGTATGTAAAGGGGCTTTCCCTATAGCATAACAATCGCAAGGAGGAAAAGAAATGAAAAAGTTTTTAGCACTGTTTTTGGCACTGGTGCTGGTCCTGGGCCTGGTGGCCTGTGGCGGCAAAAAGGACGAGGGCAACAAGGCTAACAACGGCGATGCCGTTGAGCTGACTGTTGGTATTGCTCCCAGTATGTACATCTCCAGCTACACCGAAAACACCATGACCAAGTGGCTGGAAGAAGAGTGCGGCGTTAAGCTGACCTTCGTGGAATACGCAGGCGGCACCGACGTTGCCACCCAGATCTCCACCACCATCGCAGCCCGTCTGCCCCTGCCCGACATTCTGATCGGCATCGACCTGGACCCTGTTACCCGTAACAAGTACGGCGAAGAAGGTTACTTTGTCGACCTGCAGGACTACTTTGCAGACAAGGAAGGCGCTTCCAAGACCTTCTGGACCCGTCTGGAAGAGCTGTCTGAGCAGGACAAGGCCAACACCATTCTGCAGATGACCAACCCTGAGACCGGCGCTATCTACTCCGTTCCCACTATGGAGACCTCTCTGGTCGACTCTATGTACTACCAGACCTGGATCAACACCGAGTGGCTGGACAAGGTCGGTATGGATAAGCCCACCAACAACGACGAACTGCTGAAGGTCCTGCGCGCCTTCCAGAAGACCGACTGCAACGGCAACGGCATCAATGACGAAATTCCTCTGCTGGCATCCGTCAACGGCTCTTTGGGCTGCTTCGTTATCGACTGGCTGCTCAACACCAAGGTTTACTATGATGCGGGCACCGGCTACATCGTCAAGGACGGCAAGCTGGTTTATACTTCCACCACCGACGAGTACCGTGAAGGCCTGAAGTTCATCCGTCAGCTGTACAAGGAAGGCCTGCTTAGCTCCCTGGTGTTCACTTCCTCCGGCGCTGAGCTCAAGAGCATGTTCACCCCTGCTGACGGTGTTGCCAAGGGCGGCATCGTTGTTGGCCACCTGACGCTGCACACCTCTGATAGCAGCCCTGTTCTGGATCAGTATGAGCCTCTGCAGACCTGGGGCAACGCTGTCCGCCGCGCCACCACCTGCTACCTGAAGAACTTCATCTCCGGCGACTGCGAGAACCCTGAAAAGGCTTTCGAGGTTATGATGAAGCTGTGGACCAAGGAAGGCGCCCTGCGTAACCGTTACGGCAACAAGGGCACTGACTGGACCGAGCCTGACGAGGGCGCTGTTTCTCTGATCGGTCTGCCTGCAGAGTTCAAGGTCATCGGATATAAGACCACCTCGCAGCACGCTGACAACTGGGGCCTGGTGCACTGCACCCTGAACACCAACGCCGAGTATGAGACCGCACAGGTTGATGAAGGCGATGTTGCAGAAGGTATGATCCGCCGTCTGAGAATGCACGCGGAGTCCTCCAGGCTGTACGACGAGGCTGCAGCAAAGAACAACCCCAAGGTTACCTGCCCGCCTCTGGTCAGAACCACCCAGGAAAATGAAGAGACCCAGATGGAGCGTATCAATGTTCCCAACCGTGTAAGCAAGTACCGTACTTACTTCATCACCGGCCAGGAAGACATCAACAGCGATGCAACCTGGGAAAAGTACTTAAAGACCCTGAAGGACGACGGTCTGGATAAGATCCTGAAGCAGGACCAGGCTATTTACGAGCGTCAGCTCAAGCAGCTTGAGGAGCAGCTGGGCAAATAAGACATAATGCACTATGCGCAGCCGGGAGGCCTCTCCCGGCTGGCGTTAGGTTATATGACGACGGTCGTATAACGAAAGTATAGTTATATGACGGGCGTTATATAACAAAGAAAGGAATGAAACAAGTGGCGAATCCTACTATGAGAATAGAGAATCAGACGCTCTACAATTCCAGAATGGAAAAGTTCTGGGCGGATTTCAAGCAGAACTGGCAGCTGCACTTAATGATCTGTCTGCCTATGTTCTATCTGATCCTCTTTCATTACGTACCTATGTACGGCATTCAGGTCTCCTTCAAAAAGTTCTCTCCCCGGGCCGGTATCTGGGGCAGTGAATGGGTCGGTCTGAAAAACTTCGATAAATTCTTCGGCTACTATATGTGGAAGGAAGTGGTTTGGAACACCGTTGCCATTGCAGGCTATGGCTTGCTGGCAGGCTTTTGGCCTCCCATCATTTTGGCATTGGCCATCCACGTCAACACCGGCAAGGTGCTCAAGAAGGTTACCCAGAGAGTTTCCTATGTTCCCCACTTTATCTCTGTGGTGGTCCTGGTCGGTATGATCAACACCGTTTTGAACCCGGTTACCGGCTTTATGGGTTACTTTATCCGTATATTTAATATAAAGGATTACATAGATATTCGCGGTAGTAAGGATGCTTTCCGGCATCTGTATGTCTGGACCGGTGAGTGGCAGGGCCTTGGCTGGAGCTCCATTTTGTATGTGTCCACCCTGGCCTCTGTTTCCGCCGAGCTGCACGAGGCGGCCAAGATCGACGGTGCCAGCCGTCTGCGCCGTGTGTGGAGTGTTGACCTGCCGACCCTTCTGCCTTTGATGGCGTTGAACTTCATTTTGAGCTCCGGCTCTATTTTGAATGTTGGCTATCAGAAGGTATACCTGATGCAGAATGCAATGAACCACGAGGTTTCCGAAGTTATTTCCACCTATGTGTATAAAAACGGTATCCGCGCAGGCGACGCAGCCTTCGGCTCTGCCGTTGGTTTGCTGCAAACGATCATCGGAACATTCCTGGTGTTCTTTGTTAACTGGATCGCCGATCTGCTGTCTGACGGCGAATACGGTGTATTCTAAGGAGGGAGGATGCTACAATGGCTTTAGTTGCAAGAAAAGAAAAGAAAACAATTAAAGAGACCTTTACCGATAGACTGTTGAACGGCTTTACCGCATTCCTCCTGATTTTTGTTATCCTGATCGTCGCCTATCCGTTGATGTTCGTTATCTCCGCCTCCTTCTCCAGCTCCAAAGCGCTGGAAGCAGGCAAAGTCTTTATGTGGCCTGTAGAGCCTACGCTGTATGCCTACGAGTTCGTTTTTGGCTATGAGCCTGTTTGGACCGGCTTCCGTAACACCATCTTCTACTGTGCCTGGGGCGTGTTCCTGGATACCTTCCTGACACTGCTGGTTGCTTACCCCCTGTCCCGTCCGAACTTCCGCGGTAAGAGAGCCTACACGATGATCTTCTACCTGTCCACCCGTTTCGGTGCCGGCCTGATCCCCGGCTTCCTGCTGCGTGTTGATATGGGTATGTACGACACCCTGTGGCCCATCCTGTTCCCCGGCGCTGTTGCGGTGGGCAATATCCTGGTCCTGCGTACTGCCATCAAGAGCGGCATTCCCAGCGAGCTGTTTGACGCTGCAATGATCGACGGTGCCAGCCATTTCCAGTGTATGATCCAGTTGGTATTGCCTCTGGCAAAAGCGACACTGTCCGTTTTGATCCTGTATTCTCTGGTAGGACACTGGAACGATTACTTCAATGCAATGATCTATCTGTCCAATAAGGAACTGTATCCTTTGCAGCTGGTTCTGCGCCCGGTTATGACCGCAGGCTCCGGCTCGCAGGGTATCAACGCAGCGCAAAGCTCCAATGCGCAGCAGATGGAAGAAGGCTTGGAGCATGTCCGCTATGCTTTGATCGTTATCACCACCGCGCCGATCATTGTTGCTTACAGCTTCGTTGAAAAGTACTTTGAAAAGGGTATGATGATCGGCTCTGTTAAGGGTTAATCTTACTTATGAAAAATGCACACAGGAGAATGTTCCTGTGTGCATTTTTAATGCAGAATGCAAAGTGAATGTGTCAGCTTTGACAAGGGAGGCTTAGTCGCCGCAGGCGACACGGTCGTTATGCGCTATGCGTCTTGAACCTTGCGCTTCCAAAAGAAAAGCTCTCTGCCGAAAATTCAGCAGAGAGCGGTTTTCATTCTTCAATAGTGGCTACTTCTTCTTGGCTTTCTTCTTGCGCCTGCTCAGCGTCAGGCTCCTTGAAACGCTTTACCAGATTGTTCAAGGGCTTTTTCAGCAGCGACTGTGCAAACAACGCGGCGATGCTGTAATAAAGCGCTACCCACAGCACACCCAGCGCCATAAAGTAGTAGCTCCATTTGCTCATAAACAAAATGAAGGGCAGCCACAGCAGCGCCGCTGCGCCCAGGGTGCGAAGGGGATGGGCCAGGTTGAAAAGGAAGGCGTTGCGGATCAGCTGTATCGCCGTACAGTAAAACCGGCTGTGCAGCGCCGGAATGGCGGATTGAAACCAGGCTGTGATGCCCAGGGCAATGGCGATGGGCCAAAGGGGAGAGCCCAGAGCGACCGCAATGTAGCCAAAGTAGATCAGTGCTGCAATCACCAGAGCCAGCAGCCCCCAGGCGATAGTTACCTTGCCGAAGCCATTGGCAAAGCCCTTAAAAAAGGCCATTGCCGGAGAGCTGTCATCCTCCGGATCGGTCAGGACCCGAATGCCGGAGAGCAGACCGGTCTGCGCCGCGCCCATAGTGAAAAGGGGAATGGAGCAAACCACATACAGTATGTTCAAGATCGCCAGATCTGCTATGTACATTAGCGTCTGTGTAAATTTGGATTCATAGTTAAATATTGACATAGGACCTCCTTGGGGTGAAATGCTTCACCAAACAAAGTATAGTGTATGCGAAAAAGCCGGAAAAAGCAAGAACAAACTGTAAACTTTTGTTTTTAGGGGGTGCAAAAGGGGAAAAGAATGTGATATAATGAACAAACAAGCTAGGCTGAATGGAGTCGAACCCCAGTAGCCTAAAGAAAAGTGAGGGAAGCCTTGTGAACGAAAAGAAAACGATTCTCGATAAGCTGCTGGGCGTGCTGAACTTTGCCGGATCGGTGATTATGATGAGCCTGGCTTTCTTGGCCAGCTGCATCCCCATCGTAACTATGGGCCAGGCTTGGTGCGCGCTGCTGACTGCCGTGCGGTATATGATCCGCAAGGAAGACTGGTGGGATGGCTTTAAGATCGGCTTCAAGAGGCGTTTTTGGCGTGGACTCATCGCCTGGACGGTTATGCTGATCCCCAACATCTATTTTCTCCTGGAGCTGCACCATGGCTATGCCCAGGTGATCGTCTACGGCAATATGGCCAACCTGCCCCAGTTTGTTTCCGCGTGTCTGATGTTTGTGCTGATGGCGATGCTTACCGGCAGCCTGCTGTTTTTGAATGTATATATCCCCACCAAGATCTCCCTTTGGATCAGCAATGGGGTTTCTATGGTGTTTAAGGCGCCTCTGCAGCTGCTGGGCGCAAGCGCACTGTTCTGGCTGCCCTTTATTATGGGTATGCTGTGGCCGGTGTATCTGTATTTTACGATTATCATTTTTGTGGCAGCGTATTTCCCGCTGATCGGTCTTGTAACTACGATCCTGCTGAAAAACATTTTGATAGAATTCCTGCTGATCGCCCGCAAACAGGGCACACTGTTGGCAGAGGAAGGCGCAGGGGCAAGGGAGGAATAATATGGCAATCAATTATAAAGACCCCAGTTTTTTGGACGGCTGCAAAAAGCTTCTGGCAGATCTCAAGCCGATGACCTGGAGGCAGCGCGTTGACCACATTTGGTCGTATTATAAACCCCATATGGTGGTTGCCCTTGTGATATTGGTAGCAGTGGTGGGCACCATCAGTATGGCCTTCAACGCCGGTAAGGAGACCCTGGTCAGCGGCATTATGGTCAACATCTCCATTACCCCGGAGGGTCGCAACTATCTGGAAAAGGACTACTTTGCGGACCTGGGCGGCAACAAAAACACCCAGGAAATAGATTTGTATTACGCAGATTTCAGCGCGCTGGAGAATGCAGTGTACGAGGAGGAGCAGTACTCCGCCTCCCAGGTGCTGGTGGGCCTGGTAACCGGCGCCAAGCTGGACTATATGCTTTTGGACCAGTTTGCTATGGAGTTTTACATCCGCCAGGATGTGTATTTTGACCTGCGGGATTTCTTCACCGAGGAGGAGCTGGCAGAGCTGGACGCAGGCAAGTATGTGATCTATGCAATGGAGGAAGGCACCAATGACCGGATACCCATTGCGGTGGACATCTCCCGGCTGGAGTTTGTGAAGGAAAACATCAGCGCCGAGGAAAAGACCTTCTTCGCCATCTCCGGCAACACCCCGGATCTGAAGATGTGCCGGGATGTGTATGAGCGTCTGCAAAAGTGGCAAAAGCCCGCCCAATAAAAGCCTTCCCCTTGAGACCTGCTCTCACTAAGCCTTCCCCTTGAATCCACTCTCACCAAGCCTTCTCCTTGAGGAGAAGGTGGCGTGGCGTAAGCCACGACGGATGAGGTGTAATAAATGAGCCGCAGAGGAAATCCTCTGCGGCTCTTGTTTATATTTGCATTTTGACGTTTGGCGTCTCTGACGACACAAGGTCCCTGTAGGGCGTCAGAGCCGCCAAGACAAACAACGCGCACTCGTCGGCGTACAGATGGTACGGTAGAGTGCGCGTTGTGCAGTAAGTCAAAATGCCTTGCGCAGCAAGCTGTCTGTCTATCATTCAGCGAAGCTGACGGATTGGGTGTAATAAATGAGCCGCAGGAATTATCCTGCGGCTCTTGTTATACTGCATTTTGACGATTGGCGGTTTTGACGACTTACAGGTTACAGGTCAATCTTGATTTTCTCTAATTTACCGTTGATGTAACGCTTCTTCCACTCGTCGTACTGCTCCATATACTCCTTCTCCTCGGGCAGGAACTTACGCTTGGTGTCAACAACCTCACCACCATTGTACTTGCGATCGCCGATGTCCTCGGTAGTACCGAACAGAGTCAGGTTGACCTGACGGGGACGGGCGCGAACGTGGTCCCAGTCGATGAAGTAAACGTGAGCAAACTCACCCAGATCCAGCTTGCCGTCCTTGATGGTCAGGGTCTCGCTGCGGCCGAAGAATACGGAGCGCAGGTGGCCGTCGGTGTTCATAGAGGTGAAGTTGCCGGGCTCGTCAACATAGCGGCCGAACTGTGCGTGGATGGGGCCGGGATGACGGTAGTCGCCTTCGTCCACATAGTCGGGGATCATGTCCCGCATGATGTCCAGCAGGTCGTGCTGCAAAAATTCCAGATCGAAGGTGTCGAAATCGTGGGAGCACTCCTGGATCATAACGGAGCAGGTGGTGTGGTGAGAAACCACGGATACAGTGCCGTTCTTGATGCCGGACTCTTCAACGATCTTGTGCACATCGATGGTGATGTCGTGGAAGGTGGGGATCCAGCCCCGGGACTGCAGTTGAATCTCTTTCTGAATCATTTTCAATTCCATTAGGGTATTCCTCCTATGTAAAATATTAAATATGGAATCACATATTAAGCGTGGCGCTCATCCCAGGCCTTGCGGCAGGCGGCGATCATCTCGTCCACCATTGCGCTTCTGTCAGCAGCCTTGGCAACGCCGGAAGAAGAACCGGTGGCATCCGCGCCGGCAATAATGGTGTTGTAAACATCCTCGCCGCCGGCAATACCTGCGGCAGTCAGCACCAGAATGTCCGGGTTAACATCCTTGACGCAGCGGGTAGCCGCTTCCACATACTCCGGGCCGACGCTGACGCCGGTGCCGATGAGGGCGGAGGGCTCTGCAACGATGATGTCGGGATTTAAGGTTGCGATCTTGGAGGCGTCCGCCTCGGAATCGGCGCAGACGATGGTGGTCAGACCAACCTCTTCTGCCCGCTGGATGGTGGCAGCCAAGGTTTCAAAATCCAAAGGCTTTTCCACGTGGTTGAGCATAACGCCCTCCGCGCCGGCAGCCACCAGACTCTCCGGCAGAATGTCTGCCAGACCCCGGCCAACGGGGATGGGGTCCATATGGGGCGCGAATACGTGGATGCGGCTGGTGTTTTCCTTGACCCGGCGGATATCCACAACGGGGCAGGTGAAGATCACATCCACATCATATTTCTTGGAAGCTTCGTCGGCAGCCTTTGCCAACTCCAGAATTTCATCGCCGTAGAGATAGGACTTGGGACCGATCTCAAAAAAAGGCGCTTTGATCGTGGTCATAGATAAATTGCTCCTTCCTTTTCATTCTTTCCTTATTATACCAACTCCTGAAATTTTCGTCAACAGGAATTACACCCGGATTTGGGGAAAAACTGCAATTTGTGCCTTGAAAACCGATGGGAAAAATAGTATACTCATAATGATAAAATAGATTTCCTGTCAGGAGGTACATATATGGTTATGAAGGAAGCATTGAATGCTGCAAAGGCCGCCTACGATATCGAGGCCGCCTGCATTGGTGAAATGAAGGAATACTTTGATGATGAGCAGTTTGCCAAGGCTGTGGAGCTGCTGGCTGCTGCTCCCCGGATCGGCGCTGCCGGCTCCGGCCACAGCGGCATCATCTGCCAGCACTTTGCCCATCTGATGTGCTGCATCGAGCGGCCCGCCCGGTTCATTAGCCCTGCCGAGGCCGTCCACGGCGCTACCGGCTTTATCCAGGAGGGAGACGTAATGGTCTTTGCTTCCCGTGGCGGCAAGACCAAGGAGCTGCTGCCCATCGTGGACATCTGCAAGGC
>JAZLAB010000027.1:0-14556 GCA_045612985.1 Faecousia sp.
TGGTGGATGCCGGTTGTAAATATGTGATCATCGGCCACTCCGAGCGCCGCGCTATGGGCGAGACCGATGCAGAGGTCAACGCAAAGGTCCTGGCCGCTCTGGAAGCAGGTCTGACTCCCATTATGTGCTGTGGCGAGAGCCTGGAGCAGCGGGAAGCTGACATCACCAACGAGTGGATCGCAATGCAGATCAAGCTGGGTCTGCAGGGTGTTCCCGAAGAGAAGATCCGCAAGGTCGTCATCGCCTACGAGCCCATCTGGGCCATCGGCACCGGCAAGACCGCTACCCCCGAGCAGGCACAGGAAGTTTGCGAGAGCATCCGCGCTGTTGTCCGCAAGCTGTACTCCTCCAAGAATGCCCGCGCCATCTCCATCCTCTACGGTGGCAGTATGAACGAGAAGAACGCCTTCGAGCTGATGGCTCAGCCCGACATTGACGGTGGTCTGATCGGCGGCGCATCCCTGGTTCCCGAGAAGTTTGTGCAGATCATTGAGGCTGCGAACCAGCCCACCGCTTAATCCCAAAATCTTTGAGGCAGCTGCAATTGCAGCTGCCTCATTTTATATTGCTTTTTCCATTTAAATAAGGTAAAATGAAGAAAATTGTGAAAGGAGGATAAGCGATGGAAACAAAGATTCTGTCTGCCGATAACAAAATTGCAGTGGCTGCAGCTGCGCAGTGTCTGCAAAAGGGCGAATTGGTAGCTTTGCCCACAGAAACCGTCTACGGTTTGGGCGCAGACGGATTGAATCCTGCCGCTGTGGCG
The DNA here is from genome assembly GCA_045612985.1 of Faecousia sp. Taxonomy (GTDB): domain Bacteria; phylum Bacillota; class Clostridia; order Oscillospirales; family Oscillospiraceae; genus Faecousia. The sequence goes on from JAZLAB010000027.1 coordinate 767, forward strand.
AAGATCTTCGCCGCAAAAGGCCGTCCCCAGGACAACCCTCTTATCCTCCATATTGCCGACCCGGCGCAGATGGAGCTGTTTTGTAAGGACATTCCCGAAAGCGCCTGGCGTTTGGCGGAGGCCTTTTGGCCCGGCCCGCTGACAATGGTGATGCCGGCAAAGGATATCGTACCCAAATGCACCACCGCCGGTCTACCCACTGTGGCTGTCCGCTGCCCGGACTGCACAATCACCCGGGATATTATCCGCAAGGCGGGCATTCCCGTGGCTGCTCCCTCTGCCAACCTCTCCGGCAAGCCCTCCACCACCACCGCCCAGCACGTTTATCACGATCACGCAGAAAATATCCCCCTGATCATTGACGGCGGTCCTTGCCGGGTGGGTGTGGAGTCCACCATTGTGGACTTGACGGAAGATCCCCCGCGCCTGCTGCGTCCCGGTGGCATTACCCCGGAGCAATTGACCGAAGTGCTGGGCTGCCTCACTGTGGACAAAGCCGTTACTGCCCAAATCAGCAACGATGCGGTGGTAAAAGCGCCGGGTATGAAATACCGCCACTATGCCCCCCAATGCCAGGTGATCATCGTTTCCGGCAGCACCCAGGCAGCGGCAAAGTACATTGAAAAGCAATTTGTTCCCGGAGACCGGGTGCTGTGCTTTGAAGAAGAGCTTTCTGCCTTTGCCCCTTTCGCGCCCCTTTCCTACGGCTGCCAGGCAGACACCAACACCTTATCCGCTGGTCTGTTTGCCGCGCTGCGGATTTTGGACGACCCGTCCATCGGTAAGGTCTATGCCCGTTGTCCCGAAGGGGGCGGCATCGCCTATGCGGTGCAAAACCGGCTGAAGAAGGCTGCCGCCTTCCAGGTGGTAGATCCGGAGGATGCGCTATGATCATAGGAATCACCGGCGGCACCGGCTGCGGAAAAACCACCGCTTTGCAGGCTGTGCAGGCTTTGGGCGGAATCACGCTGGATTGCGATGCCATTTACCATAATTTGCTGGAAACGGACAAAAGCCTTCTAGCTGCCATTGAAGACCGCTTTCCCGGCACAGTAGAAAATGGTGCACTGGATAGAAAGGCCTTGGGAAATATCGTATTTTCTGACAAAAGGGCTTTGCAGGACTTAAATGCCATTACCCACCAGGCAGTCAAGGAAGAAGTCCTTCGGCAGTTGCCCCAGGATAACAAATTGGCAGCCATTGATGCCATTGGCTTGTTCGAAAGCGGTTTGTCGGAGTTATGTAAACTAACTGTTGCCATCACCGCCCCGGAAAAAGACCGTCTTACCCGGCTGATGGCCCGGGATGGCATCTGCCGGGAATATGCGCTTTCCCGGATCTCCGCTCAACCATCCAACGAAAAATTTTCATCCCTATGCGACTACACTTTGGAAAATAGTGGCTCACCGGAAGAATTTTACGAGAAATGTCTTGGTTTTTTCCGGAAATGGGCTATAATAGAAGAAAACTAAGGAGGTACACTCTATGAATACGGATACATTGCGTGAGCAGCTGCTTTTCGCGCCGAAAAACGGCTACACCAAGCTCACAGAACAGCAGCGCGCTGAAATGAACGAATACTGCAAGCGCTACGCAGCCTTTATGGATCAGTGCAAGACCGAGCGGGAAGCCACCGCCTGGGCAGTCGCCGAAGCGGAAAAGCACGGCTTTGCACAGCACATTCCCGGAAAGGCCTTGAAGCCCGGCGACAAGATCTACAAGAACAACCGGGATAAGAGCATCATTCTGGCAGTGATCGGTAGCGCTTCCTTAAATGAGGGCGCAAATATCTGCGCTGCCCACGTGGACTCTCCCCGAATGGACTTGAAGCCCAATCCCCTTTACGAGGATGCGGAGCTGGCCTTCTTCAAGACCCACTATTACGGCGGCATCAAGAAGTACCAGTGGCCCACCGTGCCTCTGGCTATTCACGGTGTTGTGTGCAAAAAAGACGGCAACCGGGTTACCGTCAATATCGGTGAAGCCGAGGACGATCCCATTTTTGTGGTTACTGATCTGCTGATCCACCTGTCTGCGGACCAGATGAAAAAGCCTCTGGCCGAGGGCATCGTAGGCGAGCAGCTGAATGTGCTGCTGGGCAGCGAGCCCCTGGAAGGGGAAGGCGCTGACCTGGTCAAGCTGAATGTGATGAAGCTTCTCAATGAAAAGTACGGCATCATTGAGGAAGATTTCCTCAGCGCAGAGCTGACCATCGTTCCCGCCGGCAAGTGCCGGGAGGTGGGTCTGGACCGGAGTCTTTTGGGTGCTTACGGCCACGATGACCGGGTATGCGCCTATGCGGAAATGGAGCCGCTTTTCAATATGGGCATTCCCACCCATACTGCTGTTTGCATACTGGCCGACAAGGAAGAGATCGGCTCTGTGGGCGTTTCCGGTATGAAGAGCCAGGCCTTCGACACCTTTATGCAGGATCTGTGTGATGCCACCGGCGCAAGCCTGAACCGCTGCTTTGAAAATTCCTTCTGCCTGTCTGCAGATGTTTCCAACGCCTTTGACCCCAACTTTGCAGAAACCTGCGACCGCCGGAACAACAGCCAGCTTAACTACGGCATTGCCATTTGCAAGTACACCGGCGCCCGTGGTAAGAGCGGCGCCAGCGATGCAGCTGCCGAGGCGATGTACCACGTCCGTTCTACACTGGATAACGCCGGCGTTACCTGGCAGATCGCCACAATGGGCAAGGTGGACCAGGGTGGCGGCGGCACCGTTGCCGCTTATATGGCAAACCGGAACATCGTTACCGTTGACGCAGGCGTACCGGTTCTGTGTATGCACGCGCCGATGGAGATCGTCAGCAAGCTGGACTGCTATATGACAATGCTTGCCTGCAAAGCCATCTACGAAGCTTAATTTTTCAGAGTGTCAAAGAACCCCCAAACCGTCAAAACACACTTTTTACTAATAGCTCTAGCCAAAGCCTTCTCCTTGAGGAGAAGGGGGACCGCGTAGCGGTGGATGAGGTGTAAATAAGCTTGCTACGCAAGGTGTTTTGACTTACTGCGCAACTCTCCCCTCTCGAGTATCCATATACACTTCGGGGTCGAGTTGCTTGTCTTTGGCGCTTCTTTGACCTCTGCCAATCTGTCAAAAAACAAGTTTTTGCCAGATTGCAAAATCACCGGGGATTGCATCCCCGGTGATTTTTCTTTTACCAATGAAAAGCAGTTTACTTTTTGCAAATATAATGGTAAAATATAAAGAGTTTGAAAGGAGGTGGCGTTGTGCGTCGCTATCTGCAAAAATTTTCCGAAGCCTTTCGCAAAGGCGACTTAATACTGCTTCTGCTGTGTGTTGTAGCTACGGTTTTCGGCTGTTTGATGATCGCCAGCGCCACCAATGCCAGCTACGACGGCCCTGTGCACTATCTGGTCCGTCAGATTCCTGCCGCGTTGTTTGGCATTTTGGCATACATTTTGATTTCCTCCATTGACGCGGAAGTTTTTTCCGAGCACCGCTTCTGGCTGGTGATCGTCAATGTGGGCTTGCTGCTTTTGCTGATCCCCTTTGGTGAGACCATTTCCGGTAACCGAAGCTGGCTGAACTTCCCCTTCCTGCCCTTTAACATTCAGCCTGCGGAAATCTGCAAGATTCTATACATTCTGACAATGGCCTCGGTTATGGCCTCCCGGCAGAACAAGCTGTCCTCTGTCCCCTCTGTTATGATCATGGCAGGTCACCTGGCGCTGATCTTTCTCACCAGCTTCATCATCTCCAGCGATATGGGCGTTTCTCTAATCTTTATCTTCATTTTTGTGGGTATGACCTGGGCCGGTGGCGTCCACTTTATCTGGTTTGCTGTGGTGGGTGGCGCGCTGGTGGTTTTGGCCCCGATCGTTTGGAATTTGATGCCGGACAACTATATGAAGCTGCGTATCGCCGTTTTGTTCGATCCCAGTCTTGACCCTCTTGGTACCGGTCCTATGTACCACACCGTCCGGGCTATGCGCTCCCTGACCGGTGGCGGTCTGACGGGACAGGGCCTGTTCCAGGGACACCGCACCCAAACCCAGGGTGCTCTGTTTGCCCAGCACACAGACTATATCTTTGCCGCCATTGGTGAGGAGCTGGGCTTTGTGGGCTGCGCGCTGGTGCTGATCCTTCTTTGCGCCATTGTGGCAAGATGCATTTGGGTGGGCCTGCAAAGCCAGGACCTGCTGCGCAGATTGATTTGCTTTGGCGCAGCCTCTGCGCTGATCTTCCAGATCATTGTTAATGTGGGTATGTGCATCGGCGTTATGCCGGTTATCGGCCTTACTCTGCCCTTTATCAGCTACGGTGGCTCTTCCATCATCACACTATATGCAATGCTCGGTCTGGTCTCCGGCGTGTACGCGCGACCAGCTCCTGCCAGCCACGAGCGCTATATTCAGCCGCCCCGGGAACATTTATAAGGAGCATATGCTATGAAAGCTTTTATGGATAAAGATTTTCTGTTGGAAACAGAAACTGCAAAGCATCTGTATCACGATTACGCAAAGAATATGCCTTTGGCGGACTACCATTGCCACTTAAATCCCAAGGAGATCTACGAGGATCGTCGCTTCCAGAACCTGACCGAGGTCTGGCTGGGTGGCGTGGATGCCCAAGGTAGTCTGGCCGGCGACCATTACAAGTGGCGTCTTCTCCGGGCAAACGGTGTCTGCGAAGACTATGTTACCGGAAACCAAGACCCCTATGCCCGGTTTTTGAAGCTGGCGGAAACCTTGGAAATGGCCATTGGTAACCCGATGTACCACTGGTGTCATCTGGAGCTGCAGCAGTTTTTCGGTGTAACCGAGCCGCTGACCGTCGAGAGTGCGCCCCGGATTTGGGAGCACTGCAACAACCTCTTGCAAAACGACCCGGATATGACCGCCCGGGGACTGATCCGTAAGGCAAATGTGGCCTTCATCGGCACAACGGACGACCCGATAGATTCTTTGGAATACCACGCAAAAATTGCCGCAGACGAAAGCTTCCAGGTAAAGGTCTGCCCCTCCTTCCGTCCGGATAAAGCGATGAACATTCACAAGGAAGGTTTCCTTTCCTATATGCAGGCTCTGGCCAAAACTGTTGGCAAAGCGCAGCTTACCACCGCCCAGGAGGTTTGCGACGCACTGGTGGAAAGAGTTGAATTCTTCTATAAAAACGGCTGCCGGGCCAGCGACCACGGCTTTGAATCCGTTCCCTTCCGGCCCATCACAATGGACGAGGCCAACGCCATCTATCAAAAGGCGCTCCAGGGCGCAGTATTGACCGAGGAAGAAGTGGCCGGCTATCAAACCACATTGATGCTGACCTTGGGCAAAACCTACCACCGTTTGGGCATCGTGATGCAGCTGCACTATTCCTGCCTGCGTAACACCAACGCCCGGATGTTTAAAAAACTGGGCGCAGATGCCGGTTATGACGCCATTGCCCAGAACATCTGCGGCAGCAACATCGCCGCGCTTTTGTCTGCGCTGGACGAAAATAACCAGTGTCCCAAGACCATTTTGTATTCTCTGAATCCTGCGGACAACCAGCAGCTGGGCACACTGATCGGTGGTTTCCAGGACGGCATTACCCCCGGCAAGATCCAGCACGGCTCTGCCTGGTGGTTTAATGACCACAAAACCGGTATGCAGGACCAGATGATCTCCCTTGCCAATTTGGGTCTGCTGGGTAACTTTGTGGGTATGCTTACCGACTCCCGGTCTTTCCTCAGCTACGCCCGGCACGATTATTTCCGCCGGATACTGTGTAACCTCATCGGCAATTGGGTAGAAAATGGCGAGTATCCCAACCAGGATGCTTCCCTGAAAAAGATCGTTCAGGGCATATGCTTTAATAACGCAAAAAGATATTTTGACATCTGATAAAAAAAGGAGACTTCCGAAGAAGTCTCCTCTTTTTTATTTCAAGATTTCCAGGAAATCGCCGATGCCCTCCAAAACACGGTCAAAATGAGAAACATTTTCCTTCTTGGTAAAGAGCTTTGCAGCGTTTTCCGCCTTTTTCATTAAGATCTTTTCTTCCGCCGGGATCGCCTGGCTCAAAATCAGCCAGTTTGCCGTATCCACAGACGGCTCAATGATAAACAGCTTGTCAAAGGCCGCGCCACCGGTGATCCTTTGCCACTGGCGGACAAAGTGTAGTTCTTTGGCTGCTACAGCCGGGGTGATTGTTCCTTTGCGAAGAGCCTTGTAAACAGCGTTCTTTTGCCCATCGTTGCAGTTGGTATACTTGTTGTTGATCAAGATTCTGACATTGCGATTCAGGTTTTCCAGGGCTGCCTTCTGGGTTTCGTTCTTACCCTGGTCAGAGATCAACGTTACGTCATACTTTTCGTAATCGATTTTGTCCAGCGCCGCCAGGAATGACGTCTGATTCCCAAAGGCTTTATTGAAATCTGCCAGAATAGCGACCTTTTCCTTTTGGGTGCTGCAGTCCATAGTCTGGGTAAGCTTACCCAGGAACACATCATCGATGACCCGGTCAACTACCTTACCGTCCTCTTTGGAGCAGCACCAGTCATACATCGCATCATACTTGGGCCTGTATTCTTCTTTGATATCCTCAATCCGGTTGACAAATTCCGTGATCCCTTCCAGGGTTTCGCTGACCGGTCCGGGCATCTGACTCATAGGAATGTAGATACCTCTGTTCTCACTGTAGTCCTTCAGGTCCGGAACATAGAACAGGATCGGGCGGCGTGTGCCCAGGAAATCAAAGAAAATGCTGGAATAGTCAGAGATCAGAATATCCACAACGCTCAAAAGCTCATCGGTGTCGATGGTAAAGGGAATGCACAGCTTGGAAAGCTCCTTGTCCATACGGATGGCCCGGTACAGGAAATAATGCACCCGCAAATACACATTGTACTGCTCGGTGTCAATATTGCTGCGAAGGGTCTTGACCGCTTTCTTCAGATCCTGTACATCGTTGGTAAAATCATTATAAAGCGCGCCCTTCCAGGTGGGTGCATAGAGAATGATCTTCTTGTCTGTTTGGATGCCGATCTTATTAAGCTTTTCACAGATCTCTTCCCGGGATGTGTTGCGCAGAATGTCCGTTCTGGGCAACGGCTCGTCCAGCAGGCGGCCACGGTAAATGCCCTCAAGCATATAGGCCTGCTTAAACATCCGATCACCGGTAAAGTGATTTGCCGCGATCATATGGGTGGCATTCAAGAAATTATGCACGATATTGGCGGTAGCGCCAACGCGCTGACCGGGGCGCTCATAACCCATCACCTTCAGCGGCACACCGTGCCAGGTGTTCAGATACACCTGCTCCGGGCGACGGGAATAAAACGCCGGCACAGAGGAGTTGCAGACCAGATACTTTGCAGTGCAAAGCCACTTGATATAGGCAAGGGAACTTCTTCTGACGATCTTTACATTGGGCATATCCCGGAACTCATCCAAATTCTCTTTGGAAAGGGCCGGGTCTGTAACAGCCCAAATGTGGGTAAAGTCCTTAAATTCCTCCCGGGCAAGCAACCCCTGGAAGATGGCTCGGGGGCTGTCCAAAATTCCCAAGCCGGAAAACGCGTCATATACCACCGCATTTTCTACGATGGGCAGCTCCATATACCGGGCTGTTTTGCTGTGGAGATACCGGCTCTTTAAAGAGCCCAGTTTCTTTTTGACCCGCTTGAGAATAGACACAATGCTTTTTAATGTGCCCACATATTCCCTTCCGTAATTCGGCTGGGGGATCTTTCCACCATTTTCCTGAATTGCCTCCCAGATAGGCTTGATCCGCGCGTCGTCCTTCATCTGCTCCAAAAGGGCCGCATCCAGGCTGAAATAATGCTTGCTGGACCGGGCGGAAACCGGCGGATATGCCATATAATCCCCGTAAATATGGGTAAGGACCTTCTCCGCCTCCGCGGGAACAGGAAGCATATGGCCTTCAAAGTCCACATACCGGGGCGTGCCGAAGTATTCCTTGGGGAAGGTCTCTTTTGTAATCTTATACAGGCTGGAAAACACAGCCAAATACTTATGCTTAGGGTCGTTGGTGGCAGTTGCGATTCTTTCCGATGCTTCGTGCATCGACCTTACGCTGCGGAAAAGTCCGTAAAGCTTGTGGGGATAATACAGCGTTACTCTGCGCCGCAAGGTGTTGTACCAGCTGCGCTTGTGCAGACCGGATTTGATCCAAATGGCGCGGCGCAGAATCGTGATCTTCTTTTTCCGCATTTCCAGCGCCTTGGAGCGCTCCTCCGGCACATAGTCCAGGGGAAAAATGTCCAAACACGGACCAATGTTCAGCGCGATCCCTTCCAGGCGTTTTTTCACATAAGGCACTTTCTGGGTCATCTCTACATTGGTTACGATGGATGCGTGATTTTTATTTGTCTGGAAGCTGTCCAGCTGATAGCCCTCCGGAAGCTTTGTCTTTGCCAATTCCAGGAATTTATCATAATCCTCCCGGGGCATCAAAAGGTCCACATCATCATCCCAGGGAATGTAGCCACCGTGGCGCATTGCGCCCAGCAGTGTTCCTTCGCCTAAATAATAGGTAAGGGAGTTTTCCCGGCAAAACTGATCCACCGCCAGCAGAATCTCCAGAACATAGCCCTGGAGCAGCTGCATCAGTAAAAAGTCGGTTTTTGTCATATTCAGCTGCAGGCCGTCATCGAGTGTTATGATACCATTTTCCTCCTTTACGACTTTGCGCTGCATCGCACTATTGGACATAAGTATAAGTCCTCCTAAGTTATTTCAGCTTTTCCCGCAGCTGCGTGCTGCTTGTTCCCTGGGTGTAAGGAAAGTAAATGATCTTTACGCCCTTCGGCCCAAGGACTTTTTCGTAGCGATTAAAGCGTTCTGTGCCTTTGTAGTCTGAACCCACAAACAGGTAATCGTAGTGTAGCTGCTCGTAGGCAGCATCGTCTTCACTTTCGCAGACCACCGCCTCATCCACATACTTGCAGGCGCCAACGATCGCCAGCCGCTCCTCTAGCGGGATATACAGTTCTTTTCCCTTGTGAGAGCCGTCGGGATGAAGACCTACCACCAGGTAATCACAGTACTGCTTTGCCCGGCGCAGCAAATTCAAATGTCCAATATGAAACAGATCAAAAGTGCCGGTCAGGTAACCTACCTTAAGTCTGCGCTTTGTTTCCAATGTGTTCTTTTCCAGTTTGTACTGATAGCTTTCCAAACCGAATTTGTCCGCATCCTGCTGATAGCGGGCGATGACATTGGCATACACATCGAAGTTCGGCACAAACAGGGTCTGCCTTCCATACATATGCTCCAGGATCTCCGCCGCCAGAGGAAGCACCTTTTCATAGTGATTTTTGCCTCCGTGAAATGCCGTGCCCTCGATCTTTCCGGGAGCAACCGCCAGGATCCGGTTTTTCTTATTTTGTCCGGCAAGCTCTGCATTCAGCGATTCGATCAAGCGGGACATCGCCGCCTTTGTTGCGCTGTAAAGGGCATACAACGGGGAAGAAACCATTCCTGCGATGGAAGACATCACCGCGCAGTAAAAGTCCTCTTCTGCGGAGAGCTTGTCATAAAAGGTATGTAAAAGCTTTGTCGCGGCAACCGCATTTACCCGGAAAGTCGTTTCGATCTCTGCCAGGGAATTGGTGGAAAAATAATCCAGTCTGCCAATGCCGGCAGTAATGATCAGCGTGTCGATATCGTCATACTTTTTCAGCTGGCCAATGTCATCAGAGACCAGATTAAAGGGAATGTATTCGACGCCATCGGCGCTGTAGTCCGGCTCTCCCCGGTCCACAACATACACTTTTTGGTATCCCTGATCCAGCAGCTTCAAAGTAATAGCAGCGCCCATTCCTCCGGCACCACCAACAACCATTGCAACTTTACGGTTCATAGTAAGTCCATCCATTCTCTATGTAAGATGTTTCCTTTTCTGGCATAAGGCCGTTACAAATTGTAACACATTTCGACAATCTTTGCAACTCCGGGTTTTTAAACAATTCTTTACAAAACTATTAACGACAAAAAGCGGAGACTTCCGAAGAAGTCTCCGCTTTTATTTTTCTTACTTGCAGAAGTCCTTGGCAACTTCCACGATGTTTTCTGCGCACAGACCGAACTGCTTAAGCAGGTCAACAGCGGGGCCGGAGTGGCCGAACTCATCGTTGACACCGATGCGCTTGACGGGAGTGGGCAGCTTCTCGGAAAGAACGCTGCAGACAGCCTCGCCCAGACCGCCGATGATGGAGTGCTCCTCGCAGGTGATGATCTTGCCGCACTTTTTGGCAGCTTCCAGCACCAGTTCTTCATCCAAAGGCTTAACGGTGGCCATATTGATGACCATTGCATCAATGCCAGCCTCTTTCAGCATTTCACCAGCCTTGATGGCCTCGTAGGTCAGCAGACCGTTGGCAATAATGGCAACATCCTTGCCGTCCTTGACGATCTCGCCCTTGCCGATCTGGAACTTGTAGCTTTCGTCGTGGAATACCGGCACAGCCAGACGGCCGAAACGCAGGTAAACCGGACCTTCCATCTCGTAAGCGGCGCGAACAGCAGCCTTTGCTTCCACATCGTCAGCGGGGCAGATAACGGTCATACCGGGGATGGAGCGCATCAGCGCAAAGTCCTCACAGCACTGGTGGGATGCGCCGTCCTCACCGACGGAAATACCGCCGTGGGTCGCACCGATCTTCACATTCAGGTGGGGGTAACCGATGGAGTTACGCACCTGCTCGTAAGCGCGGCCAGCTGCAAACATAGCAAAGCTGGATGCAAAGGGAACAAGGCCCATTGTGGACATACCGGTGGCCATACAGATCATATTGGCCTCGGCAATACCGCTGTTAAAGTGGCGGTCAGGGAAAGCTTTCTTAAAAGTGCCGGTTTTGGTAGGGCCTGCCAGGTCAGCATCCAGAACTACCAGATTGTCGAACTCAGCGCCCAGCTCAGCCAGGGCGGCGCCGTAACTTTCACGGGTTGCAACTTTTTTCATTTCAGCCATAATTACATTGCCTCCAATTGCGCAAGCTGCGCCTTCAGTTCGGTCATTGCCTGCTCATATTCTGCGTCGTTGGGCGCCTTGCCGTGCCAGCCAACATTGTTTTCCATATAGGAAACGCCCTTGCCCTTAACGGTCTTCATAACGATGGCGGTGGGCTGACCCTTGGTCTGCTTTGCAGCAGCAAATGCAGCCTCCAGCTCATCAAAGTTGTGGCCGTCAACCTGCTCCACGTGGAAACCGAAGGCTTCCAGCTTGTCTACGATGGGGTACGGACTCATAACTTCGGCAACAGGGCCGTCGATCTGCAGGCCGTTGTTGTCTACAACGATGCACAGGTTATCCAGCTTATAGTGGGCAGCTGCCATACAAGCTTCCCAAACCTGACCTTCTTCGATCTCGCCGTCGCCCAGCAGAGAATACACACGGTTGGTCTTGCCCATATGCTTGGCAGCCAGCGCCATACCGGTAGCCACGGAAACGCCCTGGCCCAGAGAACCGGTGGACATATCCACACCGGGAACGGTGCGCATATTGGGGTGGCCCTGCAGATAGCTGTCGATATGACGGAAGGTGGGCAGATCTTCTACGGGGAAGAAGCCGCGGTTAGCCAGCGCTGCATACAGACCGGGGGTGGTGTGGCCTTTACTCAAAACAAAACGATCCCGGTCCTCCTTCTGGGGATTTTTGGGGTCAATGTTCATTTCCTTAAAGTACAGATAAGTAAATACTTCTGCTGCAGACAGGCTGCCGCCGGGGGGGCCTGCCTTTGCGCCGTGGGTGGATTCGATTACGCCCATACGCACCTTGCAGGCAGTGATTTGCAGTTGTTTCTTTTCACTACTTGTCATGATTGTCCTCCTTGTATTGTTGTCTCGCAAGTATGCAGACATTTTTGTTATTTTACCATTTCTTACAACAATATACAAGAGGAAAATGCGCATTTTTACCCCTTTTTTTCATTGCATTTCCGGTGCGTTTGTATATTCTACCACCTATGACCCCTAAAAAACGGGACAGATGTGTGAATAATACACAAACATTGTATATTTATGCATATTTGGTTGACAATATTGGATTATTGATGTATAATTCATTGCATATTACAGAATATTCCTTGAGGAGGAACTGAAAATGAGCAAAGAAAACATCAAGAAGGTCGTTTTGGCCTATTCCGGTGGTCTGGACACCTCTATCATCATCCCCTGGCTGAAGGAAAACTACAACAACTGCGAGATCATTGCCGTGGCCGGTAACGTAGGTCAGGCAGACGAGCTGGAGGGTCTGGAAGAGAAGGCTCTGAAGACCGGCGCTTCCAAGCTGATCGTAGCTGACTTGGTGGATGAGATGGTGGACGACATCATCATTCCTGCTATGAAGATGGACGCCAAGTATGAAACTTATTTGCTGGGTACTGCCTTTGCCCGCCCTGTCATCGGCAAGAAGCTGGCGGAAATCGCGCTGGCAGAGGGCGCAGATGCCATTTGCCACGGCGCTACCGGCAAGGGCAATGACCAGGTGCGTTTCGAGCTGGCCATCAAGCGCTTTGCTCCTCAAATGAAGATCATCGCTCCCTGGCGTGAGTGGGATATCAAGTCCCGGGATGAAGAGATCGATTATGCCGAGGCCCACAATGTTCCTCTGAAGATCAGCCGTGAGACCAACTACTCCAAGGACAAGAACCTGTGGCATTTAAGCCACGAGGGTCTGGATCTGGAAGATCCCTCCAACGAGCCCCAGTATGACAAGCCCGGCTTCCTGGAAATGGGCGTCAGCCCTATGATGGCGCCGGACGCACCTACTTATGTTACCATTGATTTTGAGGCCGGCGCACCTGTGGCTTTGGATGGCGAGAAGATGAAGGCCTCCAAGATCATTGAAAAGCTCAACAAGATCGGCGGTGCCAACGGCATCGGCATTATCGACATCGTAGAAAACCGCCTGGTTGGTATGAAGGACAGAGGCGTCTACGAAACCCCCGGTGGCTCTATTTTGTACTTTGCCCACCGTCAGCTGGAAATGCTCACTGTGGGCAAGGACACCCTCCACGTCAAGCAGAAGCTGGCTGTGGACTATGCTGACCTGATCTACAACGGCAAGTGGTACTCCCCCCTGCAGGAGGCGCTCACCGCCTTTGCCAACGAGTCCAACAAATTTGTTACCGGTACTGTCAAGCTTAAGCTGTACAAGGGCAACATCATCCCCGCCGGTACCACCTCTCCCTACTCTCTGTATTCTGAGAGTCTGGTTACCTTCGACGAAAGCGACTACGACCAGAAGCAGGCAGAAGGCTTCATCAATCTGTGGGGTCTGCCCACCCAGGTGCAGGCGCTGCGGGAGCAGGGCAAACTGTAATAATCGCTGTAATAGGGCGGACGACCAGTCCGCCCATTACGAGTTTTTAGGCTGAGGGGAGTTAAACCCCAATAGCCTCTCAGCGGCCCTTTTTGCCGCTTTTTGGCGCGTCTTCCTTGCCTTGCGTCAGCAAGGCTGCGTCATCCCCGCGAAAAATCAATCAAAAATTACTAGCTGAGAGGTGCTTCGCAGTTTTCAGCGGTCTGCATTTTTCAAGACAAAGAAAATCACGAAGACAATACTTTCTTGTATTATCAAGGGATTTTCTGCAGTATTGGGGAATGCAGGCATCTGAAAACCTATTTGGGTTCGGGTCCTGTCAGCCTAGGTACATAGTAAAAGAAACGGCAGGGTTTGTCAACGGTTTCTCCATATCCGCAGTTGAAAAAGTGCCAAATTTATGGTATGTTTTAGAAAAGAGAAAAGGAGGGATTCCGGATGAATACTGTGGAAGCCCGGGAGGAATACAGCAGAGCCCTGAAGGCCGG
>JAZLAB010000028.1:0-5148 GCA_045612985.1 Faecousia sp.
GGCTCCAGATGCGCCACCGTTACCGGCAACTGGGATGTGGAATCCCGCATCCGGATCCCTTCGGATTTTACCCTGATTCTCGACGGCTGTAATTTGAAGATGGCAGACGCCACCTTTGACAATATGTTTGTCAACGAGCACCACGGCACTGAAGTTGGCAAAACCGTGGAGGGGACAGATCGGAACATAAAGCTCATCGGCAAAAACGGTGCTATCCTTTACGGCGGTACCTTTAACGGGCTAACAGAGCGCACTGCCGAGAAAAACGGTATGCCTCCCCTTTACAAAAACAATCTGATCCTGTTTACCAATGTGGACGGCTTTGAGACCGCCGGTCTTTCCCTGTATAATTTCCGTTGGTGGGCAATGAATCACATTTACTGCCGCAACGGCCATATCCACGATATCACTCTGCGGGCAGACGATACCTGCATCGATGAAAGTGGCAATGTGTGCCACGGACTGGGCCGATTCCGCATTCACCAGATCCTGGTCCAGCAGGGAGACGGCATCCATCTGCGTATGGGCTGCCAGGATATCGTGATCGAAAATGTTCAGGGTCTTGCCTGCGATTATTCTGTGGCCCTTACCGGCTTGCCCGGCAAAATGGAAGAGGAATTTACCGTGGAGGGCCTGTCCGGTGATATTTGCAACATCACCGTTCGCCACATCCATACCACCGCTTTGGATGCCTGCGTAAGGCTGTTGGCCCAGGGTGGCGCAAAGCTCCACGATATTTTGGTGGAAGATGTGCGCGACATATCAGACAAGGTCTCTAGAATACTCACCCGTGGTCTTTTGACTGTGCGGGTCAATGACGACACCCTATACAGCACCTGCCAAAACCAAGAAGGCGACTGCTACAATATCACCATTCGAAACATCTGTTCCAGAGCCGGACATGCCGTTTATCTGGGCGGAAATCCCATCGAGAATTTTGTCCTTGAAAATGTTGAAGCCATTCATGGCGGCGGATACATCGAAAGCCACTGGGAACAAGCATAAATAAAGATACCGGACAGCAAGCGTACACGCTTGCTGTCCGGTGTTTTTTATTTTTGGAAGGTAGTGCCACGAATGGCTTCCAGAATTTCCGAGACATCCTGCAAAACCAGGTGGGGTTTATCCGGGGACTTTTCCAGGATCTCCGGGGTGGTCTCCCCGCTCATTACCAAAATACCAGTGATGCCTGCGTTAAGGCCGGATTTCACATCGGTGTAGATCCGGTCGCCGACCATTGCGGTCTGCTCCTTGGTATAGCCCCATTTTTCCATTGCCAGCTGGGCCATCAGCGGGCCGGGCTTGCCGATTACCTCCGGCTTGCGTCCGGAGACGTTATAAAGCATTTGGCAGATGCTGCCACAGTCCGGCACGCTGCCAAACTCTGTGGGGCAGACCAGGTCCGGGTTGGTGGCGATGTAGGGCAGATCGGGCTTACCCAAAAGGAGCTTACTCACATCGATCAGCTTCTGATAGGTCAGCTCTGTGTCATAGCCCATCACCAGACACTGGGTCTTTTCCAGGTCCTGGGTGATCTCGAAGCCCTGGCTTTCCAGCTCCTTCTGGAAGGATGCCGTTCCGCAGACATACAGGCGCTTACCGGGATGGTGCTTTTTCAAGTAAAAGGCCGTAGCCTGGGCAGAGGTCTGGAAGTCCTCTGCGGTCGCCTCAATCCCCAGTTTTCCTAGCTTTTTGACATAATCTTCTGTGCTTTTAGAGGAATTATTGGTCAAAAACAGATATTTTCGCCCGGTTTCCCGGAAGGTTTTCAGCAGCTCTTTCGTGAAAGGATACAGCTGGTCTCCCAAGTATAGTGTTCCGTCCATATCCAGCAAATAAAAGCCGATGGACTGTAGCCATTTTTCTTTTTCCATAATTATTCCCTTTCAAAGGACGGGAAGCGGTAGGGCAGATTCAGCTTATCCCGCAAGGCGATGATCTCTTTCTGGACGGTCTCCCCTACCGGCACGCCCTTGTCCTTGCGCTCCTGCCAGGACAGGTATTCCTTTTCGCCGGCGGTGTAGATCCGCTCTGCGCCAGGCGTTTTTTCCGATGCCCGCAGGCCGCGGCAGATGCCGCCTGCCGTTTCCTTAAAGGTGTCCAGGCCCATAAAGAACTCGGGGTTGATGACGAAGAAGAAATGGCCCAGACGGTACATTCTGTTGTTGCCGTTTTCATCCTTGCCGCTCAAAGCCTTCATATAGGGAGAGCCTGCCAGCGCCGCAGAGAGGATCTCAACGATGGTGGTGAAGCCGTAACCCTTGAAGCCGCCGGTCTCCTCGCCCAGGCCGCCCAGGGGCAGCAGAGCGCACTTTCCGGCGCGCATATCCTTGAGGATCTGACCGGAGTCGGTCATAGTGTTGCCGTCCTGGGTAACCACCAGACCGGCAGGGGTGGGCTTGCCGCTGCGCTCGTAGAACTCGATCTTGCCGTTTTGAACGGTGGAGGTGGCACAGTCGAAGTTGAAGGGAAATTCCTCGTCTGTGGGCATTGTAAAGGTCAGGGGGTTGGTACCCATCATCGGCTCAACGCCAAAGGTGGGGGCAACAGAGGGACGGGCATTGGTGCCGGAAATGCCGATCATACCGGCCTTTTCCGCCATTGTGGTCCAGTAACCGGCAATGCCGTAGTGGGTGGAGTTGGTGATGGTGCCACCGGCCATACCGTACTTCTTTGCCTTCTCGATGAGCATTTCCATCATACGGTAGCTGGCCACCATACCCATACCATTATGGGCATCCATCACAACAGTGGTGGGGGTTTCCTTCAAGATTTCGATCTCGGTCTTGGGCAGCAGGGTGCCGTTTTCGATCCGGTCGATGTAGATAGGCTTAAAGCGGTTGCAGCCGTGGCTCTCAATGCCCCGGCGGTCAGATTCCAAAAGCACATCCGCGCAGATCTTGGCATCTTCTTCCGGCACGCCGTAAGCCTTGAATACATCCACCATAAAGTCGTTCATCAGTTCCCACGAAACATAGGGTCTTGTTTCCATTTTTAATCTCCTCACTTTATCCCTTATAAAACAGCAAATAGTATAGCCAAAGGACTGTGTATCTGTCCTTCAGGTCTTTGGCAAACCAAATGCCCTTTTGAATTTTTTCTTCTCCATAGGCCTTTTGAAAATCTGCATAGGAAAGGCCGATGGTCTGCAGGATGTCCAGCAGCTTTTCGCTGGAGGGCACCAAGGAAAGGACTCCCCGGATCTTTTGCCACTTTTCCTTATAGATGGTGGGGTAATCCTTTTCGTAATAGCCTGTTTTGTTCTGCAGGGCGATGATTCCTTCCGCGCCCGCGCTGTAGATATCACGAATCTGCTTTTTCCAGTTTTCCGGGTCGTGGATATAAGTCTGCTCGGGGAACTGCTCCAGCTGCAAGATCTGCTCCCGCAGAAGCTGGGTCTGCACCGCAGAATAGACCACATCGATGCCGTGGAGGAAATAGTCCTCGTGGTTGAGAATGCCGGTCAGCTCGAAGTAGTGAGACAGGTGATGCTCACTGCCGGAGGCGGGACGGGAGTTGCCCACAAAGCTCATAGCGATACCCACGATCACAAGGGCCTCCATCAGCGCACCCACAGCCTCCGGCTCCCGGTTACGAATACCGGCGGCCAGATCCTGGGTCTTCAGCACCGTGTCATAGACCAGATCGTAAACATAGCGGCACAGGTGCTCGCCGTTGACCAGCTCCGACAGCAGCCAATCGTTCAGGGCGGAGTACTTGCCGATGATATCACCAAAGCCGGATTGGATCATATCCATCGGCGCATCCTTTAAAATGTCCACATCTGCCAAAATGGCGGTCGGCACGTGGGCAGTGTAGGTGATCTTCATATTCTCCATAATCATCGCCGCGCCGGTAGAGGCATAACCGTCCATAGAGGGGGCGGTTGCGATGATGTAGTAGGGCAGCTTGTGGTGGAAGCTGACATATTTGCAAAGGTCATTGATCACGCCGGAGCCAATGCCGATGAGCAGATCTGTTTCTTGCGTAACTGCCGCTTCGATCTCAGCCACCGCTTCTTCATTGGGGACTAAAAGGCCCTGGCGCTGGAAGATCACTTCCTTGGACAGGCTGTCGCCCAAAATCTGCGCTGCCTGCTTGCCGCAAAGGGGATAGGTGTTGTTGTCTGCCACCAGCACAATGTTTTGATAGCCCTGGCACAGATCCGCCAAGCGGGAGAGAACATTCTTTTCAATATGTACTGCCTGGATCTGGCAGGTGTGGTTCTGTCCGCAAGGGCAGTTATCAACGCCTTTCAACAGCGAGTGAATATCCACAAGATCACTCCTTACAAATTATCGCTTTACATTTTACAAATTCTGTGATAATTTTAATACAAATTGCGTGATTGTGCAAGTATCGGCGGCAAAATTGCGTATTTTCCGAGGAAACGCACTCCAAACGCGCAAAAAGCTTTCGGGAGGGCATTATGAAAGCAGAAAGAAAAGAAGAGATCCTATCTCTGATACAAGAAACCGGCTATGTTTCCGTCGAGCAGCTTTCCAAAAAGCTGTACATCAGTCCCTCTTCCATCCGCAGAAATCTGGCAGAACTGGAAAAGCAGGGCTACATCAAGCGCAGCTACGGCGGCGCAGCGCTGTATGAAGACGGAAGCAACGCGCCCTTAAAGCTGCGTCTGCGGACAAACCACAAGCAAAAGGACCTGATCGCCCGGAAAGCCGCAGCGCATTTGCGCGACGATATGGTGGTCTTTATTGACGGCTCTTCCACCTGCCTGCATATGGTCCCCTATTTGCAGAAGTTTCAGAATCTGACGGTTTACACCAATGGCATTGAGCTTTGTACCCTTTTGGGGCAAGAGAGAATTCCGGTGTACACCCTGGGAGGACAGCTGATTCCCAACTCCCTGGCCTTTGGCGGCGAGTATGCCATTGCAATGGCAAAATCTCTTTACTTTGACGCCCTGTTTTTATCCTGCGGCGGCGCAGACGAACATCTGATCACCGACTACTCTCTGCCGGAAAGTCAGCTGCGGCGGGTCTTGACCGAGCAGGCCGGGCAGGTGTACATTCTCTGCGACAGCAGCAAGCTGGGAAAGCGCTATCCCTATATCATCTGCAAGAAATCCGAAATTACGGAATTTATCTGCGATGAATGAACAAAGGCCTGAAACCTTTCGGTTTCAGG
>JAZLAB010000029.1:0-11745 GCA_045612985.1 Faecousia sp.
CGATCCGAATTACTCCGTAAAAGCAGCAGAATGAATACTGCCCCAATTTGATTTTCAAGCCGAGGGATTGCGGTTACTTGTTATGCGCCTTTTTAGGTGTTTCTTCTCATTAGGGTTCACGCAAACCGTCCCCTGTGCTATCTATTTGTCATTGGGATAATACTTTTCTACATACCTACTGTACAGTTCTTCCAAACACCGAATATTTTCAAAATCAGGGTAAGGGCTCGAATCTTCCCTGTAACCAATACTGTAGGCTTTATTATTTATGATGTATACACCCGGATCACCACCGGAGAAATCCAAATCAAAGTTAATTCCGTTTTTTAACCTAATGTGGTAACCGTCACCTTTGTTCCCTATTAGGCCATAGTTTGTATAGGGTTCTTCTCTTAAACGTATGTTGCGAAGCAAAGAAACCACATCTTCTTTTTCCTGTGGGGATAGTGCAGTTGGGCCTTTTCCATAATAACCGTAAACACTGACAGATTCTATGTTATCTGAAGACAATGTCTTAAAAAACAGATTGTGAAACACATAGTTTTTATACAGTACCACGCCGGCAACAACGATTGCCAGAATAATCAGCAAAACGAGCAAAAACCTTATGCGTATTTTAATGTAAATAGGCTTTGTCCAAATATTCACTGCGGATCCCCCCTGTTTGTTTCCCTGGGAAAATACTCCCCGCTGTCCAGATGCTCCAGGTACTGCTCTCCAAGCTCTATAAAATTATTATGGTGGGCGCCTTCCGCTATATATCCCCTCCCATTTATGATGTAGTGATCTGAATAACAGGCAATATCGAACTCGATGCCACTTTTCAGTTGTACCGTGTATTGGGGGTTGAAGTTTTCTGCTGCATAAAGCCGTACAGAGCGTCCTTCCAGATGAACATCCTGTAGCAGCTGGCAAAGGGCCTTCACATCATCCTCCGACAGTACTGCATTTTTTTCGCCGCTCTGTTCATATATGGTAACGGACTCTATCTGC
The DNA here is from genome assembly GCA_045612985.1 of Faecousia sp. Classification (GTDB taxonomy): domain Bacteria; phylum Bacillota; class Clostridia; order Oscillospirales; family Oscillospiraceae; genus Faecousia. Next base: position 994 of record JAZLAB010000029.1, read on the forward strand.
CCCCGCTGTTATTGTCGCAAAAAACAAGTTCGGAATTGCATTCGTCAAATACAACACAGCCGATAGGATGAGCAGCATGCAAACCACAAGTATTGTTCGTAAGTTAGTTTTTATTTGAATCTCCTTGTTTAGCATATATTCGGCACGCCCCTTTCGTCTCCTGTATCATAACTAATAGACACGGGGACAGTTCTCTTGTCCCCTATTGTTTTCTTATTTATTATATAATATCATTAAATACTGCCATACCACAAGGGTGTTTTGCAATGTAGGGGGGATTTCAGCGGATTTGCTAAAAATTGGCAGGCAAAACTATGAAATATCCACAAAGTAAAAGAGCGTATCGCAGATGCGATACGCTCTTTTTTCATAGATTAACCGAATTACACCAGCGGCACTATGCTTCCGTGTAGCCGGGGATTAGGGAGCAACAAAGTCATCCCCTTGTCCCACGTGTCCCATTGCGTGTCCCATAGTGTAAGTGCGCCCCCGCCGAGGTGGGGGCGCACTTTGCGGGGAGGTAGCAGGGGTGACACGCCGCAGGGATTTTATGTCGAGGAAAATACTACTTAAGCTTCTAAAAACTTTTAAGGAAGGATCTCCTGAGGGTGTTGCTACCTGTGCATTTACTTATTTGTTTTTTGTCTGCCGGTCGTAAGCCTTCTGGGCCAGTTCGAGAACTTTATCCAGTCCGTCCTCTTTCATTTCCTTGAGATATTGTGCCCAGACTGCGTCGTCATTAATATCTTTTTTGCCGGTAACAAAATCCATACGGTAGTTCGTTATACGACTGTCAATATTAATCTGCGCCATCTCTACTTCTTGTTTTTCCTGGAGGGTGTAAACAAGCTTAGGACAGGTAACCTCGGGATTGCTTTCTGCTGCTTCCTTAAACAGGGCCAACTGTTCGCTGTGCATTTGCATACGACGCCTGACGCCGGCATCAAGATCGTCGGCCAGTTGAGCAGTTTCACCTTCGGCTGCGTTCACAAATGTGCCGCGAGCCCAACCCCAGGTAGTACTGATATGTTCCTCACCGGTATGTTCAGAGAGCAGCTTGTATTCCGCAGGTTTACCGATAACAGAGGTCGCGCCCTCATCAGGATCATCCCAGTTGAAACCCTTTTCACCGTAACGCAAACGCCAAGAACCTTCCTTGGTCCACATTTTCATCAAAACCTCGAAAGCTTTGTCAGGGTTTTTACAAGAACCGGAGATCATATTGGTCATACCAGCGCCTATAGGTCTGCTGACGGCGTAACCCCAGGTTTTAAGGGGCGCATACTGATCAAGTACTTTGCTGTCGTCAACGGAGTGCAAACTCAGGTGGCCAATGAAGATACCTGCTCTGGCAACACCGTCTGCGGGGGTAGCCATACTTCTCAGCTCATCACTGGAAGCGGTATATACCAAGCTGGTCAGCAAGCCTTCCTTATAAAGTTGACGAAGGAATTTCACGCCTTCGCGGTAGGCATCGGTAGTGTAAGCGGGGACCAACTTGCCGTTGTCGTCAACCTGGTAAGGGGCGTCTTTGTTGTACCAGGTAAACATATTCAAGATCCAATCTTCAACAAAACAACCCAAATAACCGTTGACGGAAGCCACCAGAGGAACTTCGTCATTCACACCATTGCCGTTGCAGTCGGTTTTCTCAAAGGCTCTGAGCACGTCCAACAGCTCTTCACAGTTGGTGGGCATATCCTTATCGACCTTTGCCAGCCACTCCTTGTTGATCCAGGCCTGGTAGTTCATATCGTCAAAAAGGGAAATGTTAATCGTGGGAAGTGCGTAAATCGCGCCAGTCTCGGCATCTGCCATTTCAGCAACGAGGGTGTCCTGATCTGTTTCAGACAGTTCTTGAAGGCGCTCCCAGAAGGTCTTAGACGCACCGTCTTTGTCGTCAAAATACTCCTGCATATCAAGGAGATACCCGCTATTGCCGTAAATCTGGCGAGGAATATCTCCAATGCTGAGACCGACCAAGATATCCGGCAACTCCTTATTGGCGGCAATGGTGGTGGAGAGCTTGGTTTCAATATCTGCAAGCAATCCGGTATATTCCACAAAAGACAGGTCAACATCGCATTCTTCTTCCAGCCATTGTGTCATAGCATTTTCTTCAAAGCTGGAGACGCTCATATGTTGTTGAATGCCAATAGTCAGCTTGACAGGACCGTCGTCATCTGCGTCGGAGGTTGGGTTACTGCCGGCGCAGGCCACCAGGCCGAAAAGCATCACCAATGCTAAACTCAGCGCCAAAAATTTTTTCATATCTTTCTTCTCCTTTCAGGTGTGCCGCATAAATTGCCGGGGATATCCCTCTTTTACAGCACAAATATATTGTTTCACGGGATGCAGGTACATCCTCGCTTAACACAATTATATATATATTTAAACTGACAAAATGAACAAATTTATTTTGCAAAATTTAGAATTTTTTTACAAAAACAGCTTCTCGACGACAGGATAAGACTTCTGCAACGAAAAAGGTGGTGCTTTGAAATCGCTATTGTTTTCAATAGTTTAGCGGAAGAAACTGTGTATCTTTCAGTTGCATTCTCTAGATTGTATCTTTATAGCTTACCAAACAATGCCCTTGCTCACATCTTCTTTTAGTTCGCCGAATTTCCGGCAGTTTTGCGTAACATTGACTATATTATAATACTCGTATTGCGTTTTGTTAACTCGTAATGTAGATGTCGGAGAAAAATTATTTGTTTTCTTTTATAATGATTGCGAGGTGATTATATGAGTTTTGGAGATAATTTGCGTACATTAATTGAAGAACGAGATATGACCCAAAAGAAATTGGCAGCGCAGTTGAATATTGCCCCTTCCACAATGGGCAGTTATGTACAAAACACACGCGAGCCGGATTTTGCCACCTTGAAATCCATCGCCAAGTTCTTTCATGTGTCCATTGATTACCTGCTTGACAATTACACCGGAAAAACCGCTAACCACAAAGAGGACGAGTTGCTTAGAATCTTCCGTTCTTTAGAGCTGGGACAGCAGGACATATGCCTTGAACAATGCCGAGTGTTTGTCCGTGCTAACCATAAGGAAAAAGCACCCACTCAAAAATCTTCTTAATAAACTGTCAGATAAATCTATTGAATTTGACGAAAGTAAAAGAGCGTATCGCAGATGCGATACGCTCTTTTTTCATAGATTAACCGAATTACACCAGCTCGATGACTGCCATCTCGGCAGCGTCGCCACGGCGGGGGCCGGTGCGAGTTACTCTTGTGTAGCCGCCATTGCGGTCAGCATACTTGGGAGCAATCTCATCAAACAGCTTCTTAACCACATCTTCCTTGGTTACAAAAGCCAAAGCTCTGCGGTAGTTGGCCAAACCGGCCTTCTTGCCCAGGGTGATCATCTTCTCAACCACAGGCTGCACTTCCTTAGCGCGGCAGAAGGTAGTTTCGATTTTGCCATTCTCCAGCAGGTCGGTTACCTGCTGACGCAGCAGGGCTTTTCTCTGTGCGCTGGTCTTGCCCAGCTTACGAGTACCGAACATGAACTTTTCCTCCTCTTAATTGTTGCTGCCAGAATCCTCACTGGCCAGGGACAGACCCATCATTTCCAGCTTCTTCTGTACCTCGTCCAGGGACTTCTTACCCATATTACGCACCTTCATCATATCCTCACCGGTCTTGCTGATCAGATCAGCAACGGTGTTGATGTTGGCCCGCTTCAGGCAGTTGAAGCTCCGGACAGACAGATCCAGCTCATCGATGGTCATGGACAGCTTGGTGTCCGGGCTGTTGGATACCTTTTCCACCACAGTAGAACCGGCGCCGACGGTGTCGGACAGGCTGGTAAATACTGTCAGATGGTCGCTGAGGATCCGAGCGCCCAGGGAAACAGCGTCCTTGGCGGAGATAGTGGAATCCGTCCAGACCTCAAGGGTCAGCTTATCGAAGTCGGTCTTATCGCCGACACGGGTGGGCTCCACGGAGTAATTCACCTTCTGTACCGGTGAATAAATGGAGTCAATGGGAATCACACCGATAACGGTCTGTGCGGTCTTGTTCTGGTCAGCCGGAACATAGCCACGACCCTGGGACAGTGTAATTTCCATATTTAAAGTGGCGTCTTCGCCCAGAGTGCAGATGTGCAGCTCGGGGTTCAGGATCTCAACCTCGCCATCAGCCTTGATGTCGGCAGCAGTAACCTCACAGGGGCCAACTGCGTCAATATACACGGTCTTGATCTCCTGGCTGTGGAGCTTCAGAATCAGACGCTTCACATTCAGAACGATCTCGGTAACATCCTCGGTAACACCGGGGATGGTGGAAAACTCATGCTGGATGCCGGCAATCTTTACAGATGTGGCAGCGTAACCAGGCAGGCTACTAAGCATAATCCGGCGCAGGGAGTTACCCAGCGTCATACCGTAACCGCGTTCCAGAGGCTCCACGACGAACTTGCCGTAGGAAGGATCCTCCGGGGCATCAATACAAGTGATGCGAGGCTTTTCAATTTCTACCATAGAATCTTAACCCTCCTTATGAAGTGTGTGAGGTGTAGAATGCACCCCCACAGATGCTTACGTTTGGATAAACCAGGGTGTCGATTATCTGGAGTACAACTCGACGATCAGGTGGACAGCGATCTCGAAGTCGATATCGGCCTGGGTGGGCATAGCCACGACCTTGCCGACCAGATTGTTCTTATCGCGATCCAGCCACTTGGGAGCAGCAACGAAAGCGTCAGCTTCCTTCAGAGCCTTGAAGAAAGCGTTGGACACGCTCTTCTCGCAGACAGCAACCACATCACCGGGCTTCACCAGGAAGCTGGGGATGTTGACACGGTTGCCATTAACAGTAAAATGACCATGATTTACCAGCTGGCGAGCCTGACGGCGGGAGTTTGCAAAACCCAGACGATACACGACGTTGTCCAGTCTGCGCTCCACGAAGGTCAGCAGCACTTCACCGGTGTTGCCTTCAGCGCGGGTAGCCTTGTCGTAGTAGTTCCGGAACTGCTTTTCCTGAATGCCGTAAACAAACTTAACCTTCTGCTTTTCGGTCAGCTGAGCAGCATACTCAGACTTTTTAGTTCTTCTCTGTCCGCCGGGGTTCTTGTTGGAAGTCTTACTGTAACCCATTGCGGCAGGAGAAACGCCCAGCGTTCTGCAACGCTTCAGCACGGGCTGCATATTCTTAGCCATATCGTATAATTCCTCCTATACCTAAATCAGACACGACGTCTCTTGGGAGGACGGCAACCATTGTGAGGAATGGGAGTTACGTCCTTGATCATTACGACTTCCAGACCTGCGGTCTGCAGAGCCCGGATAGCAGCCTCACGTCCCTGGCCGGGGCCCTTGACGTAGACTTCAACAGTCTTGAGGCCATACTCCTTGGCAGCAGCGGCAGCAGTCTCGGCTGCGGTCTGTGCGGCAAAGGGAGTAGACTTACGGGAACCACGGAAGCCCAGGCCGCCGGAGGAAGCCCAAGAAAGAGCGTTACCTTCCAGGTCAGTGATGGTTACCATGGTATTGTTGAAAGAGGAACGGATATGCACCGCGCCCTTTTCAACTACTTTGCGCTCTCTGCGGCGCTTTACAACTTTCTTAGTAGCCTTAGCCATGTTACATATCCCTCCTTACTTCTTCTTGTTAGCAATGGTCTTCTTGGGACCCTTGCGGGTACGGGCATTGGTCTTGGTACGCTGGCCATGCACGGGCAGGCCACGACGATGACGGACGCCACGGTAGCAACCGATTTCGCTCAGACGCTTGATGTTCATAGCGACTTCACGACGCAGATCACCTTCGATTGCGTAGTTGCTTTCGATGGTCTCACGCAGTTTTGCTTCCTGATCTTCGGTCAGATCCTTGACGCGAATGTCGGGATCAATTTCGGTCAGTTCCAATACCTTTGCTGCACGAGCAGGACCGATGCCGTAGATATACGTCAACGCGACTTCAATCCGCTTCTCACGGGGAAGGTCAACACCAGATATACGAGCCATATTCTTTCAGCACCTCCTATTAACCTTGTCTCTGCTTATGCTTGGGGTTTTCGCAAATTACCATAACGCGACCCTTGCGCTTAATGATCTTACATTTTTCGCACATGGGTTTAACGGACGGTCTTACTTTCATACTGTTTTAACCTCCAATAGAGATGTTTCTCTTGTGTGTTACTTATTTCTCCAGGTGATCCGGCCTCTGGTCAGATCGTAGGGAGACATTTGTACGGTTACCTTGTCACCGGGCAAGATCTTGATAAAGTTCATACGGAGCTTGCCGGAAATGGTTGCCAGAATGGTGTGGCCATTGCCGATATCCACTTTGAACATTGCGTTCGGCAGATTGTCGACAACAATGCCTTCAATTTCGATTACGTCGTCTTTTGCCAAAGCTTATTAACCTCCTGAGGCTTTACTTTGCATTTCCTGGCTGTGATAGGCCAGGTCTCTTCGTAATTCGCTGTTGAGCACCTTGTCGCCACTGCGAAGTTTTTCGGCGACTCTGGTCTCAGAGCGAAGGACCTTACTTGCGTGTTTACGCTTCTTACGTTTTGGTTTTTCTAAGGAGCGGTCTTTTCCGTTGGCCAGGATCAGGTAATCGCCCTCTGTGTCAAGCACATAGTAAAGCTTACCTGCGTCCCGTCCGGCCAGGGATTTGACCACGTCTGCAATCATGAATTCTAATATACTATCAGGGTCCATAATCAAAGTCCTTCGTCGACGGTGAGTATTTCCGGCTCCCCGTCGGTGATGAGTACAGTATTTTCATAGTGCGCCGAGAAAAGCCCATCAGCAGTTACGGTGGTCCAGCCATCTTTTAAGACCTTCACATCATAAACGCCTGCATTGACCATCGGTTCGATGGCCAGGGTCATGCCGGGCAGTAATCTTGGCCCACGACCGGGCGCGCCGAAATTCGGCACCTCCGGTTCCTCGTGAAGCTGCGCGCCAACGCCGTGACCTACGAATGTGCGCACAACTGAAAAACCGTTAGACTCCACATGCTGTTGAACGGCGTGGGAGATATCGGACACACGGTGTCCTTTGCGGGCGAAGCGGATGCCTTCAAAGAAGCTCTGCCTCGTCACTTCGATCAGTTTTTGGGCTTCGGCACTGATGGTACCGCAGGGAAAAGTCGCTGCGCAATCGCCATGGAATCCCTTGTAGAAAGCGCCCACATCCACAGACACGATATCCCCTTCCTGCAGCACATAGCCGCCGGGAATGCCGTGAATGACTGTGCTATTGACACTGATGCAGGTACTTGCCGGGAAGCCGTGATAGCCCAGGAACGACGGTTTTGCGCCCCGGCTCACGATATAATCGCGCACAGCCTTGTCAATGTCCTTCGTTTTTACGCCAGGTCTTACCATTTCCCCTGCCAAGGCACGGGCTGCCGCGGTAATTTCACAGGCCTGCCGCATCAACTGGAGCTCTTGTCCGTTTTTGATTGCTATCATACTGTTTTCCCCAACGCCCGGAGGATATCCCGATAGGCATCTTCGATGCTCTGGTCGCCACAAACCAGGCACAGCTTTCCCTGGGCCTTGTAGTAGTCCTTGAGCACCTCTGTGCTTGCGTGGTAGACCTCCAGCCGACGCATCACCGTTTCCGGCTGATCGTCCTTACGGATGGCTACGGTTGCGCCGCACAGATCGCAGACGCCTTCGGTTCTGGTAGGCTTGTTGACGATGTGGTAGCTGGCACCGCAACCGGTGCAAACTCTCCGGCCGGCCATACGGCTGGCGATCTTCTCGTCTTCAACCTCCAGAGACACTACATAGTCGATGGCCACGCCCTTTGCATCAATGGCCTGGGCCTGTGCCAGGGTGCGAGGCACCCCGTCCAGGATAAAACCATTTTTGCAGTCAGGCTGTGTTACCCGCTCGGCAACGATGGACATAATCACATCGTCGGGAACAAGGGCGCCCTCGTCCATATACTGTTTCACTTGTTTGCCCAGGTCAGAGCCATTTGCCATGGCCTCCCGGAGCATATTCCCGGTTGAAATGGTGGGAATCTGAAGCCGCTTGGAGAGCAGCTCACCCTGTGTCCCCTTACCGGCGCCGGGAGCGCCTAACAGGATCATATTCATAAATCCTGCCTCCGGCTTAATCCAGGAAGCCCTTGTAATGCCGCATAAGCATCTGAGCTTCCAGAGCCTTCACCGTCTCAAGGGCAACGCCCACAACGATGATGACGGAAGTGCCGCCGATGGCCAGATTCTGAACGCTGGTCATCAGGTTACCGGCCAGAATCGGCAGACCGGCAACGATCGCCAGATAGATCGCGCCAAAGACAACGATCTTGTTGATCACCTTCTGAATGAAATCAGAGGTAGGCTTGCCCGGGCGGAAGCCGGGGATGAAGCCACCGTTCTTCTTCAGGTTGTTGGAGATCTCCACAGGATCATACTGAATGGTGGAGTAGAACCAGCTGAAGAAGAAGATCATCAGAATATATGCTGCGAAGTATGCCCAGCTGTTGGAGCTCCACACGTTCTCGTACCACCAGCCCTCGGTCCAACCGGGAACGAATGCGCACACGGTTGCGGGGATGGAGCAGATGGAGGAAGCAAAGATAACAGGCATAACACCGGACATAGATACCTTGATAGGCAGGTTGGTGTTCTGACCGCCATAGACCTTGCGACCTACAACGCGCTTTGCATACTGGATGGGAATACGACGCTCTGCATCGTTGATAAATACAATAAAGACCACCAAAAGCAGCATTGCAACAGCAATGATGGTTGCAACCCACCAATCCATACCAAGCAGTCTGGACAGTGTGCCGGGCAGGCCGGAAATGATATTTGCAAACAGGATCATAGAGATGCCGTTGCCGATACCAAACTCGGTGATCTGCTCACCCATCCACATAACGAAGCAGGAACCTGCAGCAAATGCCAGAATAATGACAGCCGCGGGCAGGAAGCCTTCGCCGGTGATCAGGGTCAGGCCCTGGGACTCATAGTTGCGCATCATAGTGTAATACGCAAAGCCCAGCAGCAGGCCCAAGCCGACTGTGGTGTAGCGGGTGATCCGCTCAATCTTCTTCTTACCTTCCTCGCCTTCTTCCTTTGCCATACGCTCCAGAGCGGGAATGGCAATGGTCAGAAGCTGGATGATAATAGAGGCGTTGATGTAGGGCTGAATGCCCAATGCCAGAACGGTTGCCGTAGAGAAGGCGGAACCGGACATAGCATCGTACAAGCCCAGAATTGTGTTAGACAGCGTGCTTTCAAAGTAGGTGGCCAACTGTGCTGCGTCGATGAAGGGTACAGGAATCACACTGCAGAGCCGATAGATCAACAGAATCAGCACGGTGAACATTAACTTTTTGCGCAGCTCGGGAATTTTCCAAGCATTCGCCAGTGTGCTAAACAATTACACCACCTCGGCCTTTCCGCCTGCCTGCTCGATTTTAGCCTTGGCAGTCTCGGAGAAAGCTGCTGCCTTAACGGTAATCTTCTTGGTCAGGGTACCGTTGGACAGAACCTTCAGACCGTAGGGGCAATTGGAAAGGATGCCCTTCTCGATCAGGGCAGCTGCATCTACAACAGCACCGTCTTCAAAGCAGTTCAGAGCTGCCACATTGACAGCAGTCAGAGGCTTTGCGAAGATGTTGTTGAAGCCACGCTTGGGAATACGGCGTGCCAAAGGCATCTGACCGCCTTCGAAACCAACGCGGGTCTTGCCGCCGGAGCGGGCATGCTGACCTTTGTGGCCACGACCGCCGGTCTTACCGTTGCCGGTACCGACGCCACGGCCCTTGCGCTTGCCCTCAAAAGTGGAGCCAGCGACAGGAGCAAGTTCGTGAAGTTTCATACTTGTCTCCTCCTTATTCTACTTCGGTAACCTGCAGCAGATAGCCGATCTTGGCGATCTTGCCACGGGTCTGGTTGTTGTCAGGCTGGATAGTTTCCTGGCCGATCTTGCGCAAGCCCAGGGACTCGGCAGTAGCAATATGCTTTACCAGACGGCCATTCAGGCTCTTAACAAGCTTAATTTTCAAGTTTGCCATGCTAATTGCCCTCCTTAACCAACGATTTCTTCGACGCGCTTACCACGGATAGCAGCGATCTGCTCGGGAGAGCGCAGGGACTTCAGACCCTCCATAGTTGCCTTAACAACGTTCTGGGGGTTGTTGGAGCGCTGGCACTTAGCGCAGATGTTGCGAATGCCAACAGCTTCCATAACCGCACGGACAGCGCCGCCGGCGATCACACCGGTACCTTCGGGAGCGGGCTTGAGCATAACTGCGCCTGCGCCGTAAATACCGACAACTTCGTGGGGAATCGTGCCGTTGGACAGCGCGATCTTAACCATGTTCTTCTTGGCATCTGCGATGCCCTTGATAATTGCTTCGGAAACTTCAGCAGCCTTACCCAGGCCGTAGCCGACAGTACCCTTACCATCACCAACGACAACCAGAGCGGAGAATTTCATGACACGGCCGCCCTTAACGGTCTTGCTGACGCGGTTCAGGTAAACGACCTTCTCAATGAGCTCGGGAGCTTCATTTCTAGGAGTCTTTTCGTAAGCCATTTCTTTTCCTCCTCTACCTTAGAACTTCAGACCGGCTTCGCGAGCGCCTTCAGCCAGGGCAGCAACACGGCCGTGGAAAATATAACCGCCGCGGTCGAAAACGACTGTTTCGATGCCCTTTGCCTTGGCACGCTCGGCCAGAGCAGCGCCTACCTTCTTGGCAGCTTCGATGTTGCCGGTAGCGCCTTCAAAGTCCTTCTCCAGTGTATTGGCAGCA
>JAZLAB010000030.1:0-6191 GCA_045612985.1 Faecousia sp.
AAGCTGCCTGCATCTTGAACTTGTCCATAGCCTCACGAGCCTGGGGCACATTGATCTGGTTGTTGTTCTTCATAGTTTATTTCTCCTTTCGCTTTCTTCGGAAGTCCAACGCCTTCCTGAGAAAGCATTTTCTTTCCGCAACAGTATTTTTACCGCTTTGGTTTGTATTATAAGTGCTTCTTATCGGTAAATCTTGCAAAAACAGGAAAGCAAGAACCATTAGTTAACAAGAAAACAGTTGCTTTGTTCACGAATTTATACTATAATAAAATTTAAGCAAAATAAGCGTTTTGCGGATTCGTCGAGGAGGAGAGAACATGAGAAACTATTTGCGTTTTGTATCGTTGCTTTTGTGTCTGGCGATGATCTTCGGTATGGCACCGGCAATGCAGCTGTTCACCTTTGCAGAGGCTACAACCACCACGCAAGGGGAAAGTTGCGGACAGCACGGCACACATGCAGCCGGTGATGGCTGGGTTGCCATTAACAGCAGCACCACAGATGTTGTGAATAAGCTGAAGGCCGGCGGCAAGTATGTCTTGACCGGCAATATTGAATTGTCCGGCTATATTAACGTTGAAAACAACTTGCACATCTGCTTAAATGGCAACACCATTTTCGGCAGCGGCAGTGGTAACATATTTAATGTAGGTGTTTCTACCGGTACGGTAACATTGGATATTTGCGATTGCAGCCAAGGTGCAACCGGCGCAGTGGACGGCACCAACAAAACCGCCAGCGGCTGCGATACCTTAATTTCTGTCCGGAATAATGCTACTTTTAATCTTTACGGTGGCAAGCTTACCAAGAAGACTTCTGCAGTAGGCGGCGCAGCAGTACGCCTGGAAAACGCATCGGCTGTGTTTAATATGCATGGCGGCTTGATCTCTGGTAATAAATCCACATCCACCGGTGTCGCTTCCGGTCACAGTGTTCTCGTTAATGGCGGCGGCAAGTTCTTTATGTACGGCGGCGAGATCAGCGGCAATACCCCTTCGGGCAACACAATGCCCAGTGTGAATGTGTTTAATGGTTCTGCCACATTTTCCAAGAATGCTGTGTTCGATGACGGCGTTATTTCCACAGCCGCAGTGGTAAAGAATCTGACTTCCGGGGCGGAGATTGTCACTACCAGCAAGCTGTCTTTGGTGAATGGAGACAACTCTGTTCAGGAAACCAAAGAGGGCAGTGTCTATACATATACCTATAAAGCACCCCCTGCTGAAGAAAGCTATGTAGCGCAGGCTGCTGATGGCAGGAAATATACAGCCCTGAGCCTGGCTATCACAGAAGCCGGCAGCCAGAAAATCACACTTCTTCGGAATGTGACTTTGGAAGATGCGATTGCTGTTTCCGGCACAACCGTGCTGGATCTGGCTGGCTATACCATCACCGCAGAGAAGGGTGCATTTACGGTCAAGGGAACCAGCGCAGCTCCTGCAGACCTGACGATCCAGGATAGCAAGACCGGCGGTTCCATTGAAGGCAGTGGTACGGCAAGTTATTCGGGTGTGTCGATCTATCAGTATGCATCTTTTACCTTGAAAGGCGGCACTATTACCGGCTTTAAGCACACCGGTGGCGCCGGTGTTCGTGTAGACGGATACAGCGGTGCAAGCTTTACCATGACCGGTGGTTCCATTACGGACAATACCGCGACGGCCAAGGGCGGCGGTGTGTATGTCGCCCGGGGCGTATTTAATATGTCCGGCGGCAGCATCACCGACAACTCTGCACCATCGGGCAGAGGCGTTTATGTAGGTGGCGATGCTTCCGTTACCGCACAGTTCCGGGTAACCGGCACCAGTGTGGTGGACAATGTGTTTGTTGATACGACCCAGGCCAATGCCCTTCCCACTGCGACGATTGGCGCATTGAGCTTCGGCGCAAGCATTACATCTCAAAGCCCGTTAAGCATCTTGGACAACACGGTATTTGAGAAGCAGTCTAGCGGTTATTATTATACAGTGAAAGGCTATGAGCCCAAGGACTGGGTGATGTTTACTGAGTCCTTTGATTATGAGGCAGGTACAGACGCTTTCTTTGCCGCCGCTACTTCCGGCGCAGCAGCTCGTTACTGGAATATTGCATCCAGCAACCATGGCAGCGCAACGGATGCCAGCCATGCTCTGTATGACATTGTAAAAGAGGGCAATAACCAGTATTTGAAAATCACCTCTGTCAAAGGCAAGACGGGAAGGCTGATGACCTCTAATGGTGTCAGCGGTCCCTATACCCTGAAAATGGATTTCCGATTTGATTCCGGCGAGACCACCGCACCCATCCTGGCAGTTTCTCTGGCAGGAGGCAGTGCAAAGGAGGGCGCTGTGCTGGCTTATATTGGCACAGGCAATAACGGCGCACGAATCGGCGGTGCGAATTATATTAGGAATGCAGACAGTTCCTTGTTGAAATTAAGCTTTGATACCTGGTATACTTTGGAATATACCCTTTCTCTGGGTCAGGCGTCTATTTCCATTTGGCCGGCAGGAAATGAGAGCGCAAAGCGTTCTGCGACCGTGACAGACGCATCTATTAATGCTGAGATCCTGGAACGCGCAAACACCCTCCGTGTTGATCTGGTTGCAGGTAATGCAGCCCGGACGGATATACTTAGCCTGGACAACATCAGCCTGACGAAATCTGTGACCATGGCCATGGAAGATTCTGTGGTGGTTGAGTCCGGAGATGTTTTGGGCGATCTGCCCACCGGCAGTGCGGCAAATCAGATGCCTAAGCCTACCTACAGCTATGAAGTTGAAAATGCTGAGCTTGGCTATACCAATGCCGTTGGGAAGTTTGTTGCCGGCTATAAGGATGCCAAGGATACTACCGCTTCCGAAGGCGCTACTAAGTTGACGCTGACCCTGCTGGATATTCGGGGCAACAAAACCAATATCACCTTTGAAACACAGTTGAAGGTTTGCCTTACTACCGGCGTGGACATTGGTGACGATATTCACGTTCCCAACACCCAGGTGGGCAAGACAGAGACCCTGCCGCTGACTGTAGATACGGATGTGGTTACAGTTCCTAACTACACCGTTTCCTGGCGTACCAGCAATGAAAATGTTGTTACTGTGGACAATGGCGTTTTGACATACCAAGGCGCCGGCACTGCCAGAGTCACAGCTATGGTCATTGACGCAGAAGGCAACGAAACCGAGCATATTGACTCCATCAATATTCAGGTGGGCGGCATCAATCCCTTGAAGGTTCTGTTTATCGGCAACTCCTTCTCCGCCGATACCCTGGAATATGTCAGCACCCTTGCAGAAATCGCAGGCGCAGATGTGGAGACTGCATACCTGTACCGCGGCTCCGCAAGGCTGAGCCACCACGCCTATAATCTGGCGCACAATGTGCCGGACTATATCTACTTTAAGCTGGCTTCTTCCTCCAACTGGCTCGTTAGCCAGGAAGGTAAGTTCACTATATCCGAGGTGGTGGAATCTCAGCTTTGGGATGTTATTGTTTTGCACCAGAGCAGCACCAACGCCGCTTTGCAGAACACCTATAATGCGGACCTGGAATATCTGGTGGACTATCTGGAAGATGTACGGCCCGAGGCCAAGCTGTACTGGAACATGACCTGGGCTTTGGAAGATGGCATGGATTCCGGTGCAGCAGCCGCCACCTTCGCTGAGTATTACGGCGCCAACCAGAAGGTCATGTATAATGCCATCATCCAGGCTGTGGATGCCATGATTGTGGGCGAGGATGCACCCTTTAGCAGCTCCAATCCCAACAACCTGGGCGGTGGTCTGGGCTGGGGCTTTGACGGCTGCCTGTTCAATGGTGCCGCAATTCAGAATCTGCGCAAGACAATTACTACCCACGACCGGGATTTGACTCGTGACGGCTATCATTTGAGCCTTGACATCGGTCGCTTGGTTGTTGGCATGAACACGCTGAAGACCCTTTATGATCAGCTGGAGCTGGCCGGCAGGGACGCAACTCTGGACCTGGAGGAGGTTTTTACCGAGGAAGCCATTGCGGCGATCATCAAAAAGTCTGATCTGACATACAAATATTCCGACGCGGATCTGCCAAAGATCATTGCGGCGGTTGAGGCGGTTTCTGAAATTACCGATATGCCCGAAAAGCTGACGGTGGAAACGCCTGTGAAGCCGGAGAATGCAGAAGACGAGGTTACTGCATCCATTCAGACGCAGGTGCCGCAGAAGCTGTACTTCCCGGATGTGAAGGCCTTGGCCAATGGCGAGATGCTTTCCGTTGTGTACCAAAATGCTGTCCACACACCCAAAACCTATGGGGAAGCCAACAATGATTTCTACAGCGCCATGGAAAGCGGCGCCGGCTGGCTGAAGCTGTATGAAAGCGCCAACGACGGTACCAGCTGGAATGAAACCAAGCCCGTCCTGGTGATTGATGAGCTGCAGCTGGAAAAGTGGGGCATTGTGGACATTTATGACCGCTATGAGCGGGTCGGTACAAAATCCGGAGAGAACTACATTGCTATGGCCGATCCCCGGGATCCCAACCTGGCCACCGTTTCTGTGGACTTCGACAACGACGGTGATGTGGAGCAGGTGGTGATCCTGACCTTCTGGATCCGTTATTACGATGAGAACGGTGCCCAGACGACCAGCTCCGATTTGTGGATGCTCACCGGTGCCCGAAATGACAACGGCGGTTATACCTGGAATGAACCCCAGAAGATCACCGGAGCTCAGAAGAAAGATGGAGATATTGCGGTATTCTCCGGCGGAAATATTCTGGTTCCTGCATACGGCACAGGCTGCTATGCCATTGCTATGAGCTGGAACGCTCAGCTGCAGACATGGACCCAGGGGAACGCCAACACAATTCCCAACCTTGCACCCACAGAAATTACCGGTATTACCGAGGTTTCTCTGGTAGCCCCCGATCCTGACGGCAATACTGTGTATGCCTTCTGCGGCGGCAACGGCACGATCCTGAAGTCGAATGATCGTGGCCAGACCTGGGAGTTGATCGCCAATGAGGCCGGCACTGTTGCAAAGACGGGCTTTGCCGTTATTGACAAATACAATGTATACACAACCTGGACTGATGGCGCAAAGACTTACGGTAAGGTATTCAACCTCAACAAAGGCTGGAATGATACTGATGCTGAGGTGATCTATGCTTCTGCCGCTAATGGTCAAGTGGGTGATCCCGGTTGTACAGTTGCTGCCAATGGCAATGTGGTGGTTGCAACCTATGATACCGCATATCGAGCGGTGGTCTACAGCGTTGTGGAAATAGAACATGAAGATGCACCGCAGCTGAATATTTTCGATGAAAAGGTGACCCATTCTGTACTGTACAAGGATAAGATCCAGATCCAGAGTCACTTTATCATCGATGAAACGGGCGTTGAAATCACTTATCGCGGCGCTCTGATCTTCGAAGTGAGTGAGTACGAGGCGGAAGTGGATGCCTTCAACGCAGCCAAAGCGAACAAAACGCATTATACCAGCGAAACGGTGTACGATGTGGAGCTGTTTAAGCAGGACGGAAAGTACTTAGCAAAGAATGTGGGTCTGAAGCCCAGAGAACTGCACCTGGAGTTTTATACGATTCCTTATGTTGTGATCGACGGAGAGTATGTGTACGGTGAGCCTGATCGATACTCCGTATGGCAGTACGCAGACGATATTCTGACGAAGAGCAAGCAGGAGAACAGCAAGAAGTCTGTAGAGGCCATGCTGCGGTTTGCCAAGTATGCCCAGCTGTATCTGGCGGAAGAAAATGGCGTAGAAGCACATGTGGAAAACTTTGACGCAGTTCTTGAAAAGCACAATTTGTCTACGGATGTGGAATGGACCGAGGCGGATAACGCACTGGTAGTAGATCAGCTTGAAGTTATTCAGCCTGAATACAGCACAAACTTTGCTCAGTGGGGCGGCAGCTCTCTTCTGATGAAGGACCAGACAGGCCTGGGCTTCACCTTGAAGGGGATGTTTGCAGACAACATTGAGGTGCTGTACTGGGATGCCGATGCCTATGCCGCAGCCGATGGCTTGCCGGTAAAGGGAACAGAAACCGGAAGCCTTGAGGTAATCGCCTATACATCTGATAGAGAACAGGCAATGGCAACGGGCATTTCTGTAAGACAGTCCGGTGTGAAGCAGTTCTATGTAAGAATGTATAACACCGAGACCGGCGAACACAGCGAGGTAAAGGCAGACAGCATCACGGCGCTG
>JAZLAB010000031.1:0-6878 GCA_045612985.1 Faecousia sp.
TCGTGATTCCGAGGCTAAGCGTCTGGGCGTAAAGCGTGCTGACGGTCAGTTCGTTCTGGCTGGCAACATTCTGGTTCGCCAGAGAGGCACTCACATCCATCCCGGTGTCAATGTCGGTATCGGCAGCGATGACACTCTGTTTGCTTTGATTGACGGTACTGTCAAGTTCGAGCGCAAGGGTAAGGATCGTCGTCAGTGCTCTGTCTACGCTGTAGAGCAATAATCACGGTTTTTGTATGCTTGTAATGGGCTGCTGCAAATGAATGCGGCAGCCCGTTCTTGTTTACACTATGATAAATGTTTATCTGCGGATTGCTATTTATGATCGTGTAAACCCAAGGAGGTTTTTCTATGTTTGTAGATAAAGTGCGCATCACCGTCTGCGGTGGTCGCGGCGGCGACGGCGCGGTTGCATTCCACCGGGAAAAGTATGTGGCTGCCGGCGGTCCGGATGGCGGCGACGGTGGACACGGCGGTAGTGTGATCTTGCGGGTCAATGGCAATCTGACTACCCTTTTGGATTTCCGTTTTAAGCGCAAGTATGCCGCCCAGGCAGGCCAGAACGGCCAGGGCCGGAATATGAGCGGCAAGCGGGGCGAACCGCTGATCATTGAAGTGCCCCGGGGCACTGTGGTCCGGGATGCCCAAACCAATCAGATCATTGTGGATATGTCCACCGGCGAAGACCATATCATTGCAAAAGGCGGCCGGGGCGGCTGGGGCAACAACCACTACGCCACCGCCACGCGGCAAGTACCCCGTTTTGCAAAGGTGGGTACAGCCGGCCAGGAGCGGGATATCATTCTGGAACTGAAGCTTTTGGCAGATGTGGGTCTGGTAGGCTTTCCCAATGTGGGCAAGTCTACCCTGCTGTCCGTTACCTCCAATGCCCGCCCAAAAATTGCCAACTATCACTTCACCACCCTGTTTCCCAATTTGGGCGTGATCTATGTGGACGAAGGCGTTTCCTTTGTTATGGCGGACATTCCCGGCATTATCGAAGGCGCGGCAGAGGGCGCAGGTCTGGGCCACGACTTTTTGCGGCACATTGACCGCTGCCGGCTGCTGGTACACATTGTGGATGTGTCCGGCTGCGAGGGCAGAGATCCCGTAGAGGATTTTGACGCCATTTGCGCCGAGCTGAAGGATTACAGCGTAGACCTGGGCGACCGGCCGATGATCGTGGTTGCCAACAAGTGCGACATTCTAATGCCGGAGTCGGACAACCTGGAGCGTTTGCGTAAGCATGTGGAAGAAGCCGGCTGTGAGCTTTACGAGATCTCCGCGGTTACTACCCAGGGCACTCGGAATCTGATGCGCATCATTGCCGAAAAGCTGCGCACCCTCCCCCCCATCACCGTGTATGAGCCGGACTATGTGGAGGTTATTGAGGAAAGCGGTGATCCCAACGCCCTGGAAATTGAGCATCTGGGCAACACCTGGGTGGTCAGCGGCACTTGGCTGGAAAAGATCATCGTCAACATCAATTTTGACGACTATGAATCCCGGAATTACTTTGACCGGCTGCTGCATAAATGCGGTTTGTTTGTCCGATTGGAGGAAATGGGCATTCAGGACGGCGATGTTGTAAATATTTACGATATGGAGTTCGAATATCAGCGATAATTTGTTGCTATTTGATAAAAAATTGTGTATAATGGAGTCCTTAATTTTTGGGACTCCATTATCTGATTTTTAGGAAGAGGAATTTGTATGGATTTGAGAGTGCTTGCCGTTGGCGATGTGGTGGGAAAACCGGGTATGGACCGGGTTCGCCACAGTTTGCGCTACCTGAAGCGGCAAACAAATGCGGATTTTGTGGTGGTCAACGGAGAGAACGCCGCTGTTGTGGGTATGACGCCCCAGCAGGCGGAGGATATCTTTGATGCCGGAGCGGATGTGATCACTATGGGCAACCACACCTTCTCCAAGCAGGAGATCGCCCAGTATATGGACGACAACCGCCGTGTGCTGCGTCCCGCCAACTATGCCCCCCAGGCGCCTGGGTATGGCTGGGGTGTTTACGACACCCAAAAGGGTCAGGTTGCTGTCATCGATCTGCAGGGCCGCTGCAATATGGACTACGGCCCGGACAATCCCTTCCTGGCGGTAGAAAAAATTCTCAAAGAAATTGACACGAAGCTGATTTTGGTGGAGATTCACGCAGAGGCCACCTCTGAAAAGCTGGCAATGGGCTATATGCTGGACGGAAAAGTCAGCGCCGTGTGGGGCACTCACACCCATGTGCCTACTGCTGACACCCAGGTGCTTCCCCAGGGAACAGGCTATGTAACGGACTTGGGTATGACCGGACCGAAGCACTCGGTTTTGGGCATCCAGCCCCGGTTGTCCATTGCCAGGTTCCGGGGCGATCTGCCGGAGCGTTACCGCTGGGCAGAGGGCGAGACTAAGCTGGAAGCGGTTTTATTTACCATCGATACCGACAGCGGCCTTTGCCGCAGCGTAGAAAGGGTGGATATTTGTGATTAAAATTCTACACAGCGCCGACTGGCATCTGGACGCACCAATGTCCGGCATCGACAGCGCCGCTGCTGCGGTTTTGCAGAAAGAAAGCCGCCAGATCCCGGAAAAGATCGTCGCCCTCTGCAAGGAGGAAAATTGCGACCTTATGCTCCTGGCCGGCGACTTGTTTGACGGCACTGTCTCCCGGGAGACAGTGCTTTCTGTACAAAGCGCCCTGGCGCAGCTACGCATCCCGGTGATCATCACCCCGGGCAATCACGATTTCTGCGCCCCCGGCAGCCCCTATCTGGCAGAAGGCTGGTCGGAAAATGTACATATTTTCACGAAGTCGAAAATCGAGAGCATCGTCTTCCCGGCGCTTGATTGCCGTATTTACGGCTGTGGCTACGAAGGAATGGACTGCCCCGGTCTTTTGAAGCATTTTCAGGTAGAAGGCGCAGAAAAACACCAGATCGGTGTATTCCACGCAGATGCCGCCACAAAGTCCACTTATTTCCCCATCACCAAAGCACAGCTGCAGGCTTGCCAGCTTGATTATGTGGCGTTGGGTCATATCCACAAGCAGGGCAGCATAAACGCCGGAAACACCTTGTGCCTGTGGCCCGGCTGCCCGATGGGCAGAGGCTTTGATGAACTGGGTGAAAAGGGCGTGATCATCGCTACGGTAGACGACACTGTCAAAGCAGAGTTTGTTCCGTTGGACACCCCCAGATTTTATGACGAAACGGTGGATGCCGGTGAAAATGCCGCTGCGGCGCTGGCCGGTGTGCTGCCCGCCATTGAAAACAGCGACTTTTACCGCATTACCATTACCGGCTACAGCGACAAGCTGGATATGGACGCTCTGGCAAAGCAGTTCTCCCACATCCCCAATCTGACCTTGCGGGATGCCACCCTCCCCCTGCCGGAGCTTTGGGACAGTATTGACAGCGACACCCTGGAGGGTATGCTGTTTGCCGCATTAAAAGAATCTGCAGATTCTCCCAGTGAGGTTCTTTCTCAAAGAGCAACCCTTGCCGCCCGGATCTGCCGGAGCATTTTGGACGGTCAGGAGGTGGTTTTGCCGTGAGAATTTACGCTATGACTGCCACCTTCGGCAAGCTGGAAAACCAAACCCTGAAATTACAGCCGGGGCTGAACATCATTGAAGCCCCCAATGAATGGGGCAAAAGCACCTGGTGCGCATTCCTGCTGAATATGCTTTACGGTATTGACACCAAGGAGCGGGAGTCCCAAGGCTCTATCCCCACCAAGGAGCGCTATGCGCCCTGGTCCGGCAGCCCTATGTCCGGCAAAATTGACCTTTGCTGGAACAGCCGGGACATTACCATTGAGCGCAGCTCTAATCCCCGCACACCGCTAGGTGATTTTCGCGCCTACGAAACGCAAACCGGCATCGATGTTCCGGAGCTGACCGCCGCCAATTGTGGCCAGACCCTTTTGGGTGTGGAGCGGAATGTTTTCCTGCGGGCAGGCTTTTTGCGGTTGGCGGATCTGCCGGTAACCCAGGACGATGCCCTGCGGCGCAGACTAAACAATCTGGTAACCACCGGTGATGAAAGCGGCGATGCCGACAAGCTCAGTCAAACCCTGCGGGATTTGAAGAACAAGTGCCGCTCCAACCGGGCCAACGGTTTGATTCCGGAGGCAGAAGCAGAGCGCGGAAAGCTGCAAAACCAGCTTTGGGAGCTGCAGGATCTGCAAACCCAAACCCAGAATCTGGAAAGCCGTCGCACAGAATTGGAAGAGCGGCTGTCCGCCCTGGAAAACCATAAGCAGGCACTGCAATACGCAGCTGCTGAAAAAGACGCCCAGCAGGTACAGCAGGCCAAAAAAGCCGCGCAGGAAGCAAAAGAAAAGGTAACTGCCCTTTCTGAAGCGGTGTCCTCTCTCCCCTCTTATGAGGAAGCGGAAGAAGCCTGCCGCCAGGCAGAAGCTTTGCAGACCCAAGGCACGCTGCTGTTGCAGCAGCAACAGACCCTGCCCCAAAAGCCGGTCTGTCCCTCTGCGCCTGCCTGTTTTGAGGGCAAAACACCCCAGCAAGCAGTGGCATCCTCCACAGAAGACTTTGAAAACTACAATACGCAGACTGCCCACTACAACGCTGAAAAACGAGCCATTACTTTGATGTCTGCCCTTCTTCTCCTTACCGGTTTCGGTATTGTACTAAATGTTTTACTGGAATCTTTCTTTCATATTCTAATACTGATTGTTTGCGGCACTGTATGTCTGTTTGTGTTGATTGCAATTATCGTCAGCATTCACAGAAGTAAAAAGGCAAAAACTGCGCTGCAGCAGCTGATCAATCGCTATGGTGGCCAAAGGCCGGATAGTTGGATTTCCGCCGCGCAGCAGTATGCCGAGGTGATGGCGCAGTATGAAAACGCGTTGGAAAGCTACAATAATCAAGCTGGTGCTTTTTTGCAGCAGCAGGAAAATCACCAGGCCCAATTAACTGCTTTTGCAGGCGCGCAGTCCCTTTCCGAAAAGCAAGCCTTCTTTGAAAAGGCTGTTTCCCTTTGGCAGGCGCTTGACCGGGCCAAGGAGGACCTGCAGCGGGCAGAAAGCCACGCCCAGACATTGGCGCAAATGGCAAAAACCGCGCCCAAGCCGGAAAAGCCGGACGCCCTTACCTACGATGACCGTCAAACGGATTTTTATCTGTTCGAGACAAAGCAGCAGCTGCAGCAGACCATTGAGCAGCTTGCCCAGGCAAAGGGTCGTATGGAGGCGTTGGGTCAGCCTGCCGCCATCCAGACAAAGCTGGACGCGGTCAGCCGCCGCATCAATCGGTTGGAGACCTACAACGCAGCCATCGAGCTTGCCCAGGATGCTCTATATAAGACCACCCTGGCACTGCAGCGGCGGTTTGCCCCCCGGATCACAAAAATCACCCAGGAGCTGTTTTCCAAGCTGACCGACGGTCGCTATCAGAAAATCACCCTGGATGAAAAGATGGACCTGTGGACAGCAGCAACAGACGAAGTCAACACCAGACAACTGCGCCGCCGCAGTGATGGCACCATCGACCAGCTGTATCTGGCGCTGCGCCTTGCGGTTGCCCGGGAATTGACCCCGGAAGCGCCGCTGGTGCTGGACGATGCGCTGGTGCGCTTTGATGATGCGCGTCTTAACAAGGCCCTTGAGATCCTGAAGGAAGAAAGCGAAAACAAGCAAGTGATCCTCTTTACTTGCCAGGGTCGTGAAAAATCCCTCGGCTGATCTCATAAAGTATATACGGAGGTGTAATCTATGGAACTACATTTAAGAGAAGTTACTTATTTGGCCGTGATCGTCCGGATCTTTGCATCCGTTTTGATCGGCGGTCTGATCGGCATGGAGCGAGAGCTGAAGAGCCGCCCTGCCGGTCTGCGGACATATATGGTGGTGTGTCTGGGTGCTTGCCTGATTATGCTGACAAACCAATACATTTTCCAGACCTTCGGCACCGGTGATCCGGTGCGTATGGGCGCGCAGGTGGTCAGCGGCATCGGCTTTTTGGGCGCAGGCACCATTATGGTAACCCGCCGCAATCAGGTCAAGGGTCTTACCACCGCCGCCGGTCTTTGGACCGCAGCCGGTGTGGGTCTTGCCATCGGTGTGGGCTTTTATGAAGCTGCCCTCGCAGGCGGCGTGGCCGTGTTTTTGGTTATGACCACCATCCAGTTCATCGACAACAATGTCCAGCGCAAGAGTAAGCTGTTGGAGATTTATGTAGAACTGAAGGACGATTGCCAGTTGGGCGCGTTTCTGCAGACTCTGCGGGAAAAGGATATTACCATTATGGATATCCAGCAAGAACAGGCCGGTGATATCGACACAAATCAGCAAGTGCGTGCTTACTTCGCATTTTTAAAGCTGAAAAAGCGTCAAAGCCATGTGGAGATCTTAGAAGAACTGGGTTCCATCCCCGGCATCCATTATGTAGAAAAAATCTAAACAAAAAGGCACTGCCAACGAGGCGCACTTCCTTACGAAGTGCGCCTCAGTTATATTCGCCTTCCGACGAGTGATATTGCTACGCAGTGATATGATGCTATGCATCGTGATATTGTCCTTCGGACAGTTGTTAGGGCGAATATAATATCAGTGAAATTGCAAGTTTCAATATCACTTTTGCCCCAGGGAAAAATATCACTGTGAGACTTGTCTCACAATATCACTATAAATTCAGCATCTTTCGGCACTTTTGCAGCTTTTGTGAACGTGCCTTTTCCTATATCAATTGGAAATATACTGGCGCGGCGCGGCTGAAAAGTCAAGACCACCGGCTTAGCCGGTGGCTTGCACTGGCCCTATAAGGGCCTGATACAGCCGCGTCTTAAGACGCATGAACGGTTCGCCAACCGCAAATGATTACTGGCTGCCCCCTTCCGGGGGCGGCTTTTATTTGC
>JAZLAB010000032.1:0-15278 GCA_045612985.1 Faecousia sp.
AGCTAAAACTTCCGTCCCCGAAAGAACTTCCATAATAGCCCCGTTCGACTTGCATGTGTTAGGCACGCCGCCAGCGTTCGTCCTGAGCCAGGATCAAACTCTCAAAAAATGGTATCTAAAACGCCGAAGCGTCTCAAATCAGTTTTTGAATAATTTGTCTAGCAAATTTACTCAAGAATTTTCGTTGGCTTAAATTCGATTTACTCGAAACTTAAACAATTCATTAATTGTCCAAGGTGTTTTTTAGTTCGTCTTTGCGTTATTCAATTTACAAGGTACAGGTTTGCGTCCTCCAGGCAGGCCCTTCATCGGACAGCTTTCCTATGTTATCACTTTCTCCCTTATTTGTCAATACTTTTTTTCATTTTTTTGCGATTTTTTCAAGTTTGTGGATTTGGGCAAATAAACCAAAACCAAACGTGCTTTTTTGTGCAACTTTACCAGTCGCTTCGATCCGACAAATTGCTGGTAATATCCGTCAGCGCATCCGCTGCGTCCATAACACTTTCTTCTCTTTTTGCCAGGTCCCCAAGACTGACCATTCCGCAAAGCTTGCCGTTTTCTACCACCGGAAGGCGACGGATCTGCTGTCTGCCCATTAAGTGGGCTGCGACCCCGATCTCCATATCCGGCTGGACAGATGTGATCTGATTTGTCATAATTTCCCGGACCGTTGTCTGGGCCGGTGTTTTGCCGGAAGCCATACACCGGGTAACCAAGTCCCGGTCTGTAACCAGGCCGCACAGCTTGCCGTCGTTGCCGCACACCGGCAGGACACCTATATTATAATGTGTCAGTGTTCTGGCCGCCACCTCTGCCGATTCGATAGGGCTGATATGGATCGCAGGCTTTGTCATAATATCCCGTACTTTCATAATATCCCTCCTCTTGGGGAATTGTTACCGCAAATTCTGAAAAATATACAAAAAATCCTCTCGTTTTTTCGAGAGGATTTTTGTTTCTTATTTTGTACCCTGGCGATAATAAGACAGGAAATCTTTCATCTTGTCCATTGCCTCCGCCAGCACCTCTGTTCTGGGCAGGTAAACCAAACGGAAGTGGTCCGGCTGCTTCCAGTTAAAGCCGCTGCCGGGCACGAACAGCACCCGCTTTTCCTTCAGGAAGTCCAGGGCAAACTGCTGGTCATCCAGGATGTTAAACTTCTTGGTGTCGATCTTGGGGAAGATGTAGAAGGCTGCCTTGGGCTTGACTGCACTCAGGCCGGGGATATCATTGATGGCCTTATAGATAAACTCTCTTTGCTCGTAAACACGGCCGCCGGGTACAATATAATTATTGACGCTCTGGTAGCCGCCCAAAGCTGTCTGGATAATAGACTGGCCGGGTACATTGGAGCAAAGACGCATATTGGAAAGCATATTCAGTCCTGCGATATAGTCCTTTGCGATTTCCTTATTGCCGGACAGGATCATCCAGCCGGAGCGGAAGCCGCAGGCCATATGGGATTTGCTCAAGCCGCTGAAGGTAACACAGAACAGATCCGGAGCCAAGGAAGCGGTGGAGATATGCTGCAGGCCGTCCATTACCAACCGGTCATACATCTCGTCGGAGAAGATGATCAGTTCGTGCTCCCGGGCGATATCGACGATCTGCTCCAAAATCTCCTTGGGATACAGCGCGCCGGTGGGGTTGTTGGGGTTGATGACAACGATTGCCTTGGTCTTGGGTGTAACCTTGCTCTTGATATCTGCGATATCCGGATACCATTCAGACTGTTCATCGCAGATGTAATGCACAGCAGTACCGCCGGCCAGATTGGTGCAAGCGGTCCACAACGGGTAGTCCGGGCTGGGGACCAGCACTTCGTCGCCGGAGTTGAGCAGTGCGTTCAGCGACATCTGGATCAATTCACTGGCGCCGTTGCCAATGAACACATCCTTCATAGTTACATTGGGGATGTTCTTGATCTGGGCGTACTGCATAACTGCCTTCCGGGCAGAGAAGATACCTCTGGAATCCGAATAACCCTGGGATGCAGGAATGTTATGACGCATATCCTGGATCACTTCCTCCGGGGCATTAAACCCAAAAGGCGCAGGATTGCCGATATTCAGTTTCAGGATCTCCAGACCCTGCTCCTCCATACGGGCCGCTTCGTCCACCACCGGGCCGCGGACATCGTAAAGCACATTGGCAAGCTTGCCAGATTTTTCAAAGATTCTCACAGTATCACCCCTTTGGGAAGAAATTTTTCCGTATTATATCACACTGCCACTAAAAAATCAACCATTCCGGGAAACCCCGGAATGGTTGTTTTTGTCAGAAGTTACATTTTTCAGCAATATAGTTTTTCAGCTGGCTGATGGGAACCCGGACCTGCTCCATTGTATCACGGTCGCGAACAGTAACGCAGTTGTCCGCTTCGGTGGTTTCGTCGCCCACAGTCTGGAAGTCGACAGTGATGCAAAGGGGTGTGCCGATCTCGTCTTCCCGGCGGTAACGCTTGCCGATAGAGCCGGCATCGTCAAAGTCCACCATAAAGTCCTTACGCAGCTCCCGGTAGATTTCTTCTGCCTTGGGAGACAGCTTCTTGGACAGGGGCAAAATAGCAGCCTTGAAAGGTGCCAGAGCCGGATGCAGCCGCAGCACGGTACGCACATCGTCCTTGCCGTTTTTGTCCTGACCCACCACCTCTTCATCATAAGCTTCGCACAGGAAGGCCAATGCCACGCGATCGCAGCCGAGAGAAGGCTCGATGACATAAGGAATGTAATGCTCGTTTTTCTCCTGGTCGAAGTAGGTCAGCTTCTTACCGGAGGCCTCCTGATGGCGGCCCAGGTCGTAGTCGGTGCGGTCAGCAATGCCCCACAGCTCGCCCCAGCCGGAGCCGAAGGGGAACTGATACTCAATATCCGTAGTAGCCCGGGAATAGAAGGCCAGCTCTGCAGGCTCGTGATCCCGCAGGCGCAGGCTTTCTTCCTTGATGCCCAGAGAAAGCAGCCAGTTCTTGCAGAAATCCTTCCAGTAAGCAAACCACTCCAGATCTGTGCCGGGCTGGCAGAAGAATTCGCATTCCATCTGCTCAAACTCACGGGTACGGAAGGTAAAGTTACCGGGGGTGATCTCGTTACGGAAAGCCTTGCCTACCTGGCAGACACCGAAGGGCAGCTTTTTCCGGGTAGTACGCTGGATGTTGTCAAAATTGACGAAGATACCCTGGGCTGTTTCCGGACGCAGGTATGCGATGGAGGAGGAATCCTCGGTAACGCCGATCTTGGTCTGGAACATCAGATTAAAGTTACGGATGGAGGTGAAGTGATGCTTGCCGCAGTTGGGGCAGACAACGTCCTCGTGCTGGGCAATGAAATCGTTCATTTCCTCCGGCTTCATAGCATCTACATTCACATCCTTGCCGGACTCAGCCTCTTCGATCAGCTTGTCGGCGCGATGCCGTGCGCCACAACCCTTGCAGTCCACCAGCGGATCGGAGAAAGAGCCTACATGTCCGGTGGTAACCCAAGTGGTGGGGTTCATAATAATGGCTGCGTCCAGGCCCACATTGTAGTCGGATTCCTGCACGAACTTCTTCAGCCACGCTTTTTTAACGTTATTC
The DNA here is from genome assembly GCA_045612985.1 of Faecousia sp. Lineage (GTDB taxonomy): Bacteria > Bacillota > Clostridia > Oscillospirales > Oscillospiraceae > Faecousia. The sequence goes on from JAZLAB010000032.1 coordinate 3,575, forward strand.
TTAAACTCTACACCCAGAGGGCCGTAGTCCCAGGAGTTTGCCAAGCCGCCGTAAATTTCAGAGCCGGCATACACAAAGCCCCGGTTTTTGCAGAGATTGACGATCATCTCTAATGTCTTTTCACTGTTTTTCATAGGTATGTCCTCCCATTTATCATGGTACTTATTATACAGAAAACCGCCGGTAAATCAAGTATTATCTTCCTGCTGCTCCGGCATATACTCCGGGCCCAGATCCTTTGCCATCATTTCGTGGATCTCATTGGAAATGTCTACCGTTGTTCTGCCCTGCAGACTTTCCGCCGGAATGACATCCAACAGGTGCAGCTGCACATCCGTAGGCTTAAATTTCAGGAAGTTCTTGACCATATTCTGGGTGTTTTTCAGGGTGCATACAACAATGGGCACCTTTGCCTTCTGGGCGATTTTAAACACACCGGGGCGGAAGGGGTAAAACTTTCTGTCCTTGTGGATATAGCCTTCAGGGAAAATGGCCACAGAAACCTTGTCATCCTTCAGCAGCTGGATACACCGCAAAATGGTCTTCAGCGCCTCCCGGTCATTTTCCCGGTTAATAAAGGGGCACAAAAATTTCGGCATCAGCTTGCCAACCACAAACATATCCTTCACTTCCCGCTTGCCCACAAAAGCCAGCTGACTCTTTTTAAAATAGTGCAGCAAGACCACCGGATCGCCATCGTGCAAGTGATTGCACACCAGCAAAAAGCGACCATCCTTTGGAGTCTTCTCCAAGCCCTTGGTTTCTACGCGAATCCTGGCGACCGTTAAAACTGCGCCTACGATCAAATAAACGACGGTCCGATAAAGCTTACTGTCATTTTCGTATTGCTTATCCGGATCGACAAAGGCGCACAAAACCAGCACAAACAAAAACGCCAGCGCCGTCCAGGCCAAAAAGCCGCCCACAAAACCTACAGGCAGCAGCCAAAGCCACTGGGTGCTTACAAACGCTTCTGCGCCGATACACACCAGCACAGATGTCGCGGCAGCCAAAGCCGCGAGCATACCAATCAGCATAGAATTCTTCCTCCCGGGACACAATCTTTCCATTATTATACTCCCGAAAGTTTTCAGAAACAAGTGTATTTTTTGAAAAAGGGTAGAAATTGGAATGTATAACTGTTATAATATGTATAATCAAGATTTTTGGAGCGCACGCCTATGAAAAACACTGAAAAACAAACACCGTTACTGCTGCTTTCTTTGATCGGCGGCGCTGTGGGTTGCGTACTGTACCTGCTGCTGCGTTTACTGGCTATAGACGAAAACGGCTTCCTGCAAGCCGGACACCCCATTTCCATTTTGCTGTTTTTGTTTACCGCTGCAGCAATGGTGGGTCTGGTGGTCCTTTTGCGGCCGATCAAAGGCACACCCTCCTACGGTCATATGTTCCCTGCTGACCTGCTGGGCGCAATCGGTCATTTTGTTGCCGCAGGCGGCATTGCATTGACCGGAATCCTCTGCGTGTTTTCCCAGACGGATGTGATTTCCGTTCTCGAGGCGATCGCAGCAGCGCTTGCCGCAGCCGGCTTTGTGTATATGGGTCTTTGCCGGATGGAAAAGCTTCCCTACAATTACAATCTTTATATCCTGACTGTTCCTTTCTTTATTCTCAATCTGGTGCAGCAGTACCGCTTTTGGAGCAATGAGCCGGAGGTTTACCGGTACATTTTCCTTCTCCTTGGCAACATTTTCTTGATGTTTACTGCCTACTACAGAGCCTGTCTGTTTGCCGGCAGAAATGTGCGCCGCATCTATGCTTTTTTTCATTGCGGCAGTATGTTCTTCTGCGGCACCTGCGCTGTCGGCGCAAACCGGCTGTTCTACCTTGCTATGCTTTTGTGGCTGTTTTTGGACTGGTTCTCTTTGACCCCCAAAAAGGCTGCCGTGCCTATGGTCCTGCCCAGAAAGGTTTTGACCTGCCTGAACAAATTGGAGGATAACGGCTTTAGCGCCTATGTGGTAGGCGGCTGTGTCCGGGATTTCCTGCTGGGCTTAAAGCCCCACGATTATGATATGTGTACCAACGCGACCCCGGAGCAGATCGCCTCGATCTTCAGCAAGCACACTCTGGTGCGCAGCGGCGAAAAGCACGGCACCATCGGTGTGGTGATGGGAAGCCGGGTGTATGAAATTACAACCTTCCGCACAGAGGGCGGCTATGCAGACAGCCGCCACCCGGATTGGGTCAATTTTGTTTCCACAGTAGAAGAAGATCTTGGCCGCCGGGATTTCACCGTCAATGCCATTGCCTACAGCCCTTCCTGTGGTTATATTGACCCCTGGGATGGTCAGGTGGATCTGGCCAGCGGCGTACTTCGGGCAGTTGGCAATCCGGCCATTCGCTTCCGGGAAGACCCCCTGCGGATTCTGCGGGGTGTTCGCTTTGCAGTAACTTACAATCTGGAAGTGGAAAAACACACCGAAAAGGCGATGCTGGATCAGCTCTCCCTGATGGACACTCTGGCCCGGGAACGGGTATTCAACGAATTGAGCAAATTGCTTTTGGAGGTTTCCGCGCAAGATTTGCTGCGCTTTGCTCCGGTGATCACCCAGATCATTCCCGAGCTGGCAGCCACTGTTGGTTTCCAGCAGCACAGTCCCCATCACAATTACGATGTTTACACCCACACTGCTCACACCGTTGCTGCTGCGCCCAAATCGCTGCCCTTGCGGCTGGCCGCGCTGCTACACGATGTTGGCAAACCCGCCACCTTCACCCAAGATGAAAATGGCCGCGGCCACTTCTATAACCACGCCAAGGTCAGCGGCAAGATGGCCGAAGATATTCTTGCCCGGCTGAAGGTCTCCAACACACTGCGCAAGCAGGTGCTGTTTTTGGTAGGTAACCATATGGTAGCGCTGATGCCGGAAAAGCGCGTCCTGCGCCGGCACATCAGCCGCTGCAGCGAGCATATGATCTTAATGCTCCTTTGCCTGCAGGAGGCAGATTTCTCCAGCAAAGGTATGAACGAAGAAACAGATCATTTTGCCAATGTCCGGGCCTTGATCGCAGAGATCCGGGAGGAAGATGCCTGCCTGTCCGTCAGAGATCTGGCCATCGATGGACACGATCTGATGGATCTGGGCCTTGCTCCCGGTCCCCATATTGGTCAGTGTCTGAACGATCTGCTGCAGCAGGTCCAAAGCGAACGGATTTCCAACAACAAAGAAGAACTGATCGCCGCGGCAAAAGAATTCTTTGCCAGCTGAATCCGGGAGGTTTTTATGAAAATTGCAGTTGTTACCGGCGCCAGCTCCGGTATGGGCCAGGAGTTTGTCCGCCAGCTTTCCCAATATGTAACCGTTGATGAGATCTGGGTGATCGCCCGCCGGGAGGAAGCCCTGAAAAAGCTTCAGGCGGAAATGGATGTTCCCCTTCGAGTCGTTTCTCTGGATCTGTGTGAAAAAGAAAGTTTTACCACTTATGCAGCCCTTTTGGCGCAGGAAAAGCCGGATGTGAAGCTGCTGGTCAATGCCGCAGGCTTTGGCAAATTTGGTAGCTTCGACGATGTGCGCATTGAGGACGATTGCCGTATGATCGACCTCAACTGCAAGGCGCTGGTATGGATGACCCGACTGACCCTTCCCTATATGGGCCCCGGTAGCCACATTTTGCAGCTGGACAGCTTGTCCGCCTTTCAACCGGTGCCTTACATCACCACCTACGGCGCTACGAAAGCTTTTGTGTTAAGCTATACCCGAGCAACCAATCAGGAGTTAAAGCCCCGGGGCATCCGGATGATGGCAATGAATCCCGGCTGGGTGAAAACGGAATTTTTTAACCACGCGCTGACCACCAACGGTGCGAAGGTGCAGTATTTTAACCACTTGTATGAAGCCAAGGATGTGGTAGCCACCGGTCTTAAGCATCTGTATAAAACCAAAAAGGAATACTCCGTTCACGGCTTCCCCATCCAAAATCAAGTACGGCTGGTAAAGCTGCTGCCCCATAACATTGTTATGAAGGTTTGGATGAATCAGCAGAAAAAGCCGAAAAACAACAAAAATCTCACTACAAAATAAACACATACAGGAGGTGCGCTTTTGAACCAGACAAAAGAAAAAGCCAAAACTGTCCACACCGACAACCACCCCATTGAACATTTCTTCCGTCGGGTGCTGTTTTGGATCGAGCGAATCATTGCGCTGATCACCCTGGCAATTTTGGTCATAGCCCTTGTTTTTGAGCTGATCGAGGCCTTTACCAAGCCGGGATATTTGACAGATATCAGCTCCTACCTGCACAGTGTGCTGACCATTGTGGTGGGCCTGGAATTTGTCAGAATGCTCATTGACACCACCCCGGCCAGCATTTTGGAGGTGCTGACCGTGGCCATCACCCGCCACGTGATTTTGACCCACGACGATCCCTGGAGCAATGTGGCATGCGTTGCCTGCATCGCAGGCCTGTTTGCCATTCGCCGCTTCTTTATCCGAAAGGACGAACTGAAAGAGGAACTGGTGGAATCCGAATAAGCACAGAAATACCCCCTGATACAGTGCGTATCAGGGGGTGTGTTTTATTATTTTACCAGCAGCTCTGCGATCTGGATGGCGTTGGTGGCTGCGCCCTTACGGACCTGGTCGCCGCAGCACCACAGGCTGATGCCGCAATCATCGGTCAGGTCGGGACGGATACGGCCAACGAACACGATGTCCTGATCAGAAGTTTCCAGAGGCATAGGATAAACCTTGTTCTTCAGATCATCCATCAGCTTACAGCCGGGAGCGTTGGCGATCGCCTGCCGCACCTGCTCCACAGTAACCGGCACATCAAAATGGCAGCTGACAGAAATAGAGTGGCTGCGTACCACCGGCACACGAACACAGGTGCAGGTAACCTTCAGCTCCGGCAAGTGCATGATCTTGCGGCCCTCATTCTGCATCTTCATTTCTTCGCTGGTATAACCGTCAACCTGCTCGCCGCCGATCTGGGGGATCAGGTTGTAGGCGATCTGGTACGGGAACACCTTCGGCTCATAGCTTTCACCCTTGGACAGTGCCTCCACCTCGTTCATCAGCTCGATGGGGCCGTTGGCGCCTGCGCCGGAAACTGCCTGATAAGTAGAAGCGGTCATCGTGCGGATGGGAGAGATCTTATTGAGAGCATTAACTGCCGTGATGGTGATAATGGTGGAACAGTTGGGATTGGAAATGATACCGTTGTGGCCCTTCACATCCTCCGGGTTGACCTCGGGAACGATCAGCGGCACCTTGGGATCCATACGGAATGCAGAGGAGTTATCCACGAACACCGCACCGGCGGCAACGATGGCGGGAGCAAACTTCTTGGCAATGTCGTTTTCAGCAGCGCCCAAAACGATGTCCACACCCTGGAAAGCATCTTCCTTTGCTTCCTGAATGGTTACTTCCTCACCCTTAAAGAGCAATTTCTTGCCTGCGCTGCGGGCGCTGGCCAGAGGAATCAGTTTGCCTACGGGAAAATCTCTTTCCTGCAGGATCTTGATCATTTCCTGTCCTACGGCGCCGGTAGCACCCAGAACAGCAACGGTATAAAGCTTTTTCATTTTCATTACCTCCAATATTGCGGGAAAACTGCCTGCCCCTGAAGGGCAGGCCTGTGTTTTATTTTACGAAGCTGTTATACAGCACCCGGACGGTCTCGGCAAAATCCTTGTTATCAACGCCCAGAATAATGTTCAGCTCAGAGGGACCCTGGTTGATCATACGGATGTTGATGCCGGCCTCGCCCAGCGCGGCAAAGAGCTTACCGGAAATACCGGGACGGAACGCCATCCGGCGGCCAACCGCAGCGATGACTGCGATCTCATTGTAAACCTGCAAGGTGTCCGGCTGCACATCTCTCTGGATCTCGGAAAGCACATTGTAAAGGCACGGCTCAATGGCGCTGGTAGCCACCACCACAAAGACGCTGTCAATGCCGTTGGGGCAGTAGTCCACAGAAATGTGATGCCGCTCCAAAACGGAGAGGACCTTACGCAGTACGCCGACCTCGTTACCCAAGCCCCGCTTGGACAGCGCAATGATGGAAAAGTCCTTCTTGCCTGCGATGCCGGTGATGAAGCGGTTGGGATCGGAAGTGGAGTCAAAGGATTCCTGGATCATTGTGCCGGGATCCTGGGGCGCGTTGGTGTTGCGGATGTTGATGGGAATGTTCTTTTCCCGGACCGGGAAGATCGTACCCTCGTGCAGCACCTGGGCGCCGGAGTAGCTCAGCTCCCGCAGCTCGTCATAAGTAACTTCCGGAATGGGCTGGGGATCGTTGACGATCCGGGGGTCAGCCATCAAAATACCGGAAACATCTGTCCAGTTTTCGTATACGTTGGCATCCAGCGCAGCGGCAGCCAACGCGCCGGTGATATCGCTGCCACCACGGGAGAAGGTCTTGATCTCTCCGTTGGGCATCACACCATAGAAACCGGGGATCACAACACCACGGGCGATGTCAGCCTGATCCTTCAATGCAGCATAGGATTCTTCCTTGTTGACCACACCGTCGGTGTTGAATTTCACCCAATCGGCGCTGTCCACGAACTGGAAGTCCAGGTAAGCCGCCATCAGCTTGGCGGAGAAATACTCGCCCCGGCTGACCAGCTCATCCTGGGAAACCTTCTTCTTCTCCAACCGCTCCTTCAGCTGCGCAAACTCTTCTTCCAGGGGCAGCTTAAGACCCAGCTCATCCCGGATCTCCAGATACCGGGAGGTGATCATTTCAAAAACAGGGGTGCAGTCCACACCGTACTGAATGTGGGCATGGCACAAATACAGAAGATCCGTCAGCTTGTGGTCAGCGCCAAAGCGCTTGCCGGCAGCGGACACCACCACCACCCGTCGGCGGGAATCTGCATCAATGATCTCTTTTACTTTACGGTACTGTCCGGCATCTGCCATAGAAGAACCGCCGAATTTTGTAACCTTCAACATATCATAAACCTCACTTATTCAATGCCGCTGCAAATGCACCGGGATGCTCTTTCAGCCAAGCGTGCATTTTCTCCACACTCACCGGCTTGGTAACCACAGCGGTGCCAAAATCGTCTTTCTTGTTCTTCTCCAGCCAGGCGTCCATTTCACCGCGGACATAGTAGGAAAGGCACACGCTGTTATCTGCGCTGACCTTGCCGCCGTAGGAGCTGTAGAAGCCCCGGCCGGAAAGCACATCTGTGCAGTCCTGTACCACATTATACGCAGTGGGATAGCGACCTGCTCCCTGACCGTAAAAGCTCATACGGCCAGAGGCGCTGCCCACCAGAGTGATCAGATTATAGTTTGCAGGCACTGCTGCTTCCAGCGCGCCCCGGCGGAACAGCGTAGGCTGCACATAGGCGCTGAGCTTGCCGTCCTCCATCTTGCCGGTGGAGACCAGCTTGCAAACATAACCCTTCCGGGTGAAGTTGTCCACATCCTCTGCGGTGATCCGGGAGATGCCGAAGGCAGGAACAGATTCCGGCTCGACGCTAACGCCAAAGGCGATGTTGGAAGAAAGGATCACCTTATGCCAGGTGTCGATACCCTCCACATCGGTGGTGGGATTTGCTTCTGCATAGCCCAGATCCTGGGCCTGACGCAGCGCGTCAGCATAACCCAGACCCAACCGGGTCATAGAGTCCAGAATGTAATTGGTGGTGCCGTTCATAATGCCGCCTACAGACTCGATGGTCTGGCTGCGGCGGGCCCGCTCCAGTTCAGACAGCCAGCCGATGCCGCCGCCAACAGCAGCGGTGCAGCGAAACAGCACGCCCTTTTCCTGGGCAAGGGGGATCAGCTCGTCATAAAAGGTGGCGACCAAAGCCTTGTTGGAGGTAACGATATTCTTACCGGCTTCAATGGCAGCCTTCACAAATTCATAGGCAGGATGGAGTCCGCCCATCGCCTCCACCACAGTATCGATGGTCTCATCGTTAAGTACAGATTGAAAGTCTTTGGTAACCTCTGCATCCGGCAAAGAAACTTCTTCCAAACAGACGACTTTTGCCACCTGCATATCATCCCGGGCGGCTGTCAGATCATATACGCCTCTGCCAACAACGCCAAAGCCCAGCAGACCAATTTTCATTCCTTTTTCCTCCGTTTTACCACGCAAAATGCCTTCAAGAGAAAACACTTGCCTTTTTATCCAAAACAGTATATCATATACCCAGAAAAAATGCAATAGTGCCAAAAAACAAAGGTGTTTGCCTGAAACACCCATATTTTTGTGCAGTTGGCTAAAAGAAAGGGCGAAAACAATGCAATATCACTCTACCAGATCCCGGCAGAACGCCGTAGACAGCGCCCAGGCAGTGCTGAACGGTCTTGCCGCTGACGGCGGTCTGTATGTGCCTGCCCAGCTTCCCACGCTGGATGTAAAGGCTTGCCTGCAGGAAGACACCATGGCGATGGCCACCCGGATCATCGGCGCAATGCTGCCGGATGTGCCGGAAATGCCGGAGCTTGTCCGCAAGGCCTATGTGGGAAAATTTGAATCGGAAGAGCTGACCCCCACGGTAGACACCGGCAAGTTTACGGTGCTGGAGCTGTTCCGGGGCCCCACCTCCGCCTTTAAGGATGTGGCGCTGTGTATGCTGCCCCAGCTGCTGACAAAGGCAAAATCCGTCAAGGGTATGCAGGAGGATATTTTGATCCTTACCGCCACCTCCGGCGACACCGGCAAAGCAGCGCTGGCCGGCTTCCGGGATGTAGAGGGCGTGAAGATCTGCGTGTTCTATCCTCACGGCGGTGTTTCCGCTGTACAGCGGGCCCAAATGGTTACCCAGGAAGGCAGCAATGTAACGGTCTGCGCTGTGGAAGGTAATTTTGACGATGCCCAGACAGGCGTTAAAAACATTTTTGCCAATGCAGTGGAAGGAACGCTTCCCGGCGGCACCGGTGCGCGGCTGTCCACTGCCAACTCCATCAACATCGGCAGATTGGCGCCCCAGATCACCTATTACTTTAAGGCTTATGCTGACCTTCTCAAGCGCGGTCAAATTGCTATGGGCGATGAGGTCAACTTCAGCGTTCCCACCGGTAACTTTGGCGACATTTTGGCAGGCTTCCTGGCAAAGAAGCTGGGTCTGCCCGTTGGAAAGCTCATTTGCGCCTCCAACGCTAACAATGTACTTACCGACTTTATCCGCACCGGCTGCTATGACCGGCGCAGACCGCTGCACAAGACCATCTCCCCTTCTATGGATATTCTGGTCTCGTCCAATCTGGAGCGGCTGCTGTACTTTATCAGCCAGGACACCGATCTGGTGGCAGGCTTAATGGCGCAGCTGAACACCGAAGGCTACTATCAAGTTCCGGAGGCACTGCTTAAGGAAATTCAGAGTGAATTCTGGGCCGGCTGTTGCGACGATGAAGGCGCCCGGCAGACCATCGGTAAGGTGTTCAAGGAGCAGAATTATCTCTGCGACACCCACACCGCTACCGGCTGGGCAGTTGCCGAGGAATATGTTGCCCAAACCGGCGACAAGCGGCCTATGGTGGTGCTGTCCACTGCCTCTCCTTACAAGTTCCCGGCAGCAGTGCTGTCTGCGCTGGAAGAAAGCAAAGAGACAGACGAATTTAAGCAAATGGAACGTCTGCAGGAACTGACCGGCGTTGCCATTCCCTCCAACCTGCAGGGTCTGCAGGAAAAGGAGGAGCTGCACACCGGTGTGATCCCCAAGGACAAAATGCTCTCCTTTGTTACAACACTATAATGAAAAAGCGAGGCAGTGATAAAACTGCCTCGCTTTTTTGTGAAACAAAAGCCCTGCAGACCGAAGTCCGCAGGGCAATCAAATTTAGAATTGTCGATCAGAAATCGAAAGAAATATCTGTGCTTTCCACCGGCGCATTTTCACCGCTCATACCATTGCCAAGAGCCATATCGCCAAAGCCAATGGAGGATGCCAGTTTTTCCTTCGGCACATAATTGATCAGATTCAATTCAGGTGCTTCGTAGATCTCTCTCATCAGCCATTCCCTCCCGTCAATGCAGTCTTGCTGCCGGACCACGCCAGTCAGCAACATTTGATCAGTATAGTTATACCACACCATAAATCATTTTGCAACTATAATTTTTGATTATTTTTCAACATTATATTAGTTTTTATGCTGTTGGCAACAAAAATGGCACTACAAAAGGTATTATTTTCTTCCTAAAAGCAGGAAAAAGGACTTGTAAAATCTGTCAGTTTCGCGTATACTTATATCTTAACAAAACCCAAACGCAAAAGAGGTATGTATTATGGAATTGATTTCTGTCCGCGAACTGTTTAAAAACACCGATGCCTATCTGGGCAAGGAGGTTACTGTCGGCGGCTGGGTGCGCAATCGCCGCCCTTCGAAGCAATTTGGCTTCATCGTGCTTAACGACGGCACCTTCTTTAGCCCTGTTCAGGTGGTTTATAACGATACCATTTCTAATTTCCAGGAGCTGAGCAAGATCAACATCGGCGCTGCGCTGGTGGTAACCGGCATGCTGGTGGCTACTCCCGATGCGCCCCAGCCCTTTGAGATCCAAGCGGCAGAGGTAACTGTGGAAGGCGCTTCCACCGGCGACTATCCCCTGCAGCCCAAGCGGCACACGATGGAGTTTTTGCGCACCATCACCCACCTGCGTCCCCGGACCAACACCTTCCAGGCGGTATTCCGCGTCCGCTCTCTGGCAGCAATGGCCATTCACGAATTCTTCCAGCAAAGAGATTTCGTCTATGTCCACACGCCTCTGATCACCGGCTCTGACTGTGAAGGCGCAGGCGAAATGTTCCAGGTTACCACTCTGGACTTAAACGATGTGCCCAAGACAGAGGACGGCAAGGTAGATTTTTCCAAGGATTTCTATGGCAAGCCCACCAACCTGACCGTTTCCGGCCAGCTTAACGGCGAGACCTTCGCGATGGCCTTCAAGAATATCTACACCTTTGGTCCTACCTTCCGGGCGGAAAATTCCAACACCACCCGCCACGCAGCAGAGTTCTGGATGATCGAGCCGGAGATTGCCTTTGCGGATCTTTCCGACGATATGCGTCTGGCAGAGGATATGATCAAATATATTATTTCTTATGTGATGGAGCACGCACCGGAAGAAATGGAGTTCTTCAACAAATTCGTGGATAAGGGCCTGCTGGAGCGGCTGAATCATGTGCTCAATTCCGATTTCGGCCGTGTCAGCTACACCGAGGCTGTGGAAATTCTGGAAAAACACAATGATCAGTTCCAATATCCTGTCCACTGGGGCAGCGACCTGCAGACCGAGCACGAGCGCTACCTGACAGAGGTGGTATTTAAAAAGCCCGTCTTCGTTACCGACTACCCCAAGGAGATCAAGGCTTTCTATATGAAGCTCAATCCCGACGGCAAGACTGTGGCAGCTATGGACTGCCTGGTGCCCGGCATCGGCGAGATCATCGGCGGCAGCCAGCGTGAGGACGATTACGAAAAGCTGAAAAACCGCATCCAGGAGCTGGGTATGAAGCCGGAGGATTACGGCTTCTATATGGACCTGCGCAAATACGGCTCTGCCCGTCACGCCGGCTTTGGCCTTGGTTTTGAAAGATGTGTAATGTACCTGACCGGTATGGGCAACATCCGCGATGTGCTGCCCTTCCCCAGAACTGTGGGCAACTGCGAGCTGTAAGTAATATCATGAGACAGGAGAGAGATCTCCTGTCTCATTGCTATATCAGACAGGAGATATATTGACCATCTGATACACCGGTATAAGAAGA
>JAZLAB010000033.1:0-10883 GCA_045612985.1 Faecousia sp.
TTTTGAAGAGTCCCTTTTCCGCTTAACTGCATAAAAAATCACCGAAATACGACAGTATTCCGGTGATTTTGTTATTTGTTAATCAAAAAAGTTACAACTTCAAAACTGCACAGCACCTGAAAAGGGCAGATATTTGCGTCAGACAAGGCAAAAAAGCGCAGAAATACTTGGTGTATTTCGAGCATTTTTAACGCTGTATGACGGAAAATAGATGCTTTTTTCAGGCATTACTTCCCTATGGAGCGTTGCCCAACGCACTAGGGCTTTTCTTGTGGTTGTGGAAGGGCAACACCACAAGATACAGTATGCACACAAAAATCGCCCTTGTTTTTCTCCAAATTCTTCAGGGATAATCCGTTGTAAAGGGAAAAAACCTGTGTTATAATGACAAAAAATGCGAAGGGAGGCCGAAACTGCTATGGAAACGGCGCAGATCAACATCGAACAATCGGATATGCGTAAGCTGCTCAGCGCTGCCAGTGGCGATGCGGCCTTACTGTACCTTTACCTGCGCAGCGGCAACGATCCTGCCCGGGCGGGAGAGGCGCTGAATTTGAATGAATCCCGGGTATCCTGCGCCGGAGCTACCTTGCGGCAGCTGGGTCTGTGGCAGGATGTGCGCAAAGCGCCCATTATGGGCGAGCGGCCCAACTATTCTGAGCGGGATGTGCTTTCCGCGATGGATACGGACCGGGATTTCCGCTCCCTTTATGGGGAGATCCAGCGGCTGCTTGGTCGCCCGCTGAACACCGAGGAAATGAAGATCATTTTGGGCTTTATCCGCTATTTGGGATTGGCGCCGGATGTGGTCTGCGTGTTGGTGTGCTACTGCAAGGAACGGGCGCGGCGCAAGGGCAGCCTGCGCAATCCTTCCCTGCGTACCATCGAAAAAGAGGCCTATGCCTGGGCAGAGCAGGGAATCGACACGATGGAGGAGGCAGCGGCCTTTATCCAGCGGCAAAACCAGCGCAATTCCCAGCTGGGTAAGCTGATGCAGGTGCTCCAGATCCGGGGCAGAAACCTCACCCCCGGCGAGGAGAAATATGCCCGTCAGTGGCTGGATGCCGGCTTTGAAATGGACGCCATCGCTATGGCCTATGAGCGCACCTGTCTGAATACCGGCGCACTGAACTGGGCCTATATGAACAAGATTTTGAGCAGCTGGCAGGCCTCCGGTCTGTTTACGGCTGAACAGGTGAAAAATGGGGACAAGAAGAAACCCCAAGTGCCCAAGGGCGCTTCCGGCAAGCTGGGCGCAGCGGAGCTGGAGAGCATCCAAAGAATGTTGCGGGAGGGATAAGCTATGTATCGCCCAGAGATCGTTATGCAGGCCAAGCAGCGTTTGGCGCAGCGCAAGGCCGAAAAGGAATCGAAGTATCATCAGCATTTGCAGCAGGCTTATGCCCAGCTGCCCCGGCTGAAGCAGATCGACATTGAGCTGCGCAGGACTATGACTGTTGCCGCCCAGACGGTGTTTACCCAGGGGGGAGACCCGGTGGCGGCGATGGAGCAGGTAAAAAAGGAAAACCTTACCCTGCAGCGAGAGCGCAAGGACCTGATCGAGAAGAACTTTGCACCCGGATATCTGGACGAAAGTCCGGTCTGCGCCCACTGCGGCGGCAGTGGCTATGTGGGAAGCCAGATGTGCAGCTGCTTAAAGCTGCTGTGCCGTGAGGGTCAAAGAGCAGCGCTGCGGCAGCTGACCACCGGCGCAGAGACCTTTGAGAATTTCCGGCTGGATTACTATCCGGAGCGATTCAACAGCGATGTTGGCGCAAGCCCCCGGGCCATTATGGAGCGCAATCTCAAGACCTGCAAGCAGTATGCTGCTGCCTTTGAAAAGGGGATCGGCAACTTATTGTTTGTAGGCGGCACCGGTCTGGGCAAGACCTATCTGTCTGCCTGCATTGCCAATGTGGTAACGGACCGGGGATTCTCCGTAGCTTATGAAAGTGCGCCCCAACTGTTTGCAAAGCTGGAAAAGAACCGGTTTAACCCCGATGAGGAAAGCCGCAGCGAAGCGGATTACTTTGCCTCCTGCGACCTTTTGATCATCGACGATCTGGGCACAGAAATGCCCGGTAATTTCGTAACAGCGGCATTGTACGGTCTGCTGAATCAGCGGCTGCTGGACGACAAGAGTATGATCATTTCCACAAATCTGAACAATGCAGAGATCGCCCAGCGCTTTTCTCCCCAGATCGCATCCCGCATTTTGGGTAATTTCAAGAATATGGTATTCCTGGGCGAGGACATTCGCATTCTGAAAAACAGAGGTATCTAAATGAAAATCGGCATTTTATTCGACCTGGACGGCACGCTGCTGGACACGCTGGACGATTTGTATACAGCAACCAACCACATCCTCCGGCAGTTCGGCTGCCCGGAACGTTCCTTGAAAGAGGTGCGGCAAATCGTGGGCAACGGCGCCCGGGAACAGGTCCGCAAAGCCCTTCCCGGCAGGGAGGACGATCCTCCCCTGGATGAGGTGTTTGCAAAATATTTGGCATATTACAATGTTTCCTGCGAGCAGGGAACTGCCGCCCCTTACCCCGGTGTGCTGGAGGCGATGGCGCAGCTGGAGAAAAAGTATTCTCTGGCGGTGGTGTCCAACAAGCCGGATCCGGCGGTGCAGGCGCTGGCAAAGAAGCACTTTGGCGATGTGTATGCCCGGGGTGTCCGGGAGGATTGCCCCAGAAAGCCTGCGCCGGATATGGTCTACCGGACAATGGAAGATCTGGGCGTGGATAAGTGCGTCTATGTTGGCGACAGCGAGGTGGACGTGGCGACGGCGAAAAATGCCGGCGTGCCTTGCCTGACGGTGCTATGGGGTTTCCGGGACAAAGATGTTTTAGAAGCAGCCGGCGCAACCTATTTCTGTGAAAAAACAGAGGATATGGCGGCAATGATCGAGGATATTATCCAAAAAGAATTTATGGACTAACAAAAAGAGCAGAGAACGAAATCGTTCTCTGCTTTTTGCTTGAAAAAGGAAAATTTATGGTGCTTTTTTCGACAAATTATGATAGAGTAAGAGCGGTGATGAAATATGTTTTTTACAACAAGCGAAAATATGCCGGAGGGCCTGGGCTTTTCAGCCTTTGGACCAGTCCACCTGGGCTGGCTTTTGGCGGGCCTGATTTTCTGCGTGGCTGCCTGCGTTTTCTATAAAAGGCTGGACGAGAGGCAAAGAAAGCTTATGCGCATCGTGCTGGGCGGCTATATTTTCCTGCAGGAAATGGTGAAAAACCTGGTGCTGGTCATACTTGGCGAGTTTAGCTGGGGGTATTTGCCGTTCCACCTTTGCGGAATCAACATCTTACTCATCGCTTTCGATGCGATTAAGCCCACAAAGCCGGTCAGAAGCTTTCTTTACTTTATTGCGATCCCCGGGGCGCTGCTGGCGCTGCTGTTTCCCAACTGGACCGATATGCCCCTTTGGAATTTCTTCCATATTCACAGCTTTACCATCCATATTCTGCTGGTAGCCTATCCGCTGCTGCTGATCAGCACCGATCAGGTGGAAACCGATTTAAAATCGGCCCTGAAGGGCGTGCTTTTGTTGGTGGCGCTGGCAATTCCGGTGTACTTTTTGAATCTGCTTTGGGACACCAACTTTATGTTTTTGATGCAGCCGGATTCCGGCAACCCCCTGGAGCTGTTTGAGCAGCTTTTGGGCTCTCACCTTTGGGGTTTTCCCATCCTTTTGCCGGTGGTGATCGGAATTATGTATGTCCCCATTTTGATTATGAAAAAGCTGAAAAAGTAAATAAAAATTGCCCAAGTGTTTTTAACACTTGGGCAATCTCTTTTTGTTATCAGATGGTGATGCCAGCCATATCCAAAATGGTGGGAACGTTCTTCTCTGCGCCGATGGCCATTACGTGGACACCGTCGCACAGCTTCTCATCCTTGATCTTGGCGATCATTTCGGCAGCCATTTCCATACCCAGCTTTGCGGGCAGGCCCTTGATGCCCTTTTCCTTGCCCTCGGCAGCGGCAGCAGCCAGCTTGTCGATCATATCCTGAGGAACGGCAATGCCGGGAACGTTTTCGTTCATATACTTTGCGCCGCCTGCGCCCTTCAGGGGGATGATACCGGCCATAATGTGGACCTTAATACCGGCCTTATCCACCATTTCCAGGAAGCGCTTCAGCACATCCAGATCGAAGATGCCCTGGGTCTGGACATACATAGCGCCGGCTTCCACCTTCTGGCGGAGCTTGTTGACCTGCAGGAAGATGGGGTCATACAGAGGGGTAACGGATGCGCCCTTGTAGAACTTGGGTGCGCCGCCGGCGATCTCGTTACCGCCGCAGTCGCAATTAGTTTCTTCCATCTTGGAAAGCATCTGCAGAATGCCCACGGAGTCCAGATCGTAAACAGGCTTGGAGTCCTTGCAGTCGCCGACTACCGGATGGTCGCCGGTGAGGGCCAGCATGGTGTCGATGCCGAAGCCGGCAGCGGACAGGATGTCGCCCATAATGGCCATACGGTTACGGTCGCGGCCGGTCATCTGCAAAATGGGATCGATGCCAGCCTGCTTAAGCTTAATGCACAGACCCAGGCCGGTGGCCTTCAGGCATGCAGACTGCATATCAGTAACGTTGACAGCGTGGACCTTACCACGAAGGACCTCGGCGGCCTCCATCTGCTCGGTAAAGTCATAACCCTTGGGGGGTGCCATTTCGGCAGTTACGCCAAACTTGCCGGATTCCAGTGCGTCTTTCAAATTGCTCATTATTTCTTCCCCCTTAAGCTGATCGTTCTGGGATATGCAACAGCGGCATAGCCCTTGTCCTCACGGCGCTCCATCAGTTTTTCCAGCTGATTGGTTGCCTGCAGACGCTCATAAATCTTGATCCAGGCGCAGTCGTTCTCGGGATTGACCTCGCACTTGCCGTTCTTCTGACCGCCGCAGGGGCCGTTGACCAGGCTCTTGGCACACTGGGTGATGGGGCAGATGGCGCCGGTCTTGCCCAGCACACACTGACCGCAGAAGCGGCAAGCTTCTTCCCACACGCCGAAGCGGACAGCCTCGCCCAGATACATCGTATCGTTGGAGGGATATGTAGGAATGCTGCCGGCGTTCTTTGCCACGCACTGTACGCCGTCGCCACAGCTCATACAGATCACGCAATCGGGGTTTGCGGCAACGATGGGCTTCATCTTGGCCTTGACGCCCAGGTTCATGCAGCAGTAGTCAGCAACGGTGGTAGCAACGACCTTCTTGCCGGCCTGCTCCAAAACAGCAGTCAGCTCAGCGATCTGAGGCTCGCCGCCGGTCTGGCAAGCGGTAGCGCAGCTGCCACAGCCAACAATGGCTACGGTTTTGGCATCGCCGACCATTGCCATAACTTCCTCAATGGGTTTCTTCTGGGTAATAATCATTGATAACAGCTCCTTCTGATAAATTTTCTACTAAATATCATAACGCCTATTTCGATAAAAATCAACTGAAAAAAGCCGCCCAAAACAAGAAAGTGTAAAAAAAGACGAAAACAGCCGTATTTTGTCCGGAGCGAGGCATTGTAAAGGCAATCTATCTGTGCTATAATGAGTTGGATTTTTGGAAAAACAGGTGCAGCTATGACGAAACTACAAAAACTCAAACATTATACCATAGGCGATCAGGCGTTTTATCGCTATGTCATTACTATATTGGCGCCGTTGGTGGTGCAGAACACCGTAACCAATGTGGTCAACTTGATCGATAATGTAATGGTGGGTGCAGTGGGTACATTGCCCATGTCGGCAGTTGCCATCGTTAACCAGCTTTTGTTCATTTTCAACCTGGCGATCTGGGGCGGTTTTTCCGGCGCGGGCATCTTCGGCACACAGTATGTGGGCGCCGGCGACGATGCCGGTGTTCGGTACTGCTTCCGCACCAAGATGTACATCGGTGTGATTTGCACGGTGGTGGCCTTCGGCGTGTTTTTGGCGCTGCCGGAGCAGCTGATCGCACTGTATTTTGCGGAGAATACCACCCCGGCGGATGCGGCAGAAACTATGCGCCACGGCAAGGAATATCTGTATGTGATGCTCATCGGCCTGCCGGCCTTTGCTGTCTCCCAGGCCTACGGCGGTACGCTCCGGGAAATGGGTGAGACCAAAGTGCCGATGATCGCCAGCGTGGCGGCGATCTTTGTCAATCTGGTATTTAACTATATTTTTATCTTCGGCAACGAAGGACTGTCCTTTTTGCCCTTTGCCCCGATGGGCGTTAAGGGCGCGGCCATTGCCACAGTAATGTCCCGGTTTGTGGAAGCGGCCATTATGGTGGTCTATGTCCATAAAAATGCCGAAAAGTATCCCTTTATCAAGGGTGTGTACAAAAGCTTTTATCTGCCCGGAAAATTGCTGGGCGATATCGCCCGGAAGGGTACACCGCTGCTGGTCAACGAGGTGCTGTGGGGCACCGGTATGGCAATGATTATGCAGTGCTATGCCCAGCGGGGCTTGGATGTGGTGGCAGCCACCAATATTGCCAACACCGTCAGCAATCTGTTCAATGTGGTCTTTTTGTCGATGGGCAACGCCATTGCCATTATTCTGGGCCATATGCTGGGCGGCGGTGAAACGGAGAAGGCCAAGGTTACCGTGTGGCGGCTGCTGGCCCTTTCGGTGGTGGCTTGTATGGTGATGGGCGGCATTTTGGCAGCCATCTCACCCTTCATACCCCACATCTACAATACCACGGAAACTGTACGCTCTATGGCTACCGGCCTTTTGCTGGTGGTGGCCATAATGATGCCCGTCTTCTCCTTCTCCCACGGCTGCTATTTCGCCCTCCGTTCCGGAGGCAAGACGATGATCACCTTCGCCTTTGACGGCGGCTACACCTGGCTGTTGGCCTTCCCTACAGCCTATGTGCTGGCATATTTTACCGCTATGCCCATTATTCCACTGTATCTGTGCGTGCATCTACTGGATATTGTGAAAAGCCTGGCTGGATTTATCCTCATTAGAAAGGGCGTCTGGGTCAACAACATCGTAAAAGAGGGATAAGGATGAAACTGAAAAAATCCCCGGCGGATCTGCTGATCTATCTGTGTTGGGCGGCATATTCTATCTCCTATGTGGGCAAGGTCAATTACGCTGCCAACATCACCCGGATTATGGATTTTTTCGCAGTAAGCAAGGCAGAGGCCGGACTTGCCCAGACCTTTTTCTTTTTCGCCTATGGCATTGGACAGGTGGTCAACGGAGTTCTTTGCAAAAGGTATAATATCAAATGGACGGTCTTTTTCAGTCTGGTCAGCTCGGCGCTGCTGAATCTGGTAGTGGGTATCACCCCGGATTTTGCCATCGTCAAGTGGCTGTGGCTGGTCAACGGATTTGTGCTTTCTATGCTTTGGCCGCTGCTGATCCGGACCCTTTCGGAGTCTGTGGCCAGAAAGTCGCTGGACAGAGCCAATGTGATCGTCAGCGCGGCAGTTGCCTGCGGTACGTTGCTGATCTATGCCCTCAGCGCGATTTACACAAAGTTTGCGCCTTTCCGGCTGGCGTTCTACACCGCAACGGTCTTGGACCTGGCTATCGCGATCTTCTGGATCTGCGCCTACAATGTGGGCGTCAGACGGGCAAGAGAGGAGAAAAACCAGGAAAGCGCCCAGCTGACAGCCAACCACCGGGAGGACGCAGGCGAGGAAACAATGCACCCCCGGCTGCTGAAGGTGATGATCGTGTTTTTGTGTCTGTTCTCGGTGGGTATCAACCTGGTCAAGGACGGCGCAAATACCTGGGTACCTTCCATTTTGAAGGAAGAGTTTGCCTTTGACGAATCTCTGGCGATCTTTCTGACGCTGTTTTTGCCGCTGTTAAGCATTGTAGGAACGCCCCTGGCCATACTTGTTCGCAAGAGGATCCCCGATTATGTTTCCGGCAGTGCCTTCGGCTTCGGCCTTACCGGTATCACTTTTGCAGTGATTATGTGGAGCCTGCAAATGAAGGTGGCGGCAACGATGCTGGCGGGACTGCTGATGGTCGGCTTCCTGGCGGGCTATCTGAACAGCCTGGTGGTCAGCGTGTTCCCGGTGTATATGCGCAAAATGGTAAATTCCGGAATGATTGCCGGTGTTCTGAACGGCTTTTGCTATTTGGGCAGCACCATCAGCTCCTACGGTCTTGGCTACATTGCAGACAAGAGCGGCTGGATGGCGGTGTTTTTGACATTGCTACTGGTCTGCGTTTTCGCTTGCTTGTGTTGGATCGTCTACAGCATCATCAAAAAGGGCATTTTGAGAAAACAGCTTGTATAATAAAAGCCTGTCTGCTTTTCGCAGACAGGCTTTTTGTTTTTAGAATGCAACTTGCATAAACAGGGCAACCAGACAGAGGATCAGCGCGCAGCAAACATAAGCATACCGGCCGGTATTGTGCCACAACAAGCCGTGGGGTTTCTTTGCTCCCAGATTGATCTCGTGGAGCAGCTCACGCTTTCGCATCACCCAGAACCAGGAGATAGCGCCCAGAGTTGCGCCAATGGGAATGATGTAAATGGAAACGATGTCCATCCAGGGACCCCACTTGGAGATGGACTCCATATGCACACCTACGCCAAGGCAGATGACACACAGCAGCACCAAGACCCATTTGCGGCTGAGCTTGGGGAAGCGGTTTTGCAGAGATTCACCCACTGCCTCAAACATATTCTGCAGGGAGCTGACACCGGCAAAGACCATTGCGGTGTAGAGAATAATCGCAAACACCTGACCAAGGGGAATGTCCTGCAAGATCCGGGGCAGCGTTACAAACAAAAGGGCAGGACCTGCGCCCACATCCAGCTTGTAGGCAAAGCAGGCGGGGATAATGACCAGCGCAGCCACAAAGGCGGCAATGGTATCAAACACCGCGGTGCGGACAGCCAGCTTCACCGCGTCTTCCTTTTCATCCAGATAAGCGCCGTAAACGATCATACCGCTGCCGGTAACAGACAGAGAGAAGAAAGCCTGGCCCATCGCCCAGATCCAGGTCATAGGATCTTTCAGCGCCGACCAGTTTGGGGTGAACATAAACTTGTAGCCTTCCACCGCGCCCGGCAGGAGCGCCACGCGAACTGCCAGTACGACGAAGATCACGAAGAAAATGGGCATCATAACCTTGTTGCTTTTTTCGATGCTTTTTGCGCCCAGCAGAAGCGTCAGCAGCGTACCCACCACCACAATGATGTGGAAAGGGATCACGGAGTAATCCGCAGAGGAAAAGCTTTCAAACCATACGCCGGTATCTACACGCATCAGCTCGCCGGTAACGGATTGGAAAAAGGCTTTGAGAATGTAGGCGATAATGACAGCATAGCCGATGGCAATGCACATAGAGCCGGCCAAAGGCAACCAACCCAACGCGCCGCCCACTTTGCCGGCGGTTTTGCCCCGGGTGGCCCAGGCGTTTTTGTAAGCGCCCAGTGTACCGGTTTTGGCACGACGGCCAATGGCATATTCAGCTGACAGACCTACAATGCTGAACAAAACAATAAAAATCAAATATGCGATCAAAAATGCGCCGCCGCCGTTGGCGCCAACCTTCGCAGGAAAGCCCCAAACATTGGCCATACCCACAGCAGAGCCCACCGCCGAAAGAATAAAGCCCCAACGGCTGGAAAACTTTGCGTTTTTCGTTTCACTCATGAAAATACCTCTCAAAAACCCAATGATTGACACTGCTTGATACATTATACGAAAAAGCGCGTTTTGTCAAATGAAAACAGTCAAAAAGCAGCAAAAAGCGCCCCGGACGGGGCGCTTTTCCGTTTCATCAAGACCGGAATTATGGTTCCAGATTGTTTTCGTCGAACAGGTCGGATTGGAAGAAATCGGGAACGGAAATTTCCAATCCCTGACAAATTTCGTGGATTACACGCAGCTTCATAGACGGATAAGTGCAATTGATAATATTACCAATGGTGGATTTGGGAACACCGCTTTTCATAAAAAGCTGATACTGTGTCATTTTCTTTTTGGCCAGCAATTCTTTCAGCCGACGGCTGACTGCTTCGTTTAGTTGCATGTAATCACCACCTGTTCCTTGTAGCTGTACTAACTATTATATGAAATGGCGGCGAGAATTTAGTACAGGTAGCTGTACTAATAATGGGGAGCACTATTTGGAGTATTATGATACCATTGAAGTTGCAGCGTATAAGCACTACAAGTCTGCTTTTCAATCTCGCAATCGTAAAATGGTTGACCGGTCAAATTTAGTGGTGTTTTATGTAGAAAAGATGTTTGGGGGAGCTTATCAAACAATGCAATACGCTAAAAAATGCAACAAGCCTATTGTCAATTTAGCAGCGAGAAATACTTTACCCAATGATATTTTAGAAAGTATTTAGTGCCGCTGCTCCGTTGCGGTATCTGTTGAATTAC
This sequence comes from Faecousia sp., assembly GCA_045612985.1. Lineage (GTDB taxonomy): Bacteria > Bacillota > Clostridia > Oscillospirales > Oscillospiraceae > Faecousia. The sequence continues at coordinate 10,369 of JAZLAB010000033.1, forward strand.
TGACCGGAATCGATTTGCATTTCTGCCTTTTTGTAAGGCAGAAATTAAGGTAGCCACCAGTGTTTGCACTGGTGGCCAGAACACCCCACCGGGGTGTTGTATTTAAATGGGGTCGATTCCGTCCATCTACAGAATAAAGCAGCAGTCCCGTTGGGACTGCTGCTTTATTGGTGCCGCTGGCCGGAATCGAACCGGTACGGATTTTACTCCGAGGGATTTTAAGTCCCTTGTGTCTACCTATTCCACCATACCGGCGGCAACGCTAATAGTATCACAAATCTGCTCCCGCGTCAAGACGCAAGGTGTCGATTATATACCATAATATGCAAAAATCAGCTTTTCCAACGCTTCTTCCAACCAGGCCGGGCTATCGCAAAAGTGCTTTCCGCCGGCGTTTTCCAAAACTTCCTTATCCCGGAAGCCCCAAGTAACCAGCAAGCAAGGCAAGCCGGCGTTTTCCGCCACCTGCAGGTCCACCTCGCTGTCGCCCACGTAGATAGCTCCATCTATCCCCA
>JAZLAB010000034.1:0-3972 GCA_045612985.1 Faecousia sp.
CCAGCCGTTCTGTCATTGTAGTGCTATAGCTGGTCTTTACACAGCTAGAAAGGGTATACTTGGCTGCATCCTTATCTTTGTAATACCACTGATAGGTAAGACCTGCGCCAGTGGCAACGAAGGAAAAGTTTACTTTCTTGCCAACAGGCGCGCCGTCAGATACCGGCTGCTGGGTAATGGTGGCACCCAGATGCATCGTTACCGTGTTGGTCTTTACACTGTTGCCAAACTTGTCGGTAACGATGCAGTACAGCGTCCGTCCATCCAGCCGTTCTATCATTGTAGTGCTATAGCTGGTCTTTACGCAGCTAGAAAGGGTATACTCAGCTGCATCCTTATCTTTGTAATACCACTGATAGGTAAGACCTGCGCCAGTGGCAACGAAGGAAAAGTTTACTTTCTTGCCAACAGGCGCGCCGTCAGATACCGGCTGCTTGGTAACGCTCAGCTCCATTCCCAGGGTTACGGTATCCGATTGCACTGAGTTTCCGTACTTGTCGGTAATGACGCAGTACATATCCCGACCGGCACACGCCTGAGTCATCGTAATGCTGTAGGTTGCCTTTCCAGTGCCGGAAGACGCTACAAATTTGCCGTTGTATTTATAGTACCATTGGTACTTCAGACCATCTCCGGTAGCCGTCAGACTAATAGTTGCCTTCTGACCGTCAGCAACTGTTACAGATTTGGGCTGCTTTGTGATCGCCACGCACATATCCGGGTATATATAATCTGCATAAGTCAAACTCACCCAGCCCTTGGAGAATCTGCCCCAGGTATATCCGTTACCCTCATAGATTTCGGTAATGGTCAGCACATCGCCTTCGTAAACCTTGCCGACCTTTTCATAGAATGTTCCCGGGCCGCTGCGCACATTGACTTCATCGCCGGTGATGATCACCTGGTCTGTACCGGGCTTTTTACCCCTGGGGACCTCTACAATGTTTCCTTCTGCGTCCTTCCATTTTGCATAAAGGACCTGTCCGGCCTTGACAGAATCATCCAGCTTTTCCACTGGCTTTCCATCTTCGGTGAACCAGCCGGCCATTGTATATTTCACTGTATTGCCCTTAGCATCCGTATAAGTGGGGATCTTCGTCATATCCGCCTGGATGCTCCGAGGCTTCTTGGCGTCGAAGGCGTGCATCTTGTAACGCACCTCACCGCCGTTGCCATCCAAAAATACCCAACGGAAATTGTCCGGAAACAGGTCCTCATCGCCGCTGTTGCTGGCCTTATATACACCGTTGATGTACATATTGGCCTCGCACATACGCCGGTTGATGAGAATATACTCGCCGCCGGCGCTGCTCCACAGACAAATGCCATACAAAAAGTCATTGCTCAGATCACCGCTGCGCACAGCATTGTTAAAAAAGCCATCCGTTTCACTGAGCCAGCTTGTGCCGCAATTGTATGTAAAGCTTACCAGCGCGTCAAACTGATGCTGCTTGAGCTTCAATTCGTACTTGTCGATAAAGCTATTGATCTTCTTCTCGCGGGATTTCAGGTCCTTTTCCAAAAGCTCAGTAGCCTGGGCTTTGGTGATGCCATCCTTCTTATACTGTTCCAGCTTGTCGTCAGGGCATCTTGTACCGTAGCCAACTGTCCACTGGGACACATCCCAATAGGGTTTCTTGGAAAAGCCCTCCATTTTCTTCAGCACACCGATCAAATCATCGGAAGATTTGAAGCTGGATGCTGCTTCCGCTTTCAGGGGATTTGCTACAAAAAGCCCAATTGCCAACACCAGGGTCAGCAGTCCCATAAGGCTTCGTTTCAGCATAGTTTCTCCTCCGGTTTTTCAAGTTTACATTATTATAACAAATATTACGAAAAGTTACAAGAGGAAAGTTGCAAAAAACCCGCCAAAATAGCGGGTTTTTTTAGTTTTTAATCCAAATAGCGGCAGGCTGCCATTGCAGCGATAGCGCCGTCGGCGGAAGCGGTAACCACCTGGCGGATGATCTTGCTGCGGCAATCGCCGGCAACAAACACGCCTTCGGTGTCGGTGCAGCAGTCTTCCCCCACATCAAAATAGCCCCAGGGGTTGAGGTTTGCCAGGTGGGCGAAGGGCTCGTTTTCCGGCTTCAGACCAACGGCCAAAAATGCGCCGTCCACCTTCAGATAAGAGTCCTCACCGGTCTGGTCATTGTGCAGCTGCAAACCGGTAAGACCGGTTTCCCCGGCTTCATAGCCGGACACCACGGTGTTAAAAAACACCTGCACATTGTCCTTTTCCAAAAGGGCCTCGGCCAGCTTCTTTTCGCCGGTAAAGTCTGCCAGATTCTGCACAACCGTTACTTTCGCGCAGACCTCGCTAAGCAGCAGCGCTTCCTGCAGCGCAGAGTTGCCGCCACCGATCATAGCAACCTCCTGACCTGCATAGAATGCGCCGTCGCAAACCGCGCAGAAGGAAATGCCGTTGCCGATCAGTTCTTCCTCACCGGGAAGCCCCAAAGTCCGGTGCTTCACGCCCAAGGCCAAAATGACGGCCTTGCCCTGATAGACACTGCCCTCTTCGGTAGACACCTGAAAAATACCGTCAACCTTTTCCAGCTTTACCACCTTTTCCAGCTCCACCTCGGCGCCCAAAGCCATTGCCTGCTCTGTCAGATCCTCGGCAAACTGGGCGCCGCTGATGACCTTTGTGCCGGGAATGTTCTCCACCTTGGGAGAAAAAGCGATCTGGCCGCCGAAGCCGCCTTTTTCAATGACCAGCACAGTCTTGCCTGCCCGCAGGCCATAAATAGCAGCAGTCAATCCTGCAGGACCGCCGCCTGCAATAATAATATCGTACATAATAAACCCTCTTTTCGTGAAATCAGCCGAGCATTTGCTCGGCTGATGTTCTTTTTTACAGGCTTGCCAGATACTTCTTGATCTCGGGTACGCTGTAGTAGTTTGCGTGGTTTTCACCGTCGGTGATCACCAGTGTGGGCGCGCCCTTGACACCGTACTGAATGCACAGGTCCTTGTTGTCGTCAGCGATCAGCTTCTCGTATGCCACGCCGGCCTTGGCAAGCTGTGCCTCTGCCACACGGCAGTTGGGGCAAGTTACGCGAGAGAACAGAATTGCCTTTGCGCCGGCCGCCACTTCCTGCTTGGGTGCTTCCGCTTCACAGCTACATTCTTCCTTCACCGGAGCGGGAGCGGGCTTTTTAAGAGTGGACTTGCACACATTGTAAACCTTGCGGTCCTTGTACTCCTGGGCCTTTCCGTCGTTCCAGTTCTTCACAGGACGATAGTAACCGGTGATACGGCTGTAGACCTCGGTCTCCTTGCCGCAGTTGGGGCAGGTGTGCTCCTCGCCGGTGATGTAGCCGTGGTCTGCGCAGACGGAGTAGGTGGGGCTCATAGTGTAGTAGGGCAGCTTGTGGTTCTCCGCGATCTTACGCACCAAGGTTGCAGCAGCCTTCCAGTCAGGCAGCTTCTCGCCCAGGAAGGCGTGGAAGACAGTACCGGAGGTGTAGCGGGTCTGCAGTTCGTCCTGGATCTCCAGGGCGGAGAAGATATCCTCGGTGTAGCCAACAGGCAGGTGGGAGGAATTGGTGTAGTAAGGTGTGCCGTTCTCGTTGGCGGTGATGATGTCCGGGAACTGCTCCTTGTCGTGCTTTGCAAAGCGGTAGGTGGTGGACTCGGCAGGAGTTGCTTCCAGATTGTACAGGTCGCCGTAAGCTTCCTGGTAGTCGGAGAGGCGCTCACGCATATGGTCCAGCACTTCCTTGGCAAACTGCTGCACACGCTCGTCAGTCAGGTCAGCCCGCAGCCACTTGGCGTTCAGACCCACTTCGTTCATACCGATCAAACCGATGGTGGAGAAGTGGTTTGCAAATGTGCCCAGGTAACGCTTGGTGTAGGGATACAGGCCATTTTCCAGCAGCTGGGTGATGACCAGACGCTTGGTGCGAAGAGACCGAGCAGCAATGTCCATCAGCTTGTTCAGCCGGACATAGAAATCCTTCTCGTCCT
>JAZLAB010000035.1:0-49388 GCA_045612985.1 Faecousia sp.
GACAATGAATGTGTCCGCTACGCGGACGATGTTGATTCCGGGCAACTGTGTTCGCCCCTACAGATATGTTTGATTGTAGGTGTAGGGGCGAACTGCCTAAAGAAATCTTGGAGCGTATGCGACCTAGATTTCTTAGTGCAAAGCTGTTCGCCCGCTCTGTCCACAACAAGGTTGCAGCATAGAAGGTATGCACCTATGGTTTGTACCGGGTAGGTAATTATCAATTATCAATTGTCAATTATCAATTTTAATGCGGTGCTGCCGCATTGAGGGCATTCGCTCTTGCCCTTTGGACAACGGCGTGCTCCTTCCTTTTGATGCCGGTGATGGCGTCCGCCTCGGTCAGGCGAATATCCCCATCGCCAGCGGGTACTGGCAGCTGGACCGCGGCCTGGTTTTGGGCCACCCACTGCATCACCGTGTCCTTCTGGTCAAAGTCCATCATCTGCAGACACAGCATTGCCTGGTCGGCAAGCGCCGGGTTGAAAAAGCCCAGCTTGAAAAACTGCAGGGCCAGCTCGTTTTGGGAGACCTTGGTGTAAACGCTCTTTCTCTGGGCGGAGATCTTGATGTCAAACACCGGCAGCCGATAGCCCAGCTCCTGGAGCTGGGGCTGCAGACCGGCGTTGGTGTAGGTGATAAAGGCCGGCGCGCCAAACTGACCCACAATGCGAAACTGCCGGGGCAAATGGTAAAACTGCCTTATCAGCTCGATGCACAGCTCCACCACCTGGCTGAAGGCCCGGTAGGCGCTCAAGGTGGAATCCCGGCTGCCCTTGCCTGCCGCCTCCTGCAGCGCGGCGATGGCAGAAGCCGCCGTAACCCCGGCGCTGACCGCGCCGGTGCTGGCCTCGGTGTTGCCGCTGGTCTGGCGCAGCTCGTCCACCGTCCGGTCCAGCAGGCTAATGTAGTTGCCGTCCAGGGGGGTGTGCTCAATGCGCCGCAGGCTGGCCTCGTCCACATTGCCGCTGACGGTAACCAAAGACCGCTCCAGATCCAAAAACTGCTCCTCGTTTACATTGCCGTCAATGCGGCTAAAGTACCTTGGCACTGCCCCCACCCTTGCGTTTCGCACAAAGGCGGTCTTTAAAAGGTCGATCTCCGTCTGGGGATTGCGGCAGATGTCCACAAAGCCGTAGCCGCAGGGACTGCCCTCGATGGGGTACAGGGTGTCAAAGACGAAGGGGAACTTGCCGTGGTCGTAAAGACCTGCCTCCCGGGGGGCGGGCTTGGGCTTTCCGAAAATGTCCACGCCCTCGTTTTCGTCATTTTCTGTGGCATAAAGGACGGTATCTTCCACAAATTTGCAGTAATGCAGAACCTTTTTGCCATTTTGCCGCTTGTGGTAATACACATCGATGACGGTGGCCTTGTCGCTGTCGACTACGCTGTCGTCATACAAAAACCGGGCGGACACAAAGGCGTTTCCCTTCAGCCTTCCCTCCAACTGGGGGTACTGGGAAAGCAGCTGGTCCTTGGAAACCAGCTCTGTGTGAAACACATAGCGGCTTTTTTGAATGTCGGTGATCCCCGGCTCCCAGTAAAGGTTTAAGAGGCTGACACGGGAAATGGCGATATCCCCCAGGCCGTTTAAGGCAGCGCCGTCCCAAAGGACCTTGTAAACGCCGGTGCCGGTCTTTAATTTCTGCCACATCACATCGCAGTAGGTCTGCTCAAAGTGGTTTTGCTCCAAAACGCAGGGGATGATGGCGGAAAGGCTTCTGGCCTCCGGCACATCCGACTGCTCCCGGGGCAAAATGTTGGGCTCGGGATAGGCTTCCACCGCATCGGCATGCTTGCTGACGATCACATTGTGCAGCCAGCCGGAGCGGCTGGTAAAGCCCTGGGCCCGGGTAGCGCCGTCGCGCTGCTCCTCGGCGGTGTTTCGCAGCTTCCACCAGTTTTCGCTGGAAATGATGCGTCTTTCCGTCTGGGTCTTTCCGGCCTTATACGTTTGCAGGGTCTTGAGAAAACCCTTTAGTTCTTCTTCCCCAACGGGAAGGGCTTGATTTTCCTTATCCATAAAACCTCCGTTTTTATAATTGATAATTGATAGTTGATAATGGATAATGAATCGGTTGTTTGAAATTTGATAGTCTTTTGCTTCTATTTCGCAAAACCTAACAGCATAAAAGGTATACACCTCGACGCGTACCAGGCAAATAATTATCAATTATCCATTATCAATTATCAATTCTTCAGTGGGTCGATTACAAAATCCGGCTCGGCCGCTTCCTTCAGCGGCGCAACCGGCCTTGCCATACACAAATACCGCCACTCGTCGGCAATGTGATCCTCCTGCTCGGTGTTTATGTCCTCCTGCTTCGTTTCGTCAAACTGCAGCGCCGGAACGGTGCGTAAAAAACCCTTGCAGGTGTCAAAAATATAGCACCGGGGGTAGCCCTCCCCGTCAAACTGCAGCCGGTAGTGGCACTGCATCCAGCCGGGGATCCGCTTGTTGTCTCCCGGGGAGAAAAACACCCCAAAGGTCGCTGCGGTGTCGGCAATGCTCTGACCGCGAGAGGCATCCCAGATGGCCGGGTCGGCAACGCCTATGATCTGCTTGCCCTTGAGCCAGGGGTGCTCCTTTTCCATTTTGGCAATTTCCTGAAACTGCCGTTCCGGGGTCCATTTCACACCCTGGTTGGGCGTCGCGGTGCAGCCATACAGCTCCAAGATCCGATACATCACACCCTCGCCGTCAATGGCCCACCAGGCGCAGGAAAAGGGCTTGGCATAGCCAAAGTCATAGCTGCGGTAGATCCGCCAGTGCCGGGGGATATCAAAGGGGGAAATGGTGTGGGTAAAGCGCCGCTGCTTTTTGGCGTCTTCTGGGGAAATGCCCGCCCTTTGGCATAAGTCCGGGTCCGGAAACAGCCGAAATTCCTCAAAAAACTGACCCTGGAAAATATCCCACTTGCCGTAAAGCCAGGCCTGCTTCAGCTTTTCCGGCAGGGCCTTTAGCTGGGCGATGTAGTCCGGCTGGGCCCGCATCAGGGCGTGATTGTCCGTTACCAGGCTCTGGATGAAGGTGTAGTCTTTTGGGTCTTCTCCCGGCTGGTAGCGCCGGTCGATGAAGATGCGCTTGATGTATTGGTGGCCCTGGCCACCGGGATTGCAGGTGTAATACACCCGCTTGGGAAAATCGTTGACGCCCCGGACGCAGGCGGTGATGGTCTTCATTTGAAATTCCGACAGCTGGGTGGCCTCGTCCAGAAACACGATGTCATACTCCACGCCCTGGAGCCGGTCTAAATCGGCATCCTTGGCGCAGTAGGAAAACTGCACCGTGCTGCCACCCGGAAAGGTCAGCAGCTTGTCCCGGTCGTGGTAGCTGGCAATGCCTGCCAGCTGGGCGCGCAGCAGCTGTATGTGGTTGTTTTGCAGCTCCGGGTAAGTCCTGCGGACGATCAAAATGCGAATGCCCGGATATTTAAGGGCCAAAAGCACCGCTTTCGCGCGCACCGCCCAGCTTTTGCCGCCACCTCTTGCGCCGCCGAAACCCACGTGCCGGGTATTTGCCCGGAGAAACAGTTCCTGTTTCTCCGATGGCCTGTCAATGTAAATCACTTGTTCGTTCATAAAACCCTTTTTAGAATTGACAATTGATAATTGATAGTTTATCGGCTGTTTGAAATTTGACAGTCTGTGCCACCTCTAAAGCCTTCCCCTTGAGGGGAAGGGGGACCGCGTTAGCGGTGGATGAGGTGTCAAGGTCGCAGCATAAAAGGTATGTACCAAAGCTTTGTACCAGGTCGGTAATTATCCATTATCAACTATCAATTATCAATTCCCTAACCCTTCCAGCTCCGGAGCGATCTGCACAATGATTTTGGGGCTTTTCTCCGCCTCGTTTTGCAAGTCCCGGATGTCTTTTAAGGTAGAGGAAAAATGCTTGGCCGCCTGGGGCGTCAGGTCCTGTGTTTCGGTGCTTTCCAGCCGAAGGCGGACCATCTTCAGCAGGATCTCCGTCGTCTGCTTGAGTGCGCCGGATTGTGTGCTTTCCGTCATCTGCAGCCTCCCCTTTTTAGAATTGACAATTGATAATTGATAATTGACAATAAATGTGTCCGCTACGCGGAGGATGTTGATTCCGGGCAACTGTGTTCGCCCCTACAGATATGTTTGATTGTAGGCGTAGGGGCGAACTGCCTAAAGAAATCTTGGAGCGTATGCGACCTAGATTTCTTAGTGCAAAGCTGTTCGCCCGCTTTGTCCACAACAAGGTTGCAGCATAAAAGGTATGCACCTGCGGCTTGCACCGGGTCGGTAATTATCCATTATCAATTATCAATTATCAATTCCCGAAATCTCGTGTCTTTGCCCCTATTTTACCAAAGGGAATTTCCACCCGGTAGACCCCCCAAGCCGCGCCTTGCGCGGCAACGATATAAATCCCTTCGGGATTTGTGATATGCGCTAACGCGCGTGATATTGCGCTACGCGCAGTGATATGCGCTGCGGCGCGTTAGGGATTTATATCCTATCACTGGCCATAGGCCAATACCACTGCGCAGCAATATCACTATGCGTAGCATAATATCACTTTCAAATTTCGTATTCATACTTCAGATTGAGCATCTTCGCCACCAAAGGCTTCTCCTTGAGGAGACACCCCAGGGTGGTCTCTCTTGCCCCTTTGGGGCAATTCACCTCCAGCTGTCAAAAATCTTTGATTTTTGACTGATGAGGTGTAACAAGTCTTCCCATCAAACCAAGCTAATATTGTGTCGACAAACTTAACACCTCATCCGTCTGCTTCGCAGACAGCTTCTCCTCAAGGAGAAGCCTTTTCATTAAACCTCGTATTCATACTTCAGATTAAGCATTTTCGCGATCATACAGGTCGTCCACTGATCCCGGCAAAAGACCTCCTTGTAGCGCCTTAGCTGCGTTTTCGTGGCAAAGCCCAAATGCAGCCCGCAGCCGTCTTCTACGCCTTCACAATGCACCGACTGCGCCCCGTCCTTCTTGTAGTACGGACACTGCACATAAGTATCTTCCTTCTTCATAACTCCTCCCTTTCATTAGTTGATAATTGATAGTTGATAGGGTCTGTTGAAAACGAAACCTTGTACCTCAAAATCCGCAGGGTTGCAGCATAAACGGTACCGGCTTTCAGCAACAACCGGGCACATAATTATCAATTATCAATTATCACTTATCAATTATCCTTCTTTCAGCATCCTGCGTATGCTCTCCAGCTCTTCCTTGCCCAAAACGCCGGTGGCGCCCATCGGCACTTTCCCGGATGGGGACAGCTGGTCCTCCCACCGCTGCTGGCTCAGCCAGGTAGCCGGATTGGGGATAAACCGCCCCCCATCCCGATTCCATTGGGGACTTTGGGCCTGCTGACGCAGGGCATCCAAAAGGGTCTGCAGCGGCACGCTTACCTTCAAAAAGGCAGCCCTGGCGCTTTGTTTTCCCACCTTCTTGGGATAAGCTTTCCAAAATTTTTCAAAATCCGCTATATCACCCCCACCCCCAATGCCATTATCTTTCTCACACTCACTCTCTATATCACTCTCTTTCTTACTCTCTTTCTCGTTCTCTTTCTTGCAGTGGGTTTGCAGTGGCTTTGCACTGGGATTGCAGTCGCTTTGCAGTGTATCTGCATTAGACTTATAAGCGGCTGCCGCCTTCTTCCTGCCGCTTTCCAGCACCGGCATAATCAGCATCAGCGCCACCTCCCCCTCCGGGGGAAAATCCTCCAAACCGGGCCGTTCCCCATTTAAGGCAAAGCGGCAAATGGCGTCATATACCTCCGCCCGGACGGTCTTTCTGCGAATGCGGCTCACCGCCTCGTAAAAGGACCGGTAGAATGTAAACTGTTTCCTTTCCAAACACGCACCCCCTTTTTTAGAATTGACAATTGATAATTGATAATTGACAATGAATGTGTCCGCCTCGGGGAGGATTTTGATTCCGGGCGCAATATAAAAGGTATGCACCAAAGCTTTGTACCGGGTCGGTAATTATCCATTATCAACTATCCATTATCCATTCTTACCCGTCCAGGTTTTCCGTCTCCGCCAAATTGCTGTCCACGCAGTTTTCGCAGGCCACCCCCGCCAGGCCGAAGGCGGTCAGGTCCAGATAAGACGCCGTTCCGATAGGCTCGTCGCAGCAGACGCACCGGGGCCGCCGCTGCCGCCGCAGCTCCAACGCCATCTGATACAGCTGTTCTTCCTGCCAAGGCTCCATAAAACTCCCTCCCTTCCCTCGGTCGTAATTGACAATTGATAATTGATAATTGACAATGAATGTGTCCGCTACGCGGAGGATGTTGATTCCGGGCGAACTGCGTTCGCCCGCTTTGTCCACAACAAGGTTGCAGCATAAAAGGTATGCACCTGCGGCTTGTACCGGGTCGGTAATTATCCATTATCAACTATCAATTATCAATTCTGTACTTCTTGTTGGACACATTTTTTGATAAAGTATGGTCATCCACCCGCCCCGTAAGCTGCAAATGATTACGATACCCTCGTAGGGGCGGATGCCCACATCCGCCCGTAAGCCAATTCCACAACCGACCCCATTCCGGGACGATGTGATCAATCGTCCCCTACTTGACAAATACAACCTTTTGTACTAAAATACAGGTGTGATCCCCCTTGTCGTACAAATGTTTGTACCTTACGCCCCTAGAGTAATACAAACTTTTGTACTTGTCAAGCGGAAAATACAGAATTTTGTAATTTTGTATAATATGTACAAAAGAAGGTACTCAAAATGGCAGATATGTACAAAAAGATAGACGAGCTTCTGGCGCAAAAGGGTATCTCCGGCGCGAAAATGAGCGCAGATCTGGGAATGAGCCGCAGCTTTATGACCGAACTGCGTAAGGGCCGGGCCAAGAGTGTAAAGATAGAGACCGCCCAAAAGATCGCTGACTACTTTGGCATCACCCTCGGCGAGCTTTTTGGGGAGGAAACTGCGCCTACCGGGCGCGCGATTAGCGATGCTGACATCAAATTTGCCCTCTTTGGCGGCGACGGTGAGATCACCGAGGAAATGTACCAGGAGGTGCGCCGCTTTGCGGAGTTTGTGCGGCATCGGGAAAGGAACAAAAAGGACTAACTATGGAACTTCCCACCCTCTATGATTTTGCCAAGAAACAGAATATAGAGGTAACCACCTTCCCCCTGCCCCAGAATGGCTCTATGTCGGTGATGACGGCCAGCGGGGCGTGCTTTGTGGGGATGGATGAAGCTGTGCTGGACGGAAATGTCCGGGAGCGGGTGCATTTGGCCCACGAGCTGGGGCATTGCGCCACCGGCAGCTTTTACAATATCTATGCCAAGGCGGACACCCGGCAGCGCCACGAAAACCGCGCCGACAAATGGGCCATTCGCCGTTTGGTGCCGGTGCAGGCGCTGGACGATGCAGTGGCAGATGGGTGTACGGAGCTTTGGGCGCTGGCAGAGCGCTTTGGGGTAACGGAGAGCTTTATGCGAAAAGCAGTATGTTACTATGTCCACGGCAATTTAGCGACAACCCTATATTTTTAGCCCAAGTGTTCCCAAAGAACACTTGGGCAGTTTTATTCGCCTGACGGCGAGTGATATTGCTTTGCAGTGATATTCGCTTGCAGCGAGTGATATTGCCTTTGGCAGTTTTTGGCGAATAAAATATCACTGAAACCGCAGGTTTCAATATCACTCTTTGCTGCGCAAAGAATACCACTATGCGCAGCATAATATCACTTGTCAATAACCCCTTGGGTTATTGACACTTGGCGCGGTTTGTGGTAAACTGCAAAGTGGAGAAGAATGTATGATTTTGTGAGCCAAAAGCGTTGCCTTTTGGTGGCTTTTGGTTTTTTACAGAAGGAGTGTTTATTATGAAAAAGACGATTTTTACCGGCGCAGGCACAGCCCTCATCACCCCCTTAAACGAAAAGGGCGTGGACTATCCGGCTCTGGAGAAGCTGATCAACTGGCAGATCGACCAGGGCATTGACGCGCTGATCATCTGCGGCACCACCGGCGAGGGCTCTACCCTTTCCGACCAGGAGCACAAGCAGGTGCTGGAGTTCTGCCTGAAGACCGCCGCCGGCCGGGTGAAAATGATCGCCGGCACCGGCTCTAACGACACCGCTTACGCCATCAAGTTAAGCCAGCACGCCTGCCAGATCGGCTACGACGCCCTGCTGGTCATCACCCCCTATTACAACAAGGCCACCCAAAAGGGCCTGGTGGCCCACTTCACCGCCATTGCCGACGCGGTGGACAAGCCTATGATCCTTTATAATGTACCGTCGCGCACCGGTGTGAACATTGAGCCTGCCACCTATGCGAAGCTGGCGGAGCATCCCAACATCTGCGCCATCAAGGAGGCCAACAGCAACATCAGCAAGATCGTGGAGACCTTTGCGTTGGTAGGCGACAAGCTGGACATCTACTCCGGCAACGACGACCAGATCGTGCCCATCATCGCCTGCGGCGGTAAGGGTGTCATTTCTGTGCTGTCCAACCCCCTGCCTGCCGAGACCGCCCGGATGTGCCATCTGGCGCTGTCCGGCGACATCGCCGGGGCGATGGAATTGCAGAAGAAGTATCTGCACCTGGCAAACGCCCTGTTCTGCGAGGTCAATCCCATTCCCGTCAAGGCAGCAATGGCAAAGCTGGGTTTCTGCGAAAACTACCTGCGCCTGCCCCTGATCCCTCTGGAGGAGGGCCACGAGGCGCTGCTTTACGGCGCAATGGAGGAGGCCGGCTGTCTGTAATTGACAATTGACAATTGACAATTGACAATTGACAATTAGTAGAAAGAGGAAATCTTATGAAACTTATCATCAACGGCGCAGCCGGCCGGATGGGCCGGGCGCTGACAAAGCTGATCGAAAACAGCGCCGATATTACCCTTGTAGGCGCGGTGGATGCGGTCTGCCCCGACCAGGGGATGGTCTCCAGCCTTTCCCAAGTGTCTGAAAAAGCCGACTGCGTCATCGACTTTTCCCACCACAGCGCCACAAAAGAGCTGCTTTGTTACTGTGAAAGCACCCAGACCCCGGTGGTCATCTGCACCACCGCCCACACCAGCGAGGAGCTTTCCCGGATGGAAAGCGCCGGAAAGAATATCCCGGTGTTTCACAGCGGCAATATGTCTGTGGGCATCGCCCTATTAATGGAGCTTGCCAGGCAGACCGCCAAGATGTTTCCCGATGCGGATATCGAGATCGTGGAGACCCACCACAACCAAAAGCTGGACGCCCCCTCCGGCACAGCGCTGATGCTGGCCAAAGCCATTGCTTCTGTCCGGGATTGCGTCAATGTGCTGGGCCGCAGCGGTAACGGCAAGCGGGCCAAAAACGAAATTGGCATCCACGCGGTGCGCCGGGGCGGCATCGTGGGCATCCACGAGGTGATCGTCAGCACCGCAAACCAAAGCATTACCCTTAAGCACGAAGCCCACGACCGGGCGCTGTTTGCCGAGGGGGCGCTGACCGCCGCCGCTTGGCTGACACAGCAAAAACCCGGTCTTTACGATATGAAGGATATGGTAAAATGATCAAAATTGGAATCGTTGGCTATGGCAACCTGGCCAAGGGCGCAGAGTGCGCCATCGCCCAAAACGAAGATATGACACTTTCTGCGGTGTTTACCCGCCGGGACCCAAAAACAGTAACCGTTAAGACCCCCAATGTGCCGGTGTGCCACCTTTCTGACCTGCCCGGCTGGAAGGGAAAGCTGGATGTGCTGCTGCTTTGCGGCGGCAGCGCCACGGACCTGCCGGAGCAGACCGCGGCATTGGCAAAGGACTTTACGGTGGTGGACAGCTTTGATAACCACAGTCAGATCCCCGCCCACTTTGCACGGGTGGATGAAGCCGCCAAAGCCGGCGGCCACCTGGCCGTCATCTCCACCGGCTGGGACCCGGGTCTGTTTTCTCTGAATCGACTGTATGCCAATGCAGTGCTGCCGGAGGGCAAGGACTATACCTTCTGGGGCAGAGGCGTCAGCCAGGGCCACAGCGACGCGGTGCGCCGCATCGATGGGGTGCAGGACGCCCGGCAGTACACCATTCCGGTGGAATCTGCTTTGCAGTCTGTCCGGGCCGGGGAAAATCCCACCCTTACCACCCGGCAAAAGCACACCCGCTACTGCTATGTGGTGGCCAAAGAGGGAGCAAACAAGGCCCTCATCGAAAAAACCATTCAGGGGATGCCCGCCTACTTTGCCGATTACGATACTACTGTGGAGTTCATCTCCCAGGAGGAAATGGACAAACACCACGCAGGTCTTCCCCACGGCGGCCATGTGATCCGCACCGGCAAGACCGGCTGGGAAAAGGAAAACACCCAAACCATCGAATACACCCTCAAGCTTCAGTCCAACCCCCAGTTTACCGCCAGCGTGCTGATTTGCTGCGCCAGAGCGGCCCACCGGATGGCATTGCGGGGGGAAATTGGCTGCAAGACCATTTTCGATATCGCCCCCAGCGACCTGATTTCTATCCCCCGGGAAACCCTGTTAAAGCAAATGCTTTAAAAATTGATAATTGATAATTGATAATTGATAATTGATAATTATGTTATACGAAAACCTTTCCACAAATGAAAAAGGGAATCTGACCTTCGCCGGCTATGACACTGTCAAACTGGCGGAGGCTTTTGCCACGCCCTTATATGTGATGGACGAAGCATCTGTCCGCAGCCAGTGCCGGCTGTACCAAAAGGCGATGCAGCAGCATCTTCCCGCCGGATCCCGCCCCCTGTACGCCAGCAAGGCCTTAAGCTGCAAGGCGATCTACCGCATTATGCAGCAGGAGCAAATGGGCATCGATGTGGTGTCCGTTGGGGAGATCCACACCGCCAAGGCGGCGGGCTTTCCAATGGAAAACGCCTTCTTCCACGGCAACAGCAAGACCCAGGCGGCCATCGCCTACGCCATCGAGCAAGGGGTGGGCTGGATCGTCTGCGACAACGCCCAGGAGCTGAAAGCCATTGACCGGCTTGGAAAAAACCAAAAGGTGCTGCTGCGGCTGACCCCGGGCATCGACCCCCACACCCACGCCAAGATCAGCACCGGCAGCGTAGACTCCAAGTTTGGCGCCGCCATCGCCACCGGCCAGGCAGAGGAATTGGTGGCGCTTGCCCTGCGCCTGCCCAATGTGGACCTGCAGGGCTACCACTGCCACATTGGCTCCCAGATCTTTGAAGCCCAGCCTTTTTTGGACGCGGCGAAAATGATGCTCACCTTTGCCGCCGAAATGCAGGAAAACCACGGCTATTTTCCCAACATCGTGAATTTAGGCGGCGGTATGGCTGTCCGGTATCAGCAGACCGACCCCCAAGTGGACATTGACGCCAACATCGCCGCCATCGGCAAGACCGTAAAGGACACCTGCAAGGCCCTGCATATCCCCACCCCGGCCATTTATATGGAGCCGGGCAGAAGCATCGTGGCCGCCGCCGGTATCACCCTTTACACCGTAACCGGCGACAAGACCATCCCCGGCTTTAAACGCTATGTAGCGGTGGACGGCGGAATGACAGACAACCCCCGCTACACCCTCTATAGCGCCCCCTACACCGTTCTTCCCGCAAACAAAATGACGGAAAAGCCCACCGAACGCTACACCGTCGCAGGAATGTGCTGCGAAAGCGGCGACATTTTGCAGGAGGATGTAGCCCTTCCGAAAATGGACGCGGCAGACACCCTGTGCGTGCTGACCACCGGGGCTTACAACTACGCTATGTCTTCCAACTATAACCGCATCCCCCGGCCGGCGCTGATTATGCTGGGAGAGGACGGCCCTTACACCGCCATCCGCAGAGAAACCGTAGAAGACCTGCTCCAATACGACACCTAAAAAGCCTTCCCCTTGAGGGGAAGGTGGCCGAGCGTAGCGAGGTCGGATGAGGTGTTAAGACTGTCGACACTGTATCTGGCTGGTCTATTGCAAAGGCTTATTACACCTCATCAGTCGCCTTTGGCGACAGCTTCTTCTCCGCGCCAAGAGCCGCCTTCGGCGGTTGCGCTCTGCACACGCCTGCGGGCGCAGCCCTCAAGGGGAAGCCATACCCGCCATCCGCCGGGAAACCGTCGAAGACCTTTTACAATACGACACATAAAAGATGCGCACTCCTAAAGGAGTGCGCATCAGTTATATTCGCCTTTGGCGAGTTATATTGCTTCGCAGTTATATTTGGGCTTTGCCCAAGTTATATTCGCTCCGCGAGTTTTGAGGCGAATATAATATCACTGAAACCGCAAGGTTTCAATATCACTTTGCCCAAGGCAAAATATCACTGCATACGACAGTTTGCAATAACACTTAACAAAGAAAACAGACACCCTTTCGGGTGTCTGTTTTACTTTGTTTATTCGGGCAGAAGCGTTCCCTTTTGGGAAATGGCGTGCTGTACTGCCGCCTGGATCATATCCTTCATATCCTGGGTAACTTCCATATCGCCCAGATGCCAGTTCTGTTCCACCCGGTAGTACTTGGGGATCACATCGATGTTGACGCTATCGATCTCCGTCTTGCCGGTAATGGCGGCAAACCAGAGGTAAGAGGTCATCAATCTGCCGAAGTCGCTCATATGGGTGTAGTCGCGATACAGCAGCACATCCGGATCTTCCTTGTCGGGGTTATCCTCGTGCTTGCGCAGGAAGTCAACCGCCAGACCGGTGGGGATCACACCGTCGATGTCGCTGTTGGTCATAACATAGCTCTTGGTCATCTTGACCATCTGGGAGAGCATATAGTCATAATCGTTGCCGTAAAGCTTTTCGTAGCTGTCCACCCAGCTGTAGTTTTCGCCTTCCGGATAGCCCAGACCCCACAGGTATTTGGAGGTGGGATTTGCCCAGCTGAAGTTCCAGATAAACTTGGGATCAGAGTTCAGGCAGTTGGCCTTAATGTAATTGATATGCTTTTGCAGATTACGCTTGTTGACGCCGGTGTAGGTGCTTTCCGCGCCTGCGGCGCTGTTCATCTCGTGCAGGATCACGACGTCCCACACCTGATCGTTCAGTGCCTGCCGCAAGGTAGTCTGCTTTTTCTGACCGTTTCCGTCAGCGGTGTAGGTGTAATAGACATATACCGGCGCATTGGAAGTCTCAAAGCCAACGTGCTGGGAAACCGCGCAGCCGCTATAGTACATATTGCCGATCATCACATTCTTATATGTGCCATGGGCCGTCTCATAGCCATTTTCTGTCTTCTGGGCTTCAAACACCTTGTAAAGCAGGCTGGTGGTGTCCACAGTATGGCTGTTACCGATGGCCAGGATCCGCAGAGTATCCTTTTCCTCAGCGGCCTGGGACTTTTCGGGATTTTTCAGGTTAGGAACGGTCCAGCCGTCCACCACGCTCTTAATGGTGGGCACCTTATACATCTTCAGCACGCCCTTTCTCTGGGCGTGGGTCAGCGCATCCCACTTGTTGTCGATGCCCTCCAGCTGCTGCTGGAAGGTGCGCTCTCTGACCTGACCGAAGACCACAGCGCCGCTGGTCAGCTTCAGATAAGCCACGCCGTAAATGGGCATCTGGGCGTTGCGGGCATTTATGGAGGCGCCGTTTTCTTCCTTCATCACGCCGGTGATGAGGGTGGAGGTGCTTTCTGCATCGGACTTGCCGAAGGACGCGCCGTCCATCTTGGTGTAAACCACATTGCCGGAGCGATAGACCACGCTGTCCTCATACAGCAGCGTGCCTTCTGCCTGCAGCTCTGCCGCAGTGGGCGCGCCGGTCAGGCTGAAGGCGATGCCGTAGCTTTCCACCTGATCCTTGACCACATCGTCGCCGTCAAAGCGGTGCTTAAAGTATATGCCGGGGGAAGCCTTGCCGTTTTCGTCCTGGTTGTCTGCCCGGAGCACCAGCTCATCGATGTTGACTCTTGCCTGGTGCAGTGTGGCGTAGCCGTCGTTTCCGGTGATGGGAACGTAGACAGTCTTGCCGTCTTCGGAGGCAGATGCATTGCCCACCGTGCCGGTAACCTTGGCAAGATTGACCTTGCCGGTGCCGACGCAATCGGTGAAGGAAATGCTCTTGTTTTCTGCCACAGTGAAGCTGCAGTTAACAGTGTGGCCCTTCAGCTCCCATTGCAGGTTCTGATTGACCGCAACGGTGGCAGAGGAGGAGATGTTTGCCTGCATCACCACCCGAGAGCCATCGGGCAGGGTCTGGAGCACCGTGTTCAGATCGTCGTAATCGCCGTAGATAAATTCCTTGGTCTTTTCATTCTGGGCCACATAGTCGGTGGCCAGGCGCTTATAGACCAGACCGTCTTCAATGTAGAAATTATACTCGCCATCGTAAACACTGCCCAAAGAAACATCGGCATCCACGCTGGCCTCACCGATGCAAGGATCGGTAATTTCGACACCGGGGGCATATACTTTGCCGGTGAAGACACCGTCGAAATTCAGCTTCTGGGCATCCAGGTTTTGACCGTCTTTCTGACCGATATAGAACAGCGAATCAATGTTGGGATCACCGGACAGGGTAACCTCACCGTAAACAGTAACACATCTGCCGTTGCCTGCAGCATTGGGATCGCTGATGGAACCCTCCTCGATGGTGCCGCCCCGGAAGAAGGCCTTGCCGGTGGTGTGGACAACCATAGCGCCGCCCATAAAGGAAACGGCAGTGCCCTGGATATGACCGTCGTACATAGTAAACTTGCCGTCTACATATACAATGCCGCCGCTGGACCGGCTGGGGCACTGCTCGCCGGTGTAGCGGAAGGAGCCGCCGTAGATATTCATTTCTCCGGTGGCAGCAACATAGAACAGGCCGCCCTGGTAGTAGGCTTCATAGCCGTCGACCGTACCGGTAGACTTGCTGTCGACGATGTTGAGCTTGCCGTAGACCTTCAGGCCCCGGGCGATATTCAGCGTCTGGCCGCCCAGATCGATGCAGACCTCCACGCCCTCGGGGATCTCCTTGCCGATCAGATCTGCCGTCTTGCCTTCGGGCAGGTAGTAGTGGCCGGAGGCAAACTGCTCCTCGAAGCGCAGGTCGCCTTCACTTACTTCCCGGCTCAGATCGATCCAGGTAACGGTTTTGTCGCAATGCTGGCAGTTGCCCTCTTTGCTGACGCCTGCCGGATGGTCGTTTTCCAGGAAGTCCAGCATCACATCCAGCTCCTGAACGACCGCTTCGCCGTAGCCTTCCCGGAAACGGGTGCCGTTGCTTTCATAAGTGCCCACCACATAGTTGGGGTCCTTGCCGGAGTGCATATAGTGATAAGTATTCTTGTCGGGCATATAGCCGCTGCCGGTAGAGGAGTTGGTAACGCCCAAAATGAAGGGGTCGTTATGCTCTGCCTTCAGGGTATCCCACAGGTTTTCGCCCTCTTCGCCGATGTAATGGTCAAAGATCTCCGCCGCCACGCTGGTCAGCTTGAAATCGTCGCCGATGGTCAGGGCATTGAGCATCACCTTTTCATAGTGTATGTTGTTCAGTATGTTATGCCAATATCTTTTCTGCATGGTGTTGGCCCGGTCGGCGTTGGGGATGGTGATGGGCTCCTGCTGCACGATGGGCTCGCCAACGGCTTCGCCGTCGATGGGCAGGCCGGTTTCCTTGTCCACCAGAGGCTCACCCTTTGCGTCCACGCTGTAGGACAGGTTGGTGTAGACCCGGCGGCCGATCTCATTGCCGTCATTTGCTGCCACTTCCCGCAGATAGGTCCTGGCAGCGATAAACTCAAAGACGCTGGAGTGATACTGTCTGTCCACATAGATCTGGTCAACGGAGCGGATCTCGCCGCCGTCTTCGTTGATCTTGTCAGCGCCCTCCAAGACATTCAGGGCGATCTGGGCCAGCTCTGTGCCGAAGATGTTTGTCTTTTGGGCAGGCGCGCTGTTCATCCAGCTGCCCTCAATGCCCAGATGCTCCATATTGATGTTGCCGGTCTGACCCTGGAAGAAGGAAGCCCGGTAGCCGCTGAAGGCCATGGCGTTACGCAAAGCGTTTACCATGCCGCCGCTGACCTGATAGTAAGAGGTCTCGGACAGCTTGGCGCAGCTGGGCAGGTGTCCCCGCCAGTTGATCATCACAACAGGATCCTTGCCGCTGTCGTCGCCGAAGCGGAACTGCACCACCCGGAGCGTATCGTCAGTGGGGGTAGCCTCCTCCCAGGCGATGACCTTCCGGTACTCCTTGACCCGAACCTGTGTGTCGTTGGTGCCGTCATAGATGATGCCGGTTTCCGGATCGTGCTCGTAGATGGTGTTGATGTGGCCAACGCCCACCCATTCGCCGTTGGTGCCGTTGCCGGCATAGTAGGTGTACTGGGGCGCGCTTTCGTCCACCTCGCCGCTGACCGGCACGCCGTCCCTGAAAGTAACGGTTTCGGTCTTGACCTTCTGTTCCGTCATCTTGTAGTGGCGCACGCAGGTGAAGAACACATCGTTATCGCCTACCATATCCGCGTAGGACTTTTCCGTAACTACCGTTTTGCCCTGCATATCGTTGAGCAGGTCGCCCACCATTTCATTTTTGTGGGCGCTGTCTTTAAAGTAGTCCACCACATCCATAGAGCCCTGGTACATATCTGCCCAGGCCCGGTCTGCCAGGGCCTGCCGGGCAGCCGCTACAAACTGCTCCTTAAGATAGGCGTTGTAGGCTGCGTGATTATCGCTGGCGCTGTCGTCGGCCATATTGGGGGCAAAGTGGTTGTGGGAGCCGTTAAAGAAGATCCGGCTCTCATCCAGTCCCTCGTCCTTAAACTCCTCGCCCAGCAGTGCTTCCATCACTGCAGGGCCGTAGTTGTCGTTGTAGCCCCACAGCAGGTCTGCGGTAAACAACAGCGCAGTGTTGCCTTCTTTGTCGGTGATGGCGGTACAGGTGGCGAAGATGCCGTCGTTTGCATCCACCTCGCCGTCGCCGTTGTCGTCATACTTCTCCGGCTTGGCCAGACGGGTGCTCTCGTCATTGAAGCCGGCCAGACCCAGGGGCAAAATGGTGCCATCCTGGGCATAGGGGTTAATATCCACCTTGCTGTAGCCCACCAGATAGCTGCTTGCGCCGGCAGTGAGGCAGTTATCCTCGGTAACGGTGATGGTATCACCGGCATTGGTAAAGTAGGCAATTGCCGCCTCCGCCGCCGCCTTGGACTTAAAGGGCGTAGTAAAAACGCCGGCGCGCTTGTTCAGATTGATCTTCGCGCCCTCGGCCAGAGTGCCCACCGTCAGCAGTACAGCAGAAGCAGACAGATCCACACCGTTAACAACCGGATCGCCGGAAAGCTTGATCAGATCTGCATTCTCCGTGCCAACCACCTTGGCAACCGTGCCGCCGTTGATAAGCACATCGTTGGCAGCATTGATCGTGCCCACCGAGCCGCTGTTGACCGTCAGGTTGATCTGGCCCGTTGCAGACGCATCGGCTGCCACCTCTTCATTCATATTGACCGTGGCCGAAGAGAAATCACAGTCTTCGATCGTAACATTCGTATTCCATCTGCTGTCGCTTCTGAGGAGTACAACGCCCCGTTCGATGGTACTGCTATAAACATTCGTAGTGCAGGACCGGCAATCCAGCGCATAATAGCTGTTGTCGGTGGAGCGGAATGTTGTGCCGTAAATATTTGCATTGTTGGCATGCACCGTCAATGCGCCCCAGCCAAAATTGCCGCCGATCAGCTTGCCGCCGCCCATAAGGTTCAACGCAGCACCCCAAACACGAACAGCGGGCACACCCGAAGTGTTTTCGATGGTCTTGCCGTTCATATGCAGGCAGACGCTTCCGGACCCAGTGAGATAAATCGCAGCCTGACTATAGCTGCTGGTAATGTTCTCTGCCAAATAGTAGTGGCCGCTAATGCCTTCGTAGCCTTTGGTAGTATCCGTCAGCTGTGTCAAAGGCTGCCAGACAGCATTCTTCGCGCCGCAGGCAGGACAGTCCGCCTCTTTGGTGCTGACCTTGTCTTCCGGGAAGGTCATAGCCTTGGCCTGGCTAATGACATCCGCATAGTCCTCCCGGTAGGTGCTGTTTGCTGCCGCCACCGTAACCGGGGGCAACAGGCTGATGACCATTGCCAGAAGCAGCAAACCTGCTAACAATCGTTTCTTCATAGTAAAACCTCATTTCCGCATAACTTTGATTATAGCTTTACTAATATACTATACAAAAAAAGCGCCTGGAAAGCAAGGAAAACCCCGCCTCCCAGGCACTTTTTGGCACTATTCACAAATTTACCCAACCCCAGTTATGCACATTGACAAACGCGTTGAAAATGGAAAATAAGGGTGTCCACTGCTTGGACGATTTTGATTCCGGGCGAACGCAGTTCGCCCCTACACCTACCATCTAACATATCCGTAGGGGCGAACTGCCTAAAGAAATCTTGGAGCGTATGCGACCTAGATTTCTTAGTGCAAAGCTGTTCGCCCGCATTTCAATCCGTCGCTTCAGCGACACATCAATTATCAATTATCCATTATCCATTGTCAATTCTCTGACAAACATCGGTGTCATCAACGGCTTGTTAAACGCCTCCACAAACCGGGCGCACTTGACCAAAAAGGCGTAATAGACATTGTGGCCGCAGTGTAGCATCGACTCGGTGTTGCCCATACCCTTGGCAAGGATCACATCGGCGTTTTTGATGGCTTTTTTGGCTTCTTCGGAGATCAGATCCTTCAAAATGCCGCCCATTGCCACGCCGCTGTCCAAAACCGGAAATTCCACGCCGGCCACCTGGGCATCTTCCCTGGTGGCATCGTTGGACATAGGGCCGCCCCGGACCAGGAAGGTGATCTCCAGATGGGGATAGGCCTTCTTTAGCTGCTGTGCCAGCACCCGGTCAAAGACGATCTCGCCGGCGTTGTCGGTGATGTAAAGCAGGCGCTTGCCCTTTTGAAGATCGGCGCAAAACTGACCGTATGTATCTTGGCAAAGGTCCATTTTTTGGGCCTCGTCCAGCATCTTTTCCAGGTCTGCAAAGCTGACCTTGCCCTGGAGGGCGGAAAAGTCCAGGTAGTTACCCAAAACCGCAAACTGCAGTGCGGCAAACACCGGATCTTTCTGGCCTTCCACCCGTTTTTCGATATCCCCCAGCCGCTCCAGCACAAAGCGGTTGGAAAGGTCCTTTTCCTTTTTCAGCCGGTCCTGCTCCAGACCAAAGTACTCCCGCACCGCCTTGTCCGTCAGCATACCCAGCTCTGCGGAGGTAACCGGGGTCTTCCGCTGGGAAAACAGGTTCATAATTTCCTTTGTGATTTCCGTCTGCTGCTGCTCCGTGCCGAAATTGCGAATGGTCTGAAACCACCGCCTATAAAAGCACTCGGCGCACAGATTGTTCATATAAATGCTCATTGGTATTTCCTCCAACCCTTCGGAAATGGACAATTAGAATAAGCCTTCCCCTTGAGGGCTACGCCCGCAGGCGTGTGCAGAGCGCACCCGCCGAAGGCGGCTCTTGGCGCGGAGAAGAAGGTGTCGCGGCGAAAGCCGCGACGGATGAGGTGTTCATCTGAATCGTCGCATCAGCGACACATCAATTATCAATTATCAATTCTCAATTGTCAATTATAAAAGTTTCCTGCACCGGGCTTCAAAATCGCCACCGGCGCTACTTTCAAAAATCACACCGCCGCTGCCCTTTTCCAGCAGACCGGCCTGCTCCAGCCGCCGCTTGGTCTGCAGGGCAACGCCCACTGCGCCGTCCAGCAGCGCAGTATTCTCCCCTAACAGCTTTTGAATGGTTTTCGCCACCAGCGGATAGTGGGTGCAGCCCAGCACCGCCGCGTCCAGCTTTCCGTAATAAGGCTGTAAAATGGGGGCCAAAAAGCTTTCTGTGTCCTGTCCTTTTTCGATCAGCTCCACCAGTCCCGGCAGAGGGATGGACACGATTTCCATCTGGGAAAAGCTTTCCGCCAAATGGGCAAACTTCTCTTCTCTTAAGGTTACCGGGGTGGCCAGAACGCCCACCTTTCCCTTGGGAAAATGGTCGTAAGCCACCTTCACCGCCGGCTCAATGCCCACGATGATGCTTTCCGGGTATGTTTGCCGCAGGTCGTTGATGGCCGCCGCCGTAGCTGTATTGCAGGCCACCACCAACGCCTTAATGCCCCGGTCAAAGAGCCTTTGGGCCGCCGCAAGGGTCAACGCCCTGACCGCCTCGGTGCTTTTCGTGCCGTAAGGGGCGTTGGCGCAATCACCAAAATACAGGAATTTCTCTCCGGGCATTTCCCGGAGCAGCTCCTTTAATACGCTGATGCCCCCCACCCCGGAGTCAAACACCGCAATATAGTCTTCTTTTCTCGACAACCAACTCACTCCTTTCCAAAGGCTTCTCCTTGAGGAGAAGCTGGCAAAAATCTCTGATTTTTGACTGATGAGGTGTCTTTGACCAAAACAAAGTGCCTACTCCTTGCTTTGCAAAGACTTATTACACCTCATCCACCGCTACGCGGTCCCCCTTCCCCTCAAGGGGAAGGCTTTCTTTTGCTTTTTTGATCTTTTTTAGCATATACAGGCAAATGGGAATGGCAATGGCAAGGCTCAGCACATCCGCAACCGCCTGCACCGCTGCCACGCCGTAAGCGCCCCACAGCGCCGCCATCGGATAGAGTATGGGGATAAAGCAGCTACCCTGGCGGGAGGTGGCGATGGCGGTGGCGCCGCCGCCGTTACCCAGTCCGGCGCAAAGCATATTGACGATGGCGCACCAGCCGTGAATGGGCAACGCGACGCACTGCAGCTGGATGCACAGCACACACACCTCGATGGCTTCCTTGTCGGTAATGCCCATCCAGTTTCTGACGATAAAGTCCGCCCCCAGCAGCAGCACCGCGCATATCACCGCGCTGCCAACCACCGCTGTCCAGGCGGCAAACCGGAAGCTCTGCTGCACCCGGTCAAACTGCCTTGCGCCCCAGTTAAAGCCTGCCACCGGCTGAAATCCAGTGCCGAAGCCTAAAATAATGCTAAAGGGGAACATCATAATTTTCGTGGAAACGCCGATGCCTGCCAAAACGCCGTCAGAGATGTTGCCGGCGATGTCGTTCAGGAGGATCGCCGCCACCACCGCCAGGCCGTTACGAAACAGCGAGGAGGAGCCTACAAAAACGATCTGACCCACGATGTCCCTGGTAAAGCGGATCAGCTTTACCGAAAGGCGCAGCACACTGCGGCCCGTAATGTAAGGAAACAGCAAAATGCCAAAGCTGATGACCTTGGAAATGGCGGTGGCTAACGATGCGCCCACAACGCCCATGGCCGGGATGCCCAGCGCGGCGTTTCCCGGCACCATTAAGTAGTCCAGCAGCACATTGAGTACGCCGCCAAAGCTCATACCCACCATGGACAGCACCGCGCTGCCCTCGCTGCGCAGGCACTGATTCATCACAAAGCTGGTGGCCATAAAGGGGGCAGCCAGCAGAACATAGGTGGCATAGTCCACAGAGTAATTCAGGCAGGTAGGGGTCGCGCCCAGAAGGGTCATCATTTCCTCCATAAAGATGCTGCCAAAGACCAGCAGCAGCGCGCCGATACCGAAGGCCACGAAAAAGGCGGTGGACAGCACCTGGCTGGCCTTTTTGGGGTTGCCCTCGCCCAAAAGCCGGGCGATGTAGCTGTTTGCGCCCACCGCCAGCATCGAGCCGCACATCATGATCAGCTGATCTAAGGATGCGTTGACCGTAACGGCAGCAGTGGCATTGACCCCCAGGGTGCTTACAAAGTAAGTATCCGCCAAAGAGTATATGGAGTTAATGAGAAAGGCGATAATGGTAGGAACGGCCATTTTCACAATGGCAGTGCCCACCGGGGCCTGTCCCATCAGCTGTCTGCTTTTTTCCTGTCTTGTTAATTGCGCGCTCACAGGGATAACCTTCTTTCTAGAAAATGAAATACATCGCTGTCGCCACAGCCGCGCCGACGGTAATGCCCATCAGCACCTGCAGGGGGGTGTGTCCCACCAGCTCCTTAAGCTTGGTTTCCGGCAGCTGCTTGGATTCCAAAATGCGGATAATGTCGTTTAACACTCTTGCCTGCCGTCCGGTCTCCCGGCGGACGCCGGTGGCATCGTGGCAGACGATAATGGCCAAAATGGTAGCGGCGGCAAACTCGAAAGAGCCCAGACCTTTCATAAGCCCGGTGATCAACGCCAAAGACGCCACCGTGGCGCTGTGGCCGCTGGGCATACCGCCGTCGCCGATGAGCCGCTCCCAAAGGAGCTTTTTGTGGACGATCAGGTTAATGATCACCTTTAATAGCTGGGCGATAAACCAGGCGGTAACAGGGGTTATCAAAAAGGGATTTGTCAGCAAAGCCCGTAAATGCTCCATAATTCTTCTCCTTCAGACACACTATTTAATATTATACCCCCCTTTTTTCCAAAAGTAAAGGAATTGATAATTGATAATTGATAATTGAAAAAATTCTGCTATAATGGTATCTGTAAAAATTTGCGTTGTATCCGCAAAGGCGGAACGACAGCAGGAGGTAATTGAATATGAAAACGAAAAACTTGGTAGGCATCGGTTTGTTTACCGCCATTGTGGTGGTGCTGCAGGTGCTGGCGGTAGGCCTGCGCGCCCTGGGACTGTTCTCCATATCCTTGGTGCTGGTACCCATCGTTGTTGGCGCAGCGGTTTACGGCTGGAAGGGCGGCGCTTGGCTGGGCTTTGCCTTTGGCGTTGCGGTGCTGCTTTCCGGCGACGCGGCTGCCTTTTTGGCAGTGGATATCCCCGGCACGGTCATCACCGTTTTGCTCAAAGGAACGCTGTGCGGTCTTTGCGCCGGCGGCGTGTACAAATTGCTGGAAAGCCGCAGTAAATTCCTGGCTGTGATGGCAGCGGCAGTGGTCTGCCCCGTTGTGAACACCGGCGTGTTTTTGCTGGGCTGCCGGCTGTTCTTCTTTGACACCATCACCGCTTGGGGCGCAGCCGCCGGCTTCCAAAACGTGGGAGCTTATATGATCTTCGGCCTGACAGGCATCAATTTCTTGATCGAGCTGGGCGTGAATCTGGTACTGTCCCCGGTGGTTGCCCGCCTGATTTCTTTAGGAAAGAGGAACTGATATGCTTTTAGCCATTGATATTGGCAATTCCAATGTGGTCATCGGCTGTATTGACGACGCCGGCAAGGTAACGGCGCTGCTGCGTATGGTTACGGACCTGAAAAAGACCGAGGACGAGTACGCCGCCTCGATGGAGTCCATTTTGCACTTTAACGGCATCGACTGCGGCGGTTTTGACGGAGCGATCGTCTGCTCGGTGGTGCCGCCGCTGACGGAGATCTTTCGCATCGCCGCGGAAAAGATCACCGGCTGCAAGGCCCTGACCGTAGGGGCAGGCATCAAGACCGGTCTGAACATCCAAATTGAAAATCCCGCCTCTTTGGGCAGCGACATCGTGGCAGCCAGCGTGGCGGCAATGACCGAGTACCCTCTGCCGGTGATCGTTGTGGATATGGGCACTGCCACCACCATCACCGTGGTGGACGAGGGCTACAGGTTTTTGGGTGGCGCCATCGTACCCGGTGTGAAGCTTTCCATAAACGCCCTTTCCTCCGGCACCTCACTGCTGCAAAAGGTGCAGATCGAAGCGCCGAAAAAGGCCATCAGCTCCACCACCAACGACTGTATGCAAAGCGGCGCGGTCTACGGCACAGCGGCAATGCTGGACGGAATGATCGACCGTTTTGGGAAAGAATTGGGCAAATCGGCAACGGTGGTCGCCACCGGCGGCATTGCCGGCAAGATCCTGCCCTACTGCCAAAAGGACATCGTCTATGACGAAAACCTGCTATTAAAAGGTCTGTATTTGATCTATAAAAAGAACCGGAGAGAGAAATGAACTTTAAAAAGCTGCTGGGCGTGATGGCAGAAAAGCTGCAGCTGCTGCTGGGGGCGCTCACCGACAAAGTGCATACCGCCTTTTCCGCCCTCAAAGGACGAATGACCCTGCAGAAAAGCCTGTACGCCACCGCCATCGGCATTTTGACCCTGTGCGGCGTTTTGGCCGCTACGCTGCTGGCTACCCCAAAGCCCGCGCCGCCGGAAACACCGGAGGTAAAGGTCTCCGGTCTTGTGGGCGTCAGCCTTGCCGGACCCCAGGATAACACCCTTTCCAGGCAGCTGACCGCCGCGCTGGAGGAGGCCGGCTTTTCTGTCAATCTTCTGTGCGCTGACGGCGACCCCGCCACCCAAAAGGGGCAGCTGCAGACGCTTTTGGGAGCAGATATCCAATGCCTGATCCTTCAGCCGGTGGACGCCCTTTCTTTGCTGGACAGCCTGGCCCAAGCCAAGGAGCAGGCCATTCCGGTGATCGCCTGCGACGAAATGCTGATGGACACCGATTGGGTCTGGGGCTATGTGGGCTTTGACTACTACACCTTGGGCAAGCTGATGGCCCAAAGGGTGGTGCAGGCAAAGGGTCTGGACGAAGCGGATGCCAAAAGCCAGTCTATAGAGCTGTTTATGGGCGCGCCGGAAAAGCGCAGCAGCTTCCTGCTGTATGAGGGCGCAATGGAGGTCTTCACCCCCTACCTGCGCAGCGGCAAGCTGACCGTACCCTCCGGTCGGACCAGCTTTGAAGACACCTGCACCGGTGGCACCACCGCCGACGCCCGTTCCGCCTGCGAAACGCGGCTGGAAAGCACTTCCCTGGACATCTGCTTTGCCGCCAGCGATGACATTGCTGCCGGCTGTAACCAGGCGCTGGATTCCTACGGCTACACCGAAAAAAACTGGCCTGTCCTTATTGGCCAGGGGGGCGGCAACGCCCAGGCGGTAAAGGACGGCTACCAAATCGCCACCTACGCCAAAGCCCCCATCGTGCTGGCCGAGGGCTGCGCGGACGCAGCGGAGCTGGCAGTAACCGGCA
Source organism: Faecousia sp. (assembly GCA_045612985.1). Taxonomy (GTDB): domain Bacteria; phylum Bacillota; class Clostridia; order Oscillospirales; family Oscillospiraceae; genus Faecousia. The sequence continues at coordinate 24,797 of JAZLAB010000035.1, forward strand.
AGCCTCTGCCGGATGCCACCACCCTGAATAACCACATTTTCGATGTACCCACAATGCTCCTTCCCGCCTCGCTGGTAGAGAATTGAGAATTGACAATTGAAATCGGGCGAACACAGTTCGCCCCTACAAATATGTTTCGTTCCTGCCCGTAGGGGCGAACTGTGTTCCCCCGCAATCAAAATCGTCCCGAAGGGACACCTTCGTTTTGCGTTTTGCGTTTTGCATTCAAAAAGCCACTGTTTCCAGTGGCTTTTTCTTATCGTTTTGTGATCGTCTCGCTGTTTTCCTGGGCGATGAGCAGGTCGGAGAGGATGGTGTTGGACACCAAAAAGCCCTCCGGCGTCAAATGCCAGCGGCCGTCATAGGTCTTCTGGGCAAGGCGCTGCTCCCGGCAGCGGGAAAGGACCTTTTCCATCGGGTCAAAGGAGAGCATAAACTTGCGTTCATACTCCTCCGGGTCCAGGCCGGACACCAGACGCAGCCGCATCATCAGAAATTCCGCCGCCCGCTCCCAGTTAGGGATCTCCTGGACCTCCCGGAGGACTTGTCCGCCGGTACGAATGCCGTCAATATACTCTCTTAAGTCCCTTACAATGGCAAACCGCCGCCCGGCAAAATCGGAGCTGGCATCGGGGCCAAAGCCCAGATACTCTCCGCCGGTCCAGTACTTTAGGTTGTGCCGGGACACCTGCCCCTTCCGGCAGAAATTGGAGATCTCATACTGCCGATAGCCGTGCTGCCGCAGGATCTCGATGGCGCTTAAATACATATCCGCCTGCTGATCGTCGTCGGCCAGAGTATAGTACTCCCGGTACTGGTGCATAGGCGTACCCTCCTCCAGCTTTAGTCCATAGCAGCTGATATGATCCGGGTTTAAAGAGATCACATTTTCCAGTGTCCCCTGCCAGCTTTCCAGGTCCTGGCTGGGCAGACCGTACATAAGGTCTACCGAAAGGTTTTTGAAGCCTGCCTTGCGGATGCGACTCACCGCCTTGACTGCCTGGTCATAGCTGTGGGGGCGGCCGATCTTCTTTAAGATCTCGTCATTGTCGCACTGAATGCCCAGGCTCACCCGGGTAAAGCCCTCGCTACGCAGCCGCCGCAGCAGCCGGTCGGAAACGGAGTCGGGATTGGCCTCAAAGGTAATTTCCGCCGTCCGGGCCACATCGAAGGATTTGCGAATGACGCTTAAGATCTGGGCCATACCCTCCGCCCCGAAGAAGCTGGGTGTGCCGCCGCCAAAATAGACGGTGTCCACCAAATAGTTGGGGGCTAACGGCCCGGCCTCTTTGATATGGGCGCAAACCGCCTCCAAATAGGCATCCATCACCCGGGGGTCCTTTGCCGTAACCGAGTAAAAGTCGCAATAGGCGCATTTACTGCGGCAAAAGGGCACGTGAATATAAATGCCCAAGGGCGTTTTGTTGTTTTTTCCTAAAAAAAGCATAGTTACTCCATTGCATTCCAATCAATCTTCATCCAATTTCAGCACTGCCATAAAAGCCTCGCTGGGAACAGAAACCGTACCAAAGGTACGCATCCGCTTTTTGCCTTCCTTCTGCTTTTCCAGAAGCTTTTTCTTCCGGGTGATGTCGCCGCCGTAGCACTTGGCAAGGACATCCTTCCGCAGGGCCTTAATGGTCTCCCGGGCGATGATCTTGCCGCCGATGGCCGCCTGCACCGGAATTTCAAACTGGGCGCGGGGGATGTTTTCCTTCAGCTTTTCGCAGATCTTTCTGGCCCGGGGATAGGCGTTGTCCGCAAAGAGGATAAAGCTCAAAGCATCCACCACATCGCCGTTTAGCAAAATGTCCAGCTTTACAAGTCTGCTCTGCCGGTAGCCGATTAACTCATAGTCCAAACTGCCGTAGCCCCGGGTGCGGGACTTTAAGGCATCGAAAAAGTCGTAAATGATCTCGTTAAGGGGCATTTCGTAATGCAGCTCCACCCGGTTGGCATCCAGATAGACCATATCCTTAAACTCGCCCCGGCGGGAGGTGGCAAGGTCCATAATGTTTCCCACATACTCCTGGGGAGAGAACAAGCTGATCTTCACATAAGGCTCTTCCGCCAGCTGGATCTCCATGGGGTCGGGATAGTCCAGGGGGTTATCCACCATCAGCACCGTACCGTCATTTTTGGTGATGCGATACACAACATTGGGGGCGGTGGTAATGAGGTCTAAATTGTACTCTCTTTCCAGCCGCTCCTGGATGATCTCCATATGCAGCAGGCCCAAAAAACCGCACCGGAAGCCAAAGCCCAACGCGATGGAGCTTTCCGGCTCGTAAGAGAGGGAAGCGTCATTGAGCTGCAGCTTTTCCAAAGCTTCTCTTAAGTCCTGATACTTTGCGCCGTCTGCCGGATAAATGCCGGAATAGACCATCGGCTGCACCGGCCGGTAGCCGGGCAAGGGCTCTGCCGCGCCATTTTCTGCGGTGGTGATGGTGTCGCCCACCTGGGTGTCAGCAACGGACTTGATGGAGGCGGTGATGTAGCCTACCTCACCTGCGCCCAAAGCTTCTCTGGGGATCAGCCCGCCGGGACTCATCGTTCCCACTTCCACCACCTTATATACTGCGCCGGTGGCCATCATTTTAATGTCTGTACCGGCCTTAACGGTACCTTCCTTGATCCGGGTGTAGACGATAACGCCCCGGTAGGAATCGTACTGGCTGTCAAAGATCAGCGCCTGGAGCGGCGCGTTTCTGTCGCCCTTGGGGGCAGGCACATCTTTTACGATCATTTCCAAAACCGCGGGAATGTTGATGCCGTTTTTGGCGGAGATCTCCGGGCTGTCCTCGGCGGGGATGCCGATAATGTCCTCAATTTCCGCCTTGACCTCTGCCGGTCTTGCGGAGGGCAGGTCGATCTTGTTGATCACCGGCAGCACCTCCAGCCCCGCATCAATGGCCAAATAGGTGTTGGCCAAGGTCTGGGCCTCCACGCCCTGGCTGGCATCCACCACCAAAACTGCGCCCTCGCAGGCGGCCAAAGAGCGGCTGACCTCATAGTTAAAGTCCACGTGGCCCGGGGTGTCGATGAGATTCAGGGCATAGACTTCCCCATCGGCGGCAGTATAGTTTAGCTGGGCAGCGGTGGCCTTAATGGTGATGCCCCGCTCCTGCTCCAGCTCCATCGAGTCCAGGATCTGGCTGCTGTTGCTGCGGTTGTCCACCGCCTTGCACTCCTCCAAAAGCCGGTCAGCAAGGGTAGACTTGCCGTGATCGATATGGGCGATAATTGAAAAGTTTCTGATTTTTGAAAGCTCTGTCATAACAAACCTCTGTATGAATGAAAGACGAATGGATAATTGATAATTGATAATTGATAGTTAAGGGCTGTTTGAAATTTGACAATTTGTACCCCTGTTTACAGCCGGATTACAGCATAAAAGGTATGCGCCTTCGCTTCGTACCTGGTAGGTAATTATCAATTATCAACTATCAACTATCAATTATAATAGCCTATTATACCGATTTTTGGCACAAAACGCAACCGTATGTTTTTGCCCTTTTTCGGGAATACTGACCACTACCGCGACAAAAAACAAGAAAAAGCAGAATTTTTTGTGAAAAACCCTTGTCAAGCTGCCGAAATCACGCTATAGTCTGTTAGACTAAAAAACAGAAGGATGATGCACAATGACAAAGAAAGCCAACAAGACCCTGGAAGAGCAGCAAGCCGCGCTGCAGGCGCTGATCGCCAAGGGCAAGAAGGAAGGCCTGATCCACGCCGAGGAGCTGGCCACCGTTCTGGAAGAAATGGATATGTCCCCGGAAAAGATCGAGGAGATTTACGATAAGTTTGACGCTTTGAACATCCAGATCGTCAGCAGCGACCTGGACCTGGACTCTGACGAGGACGCGGCGCTGCTGCTGACCGACGATATGGAGGTTGACATCGACCTTTCCAATGTGGAGGACGAGGAGCTGGTAGACCCGGTGGGTCTGGCGGCGGAATATAACCTGGACGACCCGGTGCGTATGTACCTGAAGGAAATCGGTCAGATTCGCCTTCTGTCTGCGGACGAAGAAGTTGTTTTGGCCAAGCGGATCGCCGAGGGCGACCAGTACGCCAAGAACAAGCTGACGGAGGCAAACCTGCGTTTGGTGGTCTCCATCGCCAAGAAATACAGCGGCCGCGGCCTGCACATTCTGGACCTGATCCAGGAGGGCAATACAGGCCTCATTCGCGCCGTGGACAAATTCGACTGGACAAAGGGAAACAAGTTCTCTACATATGCCACCTGGTGGATCCGGCAGGCCATCACCCGTGCCATTGCCGACCAGGCCCGGACCATTCGCGTGCCGGTGCATATGGTAGAGGTGATCAACAAGGCCACCCGCTGCAACCGGAAGCTGGTGCAGGAGCTGGGCAAAGAGCCTACAGTCGAGGAGATCGCCAAGGAGCTGGGCCTGCCTGTGGAAAAGATCATCGAGGCCAACCGCACCGCCGCGGACACCCTTTCTCTGGACACCCCGGTGGGCGACGAGGAAGACACCTCCATCGGCTCCTTTGTGGAAGATGAGCGCACCCCCGGCCCGGCAGATGCCACCTCCAACGCCCTCTTGGCGGAAGCTCTGAAGGACATTCTGGACACTCTGACGGAGCGGGAAGCGGATGTGCTGCGGATGCGTTTCGGTATGTATGACGGCCGCACCCACACCCTGGAGGAGGTGGGCCAGATCTTCGGCGTTACCCGTGAGCGTATCCGCCAGATCGAAAACAAGGCCATTCGCAAGCTGCGCCACCCCAGCCGCGCCAAGAAGATCAAGGACTTTTATTGCTAAAACAAAAGCACGGAGCATTTCGCCCCGTGCTTTGTTTTTGCAGTTGACAATTATTTTCCCGGCAATCATCGAAAACCTATTACCTCTTTATTGCACTTTTGCTGATTTTGAAGCACAGTCTTTCGTTTTCTGCAGGCCCTATCAATTATCAATTGTCAATTATCAATTTCAAATAAGAAAACGCGAGGAATAACCCTCGCGTTTTCTTATTTGATAAACTTACTGTAGCCCTTGCCGTACTGCACACATTGGGAGACCCGGCTTAAGGTGGCGGAGGAGATATCCGTCTGGGCGATGACCTGGGAATAGGTCTTGCCCTCCATCAGCAGCTTTGCGGCGTACAGCCGCTCTGCCATATTCTCGATCTCCCGGCGGGTACAAAGATCTGCAAACAGCTCTGCGCAGTCCTGGGCCGATCCCATCGAAGCGATCAGCGTCAGCAACGCCTGAATTTTCTCGTCCTTATGGTCCATACGCTACCTCTTAAAAGCTTTCGGCGCTGTGTAAAAACGCCTTTGTTTTCTCACTTTGGGGATCGTCGAAGACCTGCTCCGGAGTGCCGATCTCCTCGATGACGCCGTCGGCCATATAGATCACCACATCCGCAACCGACCGGGCAAATTCCATTTCGTGGGTAACCACCACCATTGTGCTGTCGGCGCTTTTCAGGCCCTTGATGACCCGCAGCACCTCACCTGTCAGCTCCGGGTCCAGCGCAGAGGTAGGCTCGTCAAAGCACAGCACCTCCGGCTGCATTGCCAGCGCCCGGGCAATGGCCACCCGCTGCTGCTGACCGCCGGAAAGCTGGTAGGGATAGCTTTCCAGCTTATCTCCCAGACCCACCCGCTGTAGCAGGGCGACGCCCTGCTGCTTCAGCGCCTCCGGGCTGCCCTTTTTCAGCAGCGTAGGGGCAAGGAGCACATTTTCCAGGGCGTTATACTGGGGAAACAGATTGAAATTCTGAAAAACCAGGCCAAAATGCAGCCGGTTTTCCCGGATCTGCTCGTCCGAGAGCTTTTGGCCGGGGGTAAAGAGGGTCTTGCCATTTACCAAGATCTGGCCCTCGTCCGGGGTCTCCAAAAAGTTTAAGCAGCGCAGCAGAGTGGTCTTGCCGCTGCCGGAAGAGCCGATGATCACCAGCACCTGCCCCTTTTCCAAAGAAAAGCTGACATCCTTCAAAACCTTTGTCTTACCAAAGGATTTCTTAATATTCTTTACTTCTAATACCGGCATATCCTATTCCTCAACTTCTGAAATAGCTTAACTTCTTTTCCGCTCCGCCCAGCAAAATGGTCAGCAGTCCCACAAACAGCAGATAGAACACGCCGGTGTAGAACAGCGGCCAGACGAGCGCCTTGGTGGCAGCCAGCTCATTTGCCTGCTTGATGATCTCGCAGACCACAATACAGTTGGCAAGGGCGGTGTCCTTAATGAGGGTAATGATCTCGTTGGACATAGGAGGCACGATCCGCTGGATCACCTGCTTTAAAACGATCTTCCGGAAGATCTGACCCTTGGTCAGACCCAGCACGAAGCCGGCCTCATACTGGCCCTTGGAGATGCTTTCGATGCCGCCCCGGTAGATCTCGGAAAAGTAGCAGGCGTAGTTAATGGTAAAGGCGATAAGCACCGCGGTGATGCGGCCGGCATCGGCCACGCCGTAGTTAATAAAGAAATACCGGTCCACCTGGGAAAACAACGGCTTTTGAAACAGCAGACCCGGCACATAATAAATGATAAAGATCTGCAGCATCAGCGGCACGCCCCGGACGATCCACACCACGATCTTGGAAATGGCCTTCAGGGGCTGAAACTTGCTCATAGAGCAAAAGGCGATGGGCAGACCCAACGGCACGCCGCAAACCAGGGTAACTGCAAAGATCAGCAGCGATATTTGAAAGCCCTCCCACAGAAAGGCCGTAACTTCCATAAATGTCATAATAATTTCCTTTGTTTCTTATGTCTGTCAGCGAAAATTGATAGTTGACAGTTGACAGTTGATAGTTGACAGTTTCGGTGTCAGCTTCGCTGACGATTTGCCTATGGCAAAACAATAATTATCAATTATCAATTGTCAATTGTCAATTCATTCTGCTTTCCTAAACAGACCATTAGGGGGCCCGAGGCCCCCTTGGTCAAATTCTCTTAATTACTTCTGATCGCTAAAGTCGGTGATGGCGGTGGTAGCAACGCCGTACTTTTCAGCAAGCTTTGCGATGGTGCCGTCCTGTGCCAGAGCTTCCAGCTGTGCGTTGACATCCTTGACCAGGGGGCTGCCCTTCTTAAAGCCGATGGCGTAGTACTCAACCTCGCTGGACAGCGCGTCCACGATCTGCAGGTTTGCGTAGTCGCCCTTGCCTACATAGCTCTTGGCCAGCTGTGCGTCCACCACTGCGAAATCAGCAGTGCCTGCGTTGACCTCGAAGATGCACTTGGTCTGGACATCGAAGGCCTTGATGTTTGCGCCCTCGAAGGACTTGCCGTAGCTTTCGCCGGCGGAGCCGCCTTCGGCAGCGCCCATCTTATCCTTCAGGTCTGCAGCGGCAGCGATGCCTGCGTCCTTCTTGGTAACGATCACCTGACGGTTTTCCATATAGTTGTAGGAGAAGTCCACCTTTTCGGAGCGCTGAACGCCGTCATCGTCAGCGGCGTTGCAGGTAAAGCCGTTCCACACGCAGTCAATGGCGTCGGAGTTGAGGTCAGTGTACTTGTTTTCCCACTTGATCTCCTGGAACAAAACCTTGTAGCCCAGGTTTGCAAAAACCGCTTCTGCCAGCTCGGTGTCAAAACCAATGAGCTTGTTGTCCGCGTCAAAGTAGTTCATAGGCTCGTAAATGGTGTAGCCAACCACAACGGTCTTCTGTTCTTTCTGCTCGGTGGTTTCGGGGGTGTCGGTGTCAGCGGGCTTGTCAGCAGCGCAGCCTGCGAAGCAAGCGACGGCCATCAGCGCGGCCAGAATCAATGCAACGATCTTTTTCATAATAAACTTTCCTTTCTTGTTGCCCGGGAGCCGGGTATGTTGTTTTCGCCCGGAGTCCGGGTGTACCGGGTGGCAGTGCTTTCAGGTTCTTTGGAAAGGCTTATCTGCCGCGGCGGTTTTGTTTGATGGCCTCATTATACTTTATCGCTTTAGTTTTGTAAAGTACTTTTTTACACTTTTTGCCACATTTGTATAGATGCACAAAACCGCCCTTCACTTTACCGCTTTACTTTGGTAAAGTACCACAAAACAGAGTATAGTTGATAGTTGATAATTGATAATTGATAGTTACCTGCTGTTTCTGATAGAACAGAAATCGAAAAGCTTCGGCTGCCCGCCGCAACCTTGCGAAGAACTTCCGGCGATGCGCGCCTGGGGGGTACATAGGGGGGTGGCTTTGAGAGCGGGAGCTATCAAAGCCACCCCCCTATGCCGATTCTTTGGTGACTTTCTTGTCGGCACAAGAAAGTTACCCTGCGGAGCAACCCAGCCAAAACAAGTGGAAAGCTACCCGGCGCTTTGCGCCCGGGAACAGGTTGGTCTTCCACCTCATTCAAAAAGCCGCCCGAAGGCGGCTTTTTCTTAAAATTGGGGAAGCTTGGCAAATGCCTTTTCCAGCTCCTCGTCGGAGGGAACATAGTCCTCCATCTGGCCGTTGTGGAACTTTTCGTAGGCATACATATCAAAATAGCCTGTACCGGTCAGACCAAAGACGATGGTCTTCTCCTCCCCGGTCTCCTTGCACTTTAAGGCCTCGTCGATGGCCACCCGGATGGCGTGGCTGCTCTCCGGGGCAGGCAGGATGCCTTCAATTCTGGCAAAATACTCCGCCGCCTCAAAGACCTTGGTCTGGGGAACGGTAACCGCCTCCATCAAACCGTCGTGATACAGCTGGGAAAGGACAGCGCTCATACCGTGATACCGCAGGCCGCCGGCGTGGTTGGGGGCGGGAATAAAGCCGCTGCCCAGGGTGTACATCTTCTGCAAGGGGCAGACCTTGCCGGTGTCGCAGTAGTCGTAAACGAACTTGCCGCGGCTTAAGCTGGGGCAGGATGCCGGCTCTACCGCGATAAACCGGTAGTCCGCCTCTCCCCGGAGCTTCTGCCCCATAAAGGGAGCGATGAGGCCGCCCAGGTTGGAGCCGCCGCCGGCACAGCCGATGATGATGTCGGCCTTTTCGCCGTACTTGTTCAGCGCGGTCAGGGTCTCCAGGCCAATAACACTCTGGTGGAGCATTACCTGATTCATCACGCTGCCCAAAACATACCGATAGCCTTCCGTCTTGGAGGCAACCTCCACGGCCTCGGAAATGGCGCAGCCCAAAGAGCCGGAGGTGCCGGGATGCTCGGCTAAGATCCGCTGACCCACTTCGGTATCCATAGAGGGGGAGGGGGTAACGGACGCGCCATAGGTGCGCATTACCTCCCGGCGGAAGGGCTTTTGCTCATAGGAGCATTTGACCATATACACCTTGCAGTCCAGACCGAAATAGCTGCAGCCCATAGAGAGGGCCGTACCCCACTGACCGGCGCCGGTCTCGGTGGTAACGCCCTTGAGGCCCTGCTTCTTGGCGTAGTAGGCCTGGGCGATGGCGGAATTAAGCTTATGAGAGCCGGAGGTATTGTTGCCCTCGAACTTATAGTAGATCTTGGCAGGAGTCTGAAGCTTTTCCTCCAAGCAGTAGGCCCGGATCAACGGCGCAGGCCGGTACATCTTGTAAAAGTCCCGAATTTCTTCCGGAATTTCAATAAAGGCGTTGCTATCGTCCAGCTCCTGCTTGACCAGTTCTTTACAGAACACCTGCTCCAATTCCTCCGCCGTCATCGGCTGGAAGGTCTGGGGGTTTAACAGCGGCGCGGGCTTATTGACCATATCCGCCCGGAGGTTATACCAAGCCTTGGGCAGCTCTTCCTCACTTAAGTATATTTTATAAGGTATCTTCTTTTCCATAACGATATCTCCTTTCCCAAAGCCTTCTCCTTGAGGAGAAGGTGGCAAAAATCTTTGATTTTTGACGGATGAGGTGTCTATTCCTCATATATCCGTTTGTATATGTCTTGGCAAACCGCTTCAAAACGGGTGTTCACATCCAAATTGGTATAACGAACAACCTGCAGACCTAAACCTTCCAAATATCGGTCTCGTTCTTCGTCCTTTGCCTTGTTGTCATCCTCATAGTGCTGGGACCCATCCAGCTCAATCACCAATTTCTTGGACGCCACATAGAAATCCACAATATACTTGCCCAGCACCTTTTGCCGGTGTACCGTTACCGGCAGTTTTTTGAAACAATCGTACCAAAGATGCCGTTCTTCCTTCGTCATATTCTTGCGAAGGGTTTTGGCATTTGGTGTTAACTTTTCGTTGTGGGTATTGTTCATAGGCCTTACACCTCATCCGTCGCGACTTTCGCCGCGCCACCTTCTCCTCAAGGAGAGATCTTTTTCGCAGCCAAAACAAAAAACCTGTCCCTAGCATTACGCTGGGACAGGAGTTCACATTCCTGCGGTGCCACCCGGCTTGGCGCGCTTGCGCCCACTTTGCGTGCACAATCATACACTGACGGTTTATAACGGAGTGTCTGCTCCGGCGCACATACTCGTTTCCTTTCTGATTGCCCTTGAAAGTCCATTCAGCAAAAGCCTGCTCACTGCAATCTCACCATCTGCAGCTCTCTTAAAAGCCCAGCCATTGCTTACTCACTCTTTCGCAACGGTTTTCTCTATTATATGCACCCAAATTCCATTTGTCAACCCTTCCTCGTAGGGGAGGATGGCCACATTGTCCCGAAAAAACGGTTCTTATGATTGCAACGGGACGATGTGGGCATCGTCCCCTACAAGTTTATGAAAAAGAGTCTGCAACACCTTGTTGCAGACGCTTTTTCTTACTTTGTGCCGAAAATACGGTCGCCGGCATCGCCCAGACCGGGAACGATGTAAGCGTGCTCGTTGAGCTTTTCGTCGCAGGCGGCCAGATACAGCTCCACATCCGGGTGGGCAGCCTGAACAGCGGCGATGCCCTCGGGGCAGCCGATGATGTTCATCATAACGATGTTCTTGCAGCCGTGCTGCTTCAAAAAGTCGATGGCTGCCACAGCGCTGCCGCCGGTAGCCAGCATAGGATCGACCACAAATACCTGGCGGTTTTCAATGTCCTCGGGCAGCTTGCAGTAATACTCCACAGGCAGATGGGTCTCGGGGTCCCGGTACAGACCGATATGACCGATCTTTGCAGAGGGGATCAGCTCCACCATTGCGTCCACCATACCCAAACCGGCCCGCAGAATGGGGATAATGGCCAGCTTCTTGCCGGCAAGACGGCGGCACTTTGCCACAGCCACAGGGGTGGTAACCTCCACCTCTTTGGTGGGCAGGTTGCGGGTGGCCTCATAGCACATCAGGCCGGAAATTTCGCCAACCAGCTCCCGGAACTCCTTAACGGAGGTGTTCTTGCTGCGCAGGATCGCCAGCTTGTGCTGGATCAGAGGATGGTCCAAAACGTGAACATTTGCCATAATATCTATCTCCTTTATTCCCAAAAGGGATTTTATTTCTGCATTTTCTCTAATCTTTCCCGCTCTGCTTGGGAAAGGCGCAGGTAATTGGGCGTCAACGCCGCCGCATCGCCGCTTTCTCCCCGGGCGATGGCCGCCAAAGCCGCCAGACCCACGCCCCGGGCCCGCTGATGCATCTTGTCCTCCGGCTGTAACACCAGAGCGGGGATACACTCTTTTAATGTATTATAGCACAAAATACTGCCATCGCCAACCAAAAATATCGGTTTTTCCAAAGTTTTTATTCCCTGGGCAAGCGCCTCCAGAGAAATGGCCTGATCCTCCCACAGCCGGGTGATCTGGCCGCCAGCGGCTTCAAACAGCGCGGTGTATACCTGCTGCCGCCGGGCGTCCATCACCGGCAAAATATAGCCTTCCAAATCAGCCATCTGCCGGGCCATCGACTCCAAGGTGGACACGCCGTAGCAGGGGATCTCCCCGCCCCAGGCAAAGCCCTTGGCCGCCGAAACGCCGATGCGCACCCCGGTAAAGCTCCCCGGGCCTGCCGCCACCGCCACCGCGTCGATATCGGTTGCCTGCAAATTGCACTCCTTGAGTAATTGCTCCGCCATAGGCAGCAGCGTCTGGGAGTGGGTCAGACCGTCGTTGCAGTACTGCTCTTTTACAAGTTCCCCGTCTGTAAACAGCGCCACCGACGCCGCCTTGGCAGAGGATTCAAATGCCAGTAAGTGCAAGACCTTCTCCCCCTTCAATGGTGATTTTCCGGCTGTTTTCCGACAGCTTTTCAATGTGGACGGTGATGGGCTCTTCCAAAGCATCTGCCACATTTTCGCTCCACTCTACCGCGCACACACCGCCCCGGAGCAGATAGTCCTCCCAGCCGATGTCAAAGAGCTCATCGGAAGACCCCAGCCGGTACATATCAAAGTGAAACAGGGGCATTTTGCCGCTTACATATTCATTTACAATGGTGTAGGTGGGGCTGGTAACCCGCTCCGTTGCCCCCAGACCTTTGGCAAGGCCCCGGGTAAAGGCGGTCTTTCCGGCGCCCAGATCCCCGGTAAAAGCGATCACCGCTCCCGGCTGCAGCGCCTGTCCCAGCGCCGCCCCTACAGCTTCCGTCTGCTCCGGACTGTTTGTAACAAATTCCATATAGCTTCTCCTGTATCTTCCCCTTTGCCGGGCGCAAAGCGCCGGGTAGCCTTCCGCTTGCTTTGGCTGGGTTGCTCCGCAGGGTAACTTTCTTGTGCCGACAAGAAAGTTACCAAAGAATCGGCATAGGGCCGCGTTGCGCTGCGCCGCCGGTGGCGGATGCAGCAGCGCATAAGTGTGTGCCGGGGTCGGTGGGCAACGCAGTCGCTTTATCGACAAGGCGACCACCGGGCACCCCAAACGGCACTATATCTCCAACAAGTTACACATTGAGCCAACGCAACATTCCCGTTTGCGGTGCCCGATAAAATCTTCGGGCTTACGCTGGTCCTTGATTTTATCGACCGCAGCACAATCTGCGCCTTCCCTGTATCTGCCACTGGCAGCGGGAAGGCTCGATTCCCCCCAGGCGCGCATCGCCGGAAGTTCTTCGCAAGGTTGCGGCGGGCAGCCGAAGCTTTTCGATTTCTGTTCTATCGTAAACAGCAGATAACTATCAACTATCAATTATCAATTATTCGCGTTCTTCAGCTTCTCCGCCTGGTCGGCAGTAGCCAAAGCGTCGATGATCTCGTCGATACCGCCGTCCATAATCGTATCTATCTTATATAATGTAAGACCGATGCGATGGTCGGTAACTCTGCCCTGGGGGAAATTGTAGGTGCGGATGCGCTCATTGCGCATACCGCTGCCCACCTGGCTGCGGCGCATACCGTCATTTTGGGCCTGCACCCGCTCCTGCTCCATTTCGTAGAGCTTGGAGGCCAGAATGCGCATACACTTTTCCCGGTTTTGCACCTGGCTGCGCTCCTCCTGGCAGGCCACCACCAAACCGGTGGGCTTGTGGATCAGCCGCACCGCAGAGCTGGTCTTGTTCACGTGCTGACCGCCTGCGCCGGAGGCCCGGTAGACCTGCATCTCAATGTCCCCGGGATTCAGCTGCACATCCACCTCTTCCATCTCCGGCAGCACCGCCACCGTGGCGGGGGAGGTATGGACCCGGCCGCCGGACTCGGTCTCCGGCACTCTTTGCACCCGGTGGACGCCGGACTCGTATTTCAGCCTTGAGTACGCCCCTGCTCCGTGGATGACGAAATCCGCTTCCTTGCCGCCCCCCAGCTCCGTTTCGCTGTAGTTAAGCAGCTCCACCTGCCAGCCCTTCTGGGCGGCATACATCGAGTACATTCTATATAAGCTGTGGGCAAACAGGGCGCTTTCCTCGCCGCCGACACCGCCCCGGATCTCCACGATCACATCCTTGTCATCGTTGGGGTCTCGTGGCAGCAGCAAGATCTGCAGCTTTTCATAAAGGGCTTCCTTATCCGCCTTGGCGGCAAGATAGGTCTGCTGACAAAGCTCCTTCATCTCCGGATCGGACATCAATTCCTCCGCCTCTCCCATATCCCTTTCCGCCTGCCGGTAGGCCCGGTAGGCCTCCACGATAGGCTCTAACCGGTTGCGCTCACGCAGGGTCGCGGCGGCTTTTTTGGGGTCGGCATAAAAATCCGGCTGCTCGGACCTTGCGCAGATCTCCTCAAAGCGGCTCTGTACCGCCTGCAGCTTTTCCAGCATACCGCGTCCCTCCTTTTAAGACATTTTATATATTGTATCACAAAAACCCCAAAAGTAAAGATTTCCCGGGATAATCTTCCACCATTTGGAAATGCTAAAGCCGGGGTGATGGTTTTGCTTTTAAGCTACATTCGCACGATCCTTCTTTACTGCGTGCTGATTTTGGTGGTCCGGCTGCTGGGCAAACGGCAAATCGGCCAGTTAGAGCCGTCAGAGCTGGTGGTGGCGATGCTGGTGGCGGACCTGGCGGCGATCCCGATGCAGGACGAGGGGATCCCCCTGCTATCCGGCATCGTGCCGATCTTTACGGTGCTGGGCTTGGAGCTGGTCTTTTCCCACCTGTCCTTAAAAAGCATACCCATTCGCAAGCTACTGTGCGGAAAACCGGTGATTTTAATTGAAAACGGCAACATTTTGCAGCAAAATCTGCGAAAGACCCGGGTAACCCTGGACGAGCTGATGGGCCATTTGCGGCAAAAGGACATTTTAGACCCCCGCACCGTCCAGTACGCCATTTTGGAGACCAACGGCAGCCTTTCCGTCTTTCCCTATCCCAAGGAGCGCCCCGCCAGCGCCAAGGAGGCGGGCATCCCGGTGAAAAAGCAGTTTCTGCCCCTGACCGTCATTTCTGACGGGAAGCTACTAAAGGAAAACCTGCAAAAGGCAGGAAAGGACGAACTTTGGCTGAAAAAGGTCCTTTCCCAAAAAGAAGCCACGGTGGAAAGCACCTGGCTTTTGACCGTGGACGGAAAGGATCATATTCTGTTTTATAAAAAGGAGTAAACTATGGGAAGATTTTTGCTGGGTGTTGGCCTTTTGGGGGCGTTTTTGGGTGTTGGCATCTGGATCAACGCCCAAATCGGAAATGTCTGTAAGCCTTTGGAGCAAACTCTGCAAGCTGCCGCCACAAAGGACTTGGAAGAAGCCGCGGCGCTGACACAGCAGGCAAAAACCCAATGGGAGAAACGCCGGGCCTTTTTATCGGTATTTTTCGACCACGCCCCCATCGAGACCATCGACAGCGGCTTTTCCCAGCTGCTGCTGTGCAAGGAAAAGGCAGATTTTGCCGCCAAATGCGTCCTTTTGCAGCACCAGCTTTCCGCCCTGAATTCCACCCACAGACCAACCCTGGAAAACATTCTTTAGCCTGTACCGCTTGCCAAATCGATAATGGCATTTCCCAGCAGCTTTGCCGCTGCCAGAGCTTCCTTTTGGGTGTTTCCGGCAGAGCCCACCTCCACGATCAGCGCCCCGGGGGAAAGGTCCTGATTAAACCGCTGGGTGCGAAAGCTGATGGACCGGCAAATGCCGGAATTGTTTCTTTCCAGCTGGGCGTGAAGCTTCACCGCCAAAGCCATATTGTCCTGCCAGTTGGGATGGTAAAGTCCGGCGGCATCTGTTCCCACCACCAGCATCAGCTGGGCGGTGGATACGCCCTTTACCTTTTTTGTAAATTTCATTTGCTTGCCGTTTTCGTCCGCCACCGCATCCCGGTGAATGTCCAAAACCAGCTGGATAGAGGGGTACTTTTTCAGATACTTTTGTATGCTTTTCCGGGCGTTGTTGTAGGCATCGTTATAAGAGGGGCTGTCGTGGAGGGTCTTGTCGTGGAGTACCGAAATGCCCTCTTTTTCCAGTACCTTTTTCAGCTCCGCCCCAATGGCCACCATATTCTTTTTGACGCTTTTGCTCCGGTAGCCGGAGGTGCCCTTATAGCCTTCCGTTGCGTGGGTGTGGACGATGAGCACCGTGGGCTGGTCGGACTTTAGATTCCAGGTCAGCTTCTGCTTTAAAAGGCTTTTGACATTGGCCTTCAAGCCGCACACATTGTTGACCTTTACCTGCTTGGCATCGGAGGAAGAAAACACCGGCAGCGCCGGCGCTTTGGTCTGCTCCGGAGTCGTTTCCGTTTCCGGAGGCACGGTTTCCTCCGTCTGCTCCGGCACCTGGGTGGCAGCCGTTGCCTCCGGCATTGGCTTTATCAGCCGTCCGGTCTCCATATACACCAGTGCCGCCGTCAAATCCGGGCTTGTCAGCGCCCTGGTAACCGTTCCGGGGATGCTCCCCAGCAGCCGCAGCAGCAGCGCCGTAACCAACACCGCCGCCCCCAGGCGCAGCGCCTTTTTCTCCCAATCCATAAATCGCTCCTTTATAAAAAAGAAAAGGTAGAGAAACTTCTCTACCTTTCATTTCTTTTGTCTTAACTTTTTGAAAAAATCCTTTAGGATTTCGCCGCACTGCTCTTCCAATACGCCACTTTCCACCTGTGGATGGTGGTTAAAGCCCATTTGGAAAATGTCGCACACCGAGCCGCAAGCGCCGCACTTACTGTCCTTCGCCCCGAAGACCACCCGGGGGATCCGGGCATTGACGATAGCTCCGGCGCACATAGGGCAGGGCTCCAGTGTTACATACAGCGTACACTGCCAAAGCCGCCAGCCGCCTAACGCCTTGCAGGCATTTGCGATGGCTTCGATCTCTGCGTGGGCCAAGGCGGATTTTCCCGTCTCCCGGCGGTTGCGCCCGGTGCCCACAACTTGTCCGTCCTTGACAATTACGCAGCCCACCGGCACTTCCCCCTCTGCCGCCGCCTCTTGGGCAAGCTGCAGCGCCAGCTGCATAAACTGTTCGTCCACAAAACCACCTTCCTTTTCTTTATGATATAAAAAGGAAAGCCCTTCGTCAAGGACAAGATACCACAGCCAAAGCAAAAAGTCTGTGGAAATCTGTTTGCAATAGCGCCTATTTAATGATATACTGATAGTGGTGATAAAAATGAAAACATTACTGCACATCTGCTGCGCCCCTTGCGCCAATCAATGCGTGGAGGTCTTGCGCGGTGAAAATATCGATGTAACGGGCTTTTGGTATAACCCCAACATCCACCCCTTTACGGAGCACCGGGCCCGGCGCAACTGCGTAAGAGCTTACGCAGAAAGCGTAAATTTGCCCCTGTTGGAAAAAGACGATTACGCCCTGCGCCCCTTTGTCCGCTCCGTAGCGGAGGACATCGCTAACCGCTGTGTAAAGTGCTATGAAATGCGCCTGTTTGAAGCCGCCAAGACGGCCAAAGAAAATGGCTTTGACAGCTTTACCAGCTCCCTTTTCATCAGCCCCTACCAAAACCACGAGCTGATGGCCGCCACCGCAGAGCGGGCCGCCGCGGAGTACGGCGTGGAATTTCTCTACCGGGATTTTCGGCCTTATTTCAAGGCCGGACAGGAATATGCCCGGGAGCAGGAATTTTATATGCAGAAATACTGCGGCTGCGTCTTTTCCGAGGAAGAGCGCTACTTAAAGAAAAACAAAATTATTCTCTAGGAGAACGATATGGAATTTACAATGGTCGCCCCCTGCCTGTTCGGTCTGGAGGGCATTGCCGGCGACGAGCTGCGCAGGCTCGGTATGGAAAATGTCCGGGTAGAGGACCGGCGGGTGCTGTTTTCCGGCGATGAAAAGGCTTTGGCAAAGGCCAATATCTGCCTGCGTACCGGCGAGCGAATTATGATCCTGCTGGCCCAGTTTCCCGCCAAGACCTTCGAGGAGCTGTTCCAGGGGGTCTACCACGCAAACCTGGAAGACTACATCCCCAAAGACGGCCAGTTCCCGGTGAAAGGCCACTGCCTGAACAGCCAGCTAATGAGCGTTTCCGACTGCCAGGCCATCATCAAAAAGGCCGCCAGTAAGCGGCTGGGGGAAAAGTACGGCATCTCCTGGCTGCCGGAAACCGGGGTCAAATTCCAGCTGCACTTTACCATTTTAAATGACAATGTAACCTTATCTCTGGACACCTCCGGACAGGGCCTTCATAAGCGGGGCTACCGGGCGGTGAGCAACGACGCGCCGCTCCACGAAACCTTGGCCGCCGGTATGGTGGCGCTGAGTCGTTACCGGGGCAGGGAGTTCTTTTACGACCCCTTCTGCGGCTCGGGTACGATCCCCATTGAGGCTGCCCTCATTGCCAAGAACCGGGCTCCGGGCTTAAACCGGACCTTTGCCGCCCAGGACTATCCCTTTATCCCGAAAGATGTTTGGAATTTAGCAAAAGAGGAAGCCAAAGACAAAGAATTCTCCGGCAAATACCGCATTCTGGGCGCGGACAACGACCCTTCCTGCGTGTCCTTAAGCTTTGCCAACGCCAAAAAGGCCGGTGTCAGCGACTGCGTAACCTTTAAAGACGGGGACGCCACCAAGCTGGACCTTCCCGCCGCCGAGGGCATTTTGGTGTGTAACCCGCCCTACGGCGAACGGATGCTGGAGATCACCGGCGCCCAGCGGCTGTACCGGGCCTTGGGCCGACATCTGAAATATGCCAACGGCTGGAAAAAGTATATCATCACCTCCGAGCCGGAGTTTGAGCATTGGTTTGGAAAGCGGGCCGACAAAAAGCGCAAATTCTACAACGGCAAGATCAAATGCGATCTGTATATGTTCACCGACAACACCCGCAAAAGTAAGCCTTCCCCTTGAGGGGAAGGTGGCAAAAATCTCTGATTTTTGACGGATGAGGTGTAATATTCCTTGTAATTCCCATTTTCATATTTGGAGAGAAACATATGACCCATCTATTCATCATCAACCCTGCCGCCGGCAGCAAAGACAGGACAAAACAATATAAAGCCGCCATCCGGCAGGTTTGCCGGGAAAAGGGCTTAAACTACCGGATCTACGTGTCCACCGCCCCCGGCGATTGTGAAAGAGCCGCCCGGGAGGCCGCCCTTTCCGGCGCGCCGGTGCGGATCTATGCCTGCGGCGGCGACGGCACCCTCAACGAAGTGGTCTCCGGCGCAGCAGGCTTTCCCAACGCCGCGGTTACGGTGTTTTCCGGGGGCAGCGGCAACGATTTTGTCAAGCTTTTTGACGATCCCAAGGCCTTTTTCGACCTAAACCGCCTCACCGACTGCGACGAAACGGAATTTGATATGATCCGGTGCAACGACCGGCTGGCCTTAAACATCTGCTCTGTGGGTCTGGACGCCCGGATCGGCACAGATGTCGCCAGCTATAAGCGCATTCCTCTGCTCACCGGCTTCCGGGCCTATGCCGTTTCCACCGTCATTAACCTGTTTCGGGGCATTTCCGAGCATTACACCATCGAGATTGACGGACAGACCTTCGACGATGAATACACCCTGATGTGCGTTTGCAACGGAAGATTCTACGGCGGCGGCTTCAACCCTGTGCCGGAAGCAGACCCGGCAGACGGACTTTTGGATGTGCTTTTGGTGGACAAGGTCTCCCTTTTGCAGGTGGCCTCCGTCATCGGTAAGTACAAAGCCGGCCGGTATCAGGAGCTTCCGGACCTGGTGCGGCATTTCCGTACCGATAGAATCACCGTCCGGTGCGACAAAGATACGCCCATCAATTTGGACGGGGAGCTGATGACCGCCCAGGACATCACCTTCCGCCTGGCAAAGGAGCGGGTCCGCTTCTTCTACCCCAAGGGCCTTGTGTGGGAGCATAAACGCACCCTGCAAGAAGTTTCGTTGACAGTTGACAATTGATAATTGACAATTGATAATTGACAATTGATAATTGATAATTGATAGTTACCGTAAGGAGGTGGCGATGTGTCAAATTGTGTAATCTTTTGTGCCGGTGGGTTTGAATCTCTGGCAGTGCCAATTCAAGAAACCGACTATATCATCGCCGCCGACGGCGGCTACCGGCATACCCAAGCCTTAAACATCACCCCCGACGCCATTTTGGGAGATTTTGACTCTCTGGAAAAGATCCCGGAGGGAGCAACGGTCTTCCCGGTGGAAAAGGACGACACCGACGCCATGCTGGCGGTGCGCCACGGCCTAAGCAAAGGCTGCAAACGCTTCGTCCTCTACGGCGCGTTGGACGGCCCAAGACTGGACCACACCGTGGCCAATCTGCAGGCCCTGTTGTTCCTTGCCGATAAAGGCGCAGAAGGCTATCTTGTGGGAAACACCCAGATCGCCTTTACCGTCTTAAAAAGCCGCACATTTCCGGCAAGCTGCGCCGGCACGGTATCGGTATTCTGTCTGGGCAGCGACGCTACCGGTGTTACCTTGGAAAACCTGAAATATCCCCTCAAAGACGGCACGCTTACCGCCGGCTTCCCCCTGGGTGTCAGCAACCACTTCACCGGCAAGCCCGCCCGTATCTCCGTAGAAGACGGCACCCTGCTCATAATCTACGACCGCCAAAACGGCATTTTATAAAACCCAAAAAAAGTATCCCCCCACCGGGGATGCTTTTTTTGTGGGTTTTTCTGTCGTTTGGGGGGAAATCTCCATTGACTTTCCGGGGCAAAACAGTTAGAATAATACTGATATACTAGCGTCCGTACGCCAGTACGGCGCATAATCAAAGAATTAGGAGGAACCAAGATTGAAGGATTGGGCATTTACTACAACCGTCGAGGAAATGGAAGCTGCCACCAACAGCCTGCTGGAAACAGCAAGCAAGGTCGGCGCTGACACTTGGCAGCAACGCGCCAAGAACCAGTCTCCTCACTGCGGCTTTGGCGAAGGCGGCACCTGCTGCCGGATCTGCTCTATGGGCCCCTGCCGCATCACCCCCAAGGCCCCCCGGGGCATCTGTGGCTGCGATGTTCACGGCATCGTTGCCCGTAACTACCTGCGCTTTACCGTTGGCGGTACTGCAGCGCACTCCGACCACGGTCGTGAGATCATGCACACCCTGCACCAGACCAAGGAGGGCGGCAACTATCAGGTCAAAGACCCTGAAAAGCTGATCCGCATCGCCAAGGAATGGGGCGTGGAGACCGAGGGCAAGGACATTTACGACCTGGCTCACGAGATGGCCGAGATCGGCCTGCTGGAGTACGGCTTCCCCTTTGGCGAGCAGAAGTTTGCACAGCGGGCTCCCGAGCACACCAAGCAGCTGTGGCGTGAGGCGGACATTATGCCCCGGGCCATTGACCGGGAGATCGCCACTGCAATGCATATGACCCATATGGGTTGTAGCTCCCTGCCGGAGGCGCTGATCCGCCAGTCCCTGCGTGCCGGCCTGTCTGACGGCTGGGGCGGCTCTATGATGGGTACCGAGTTCTCCGACGTTATGTTCGGCACTCCCAAGCCCATCGACACCGAGGCAAACATCGGTGTTATGGAGAAAGAGAATGTGAACATCGTTGTCCACGGCCACGATCCCTCTCTTTCCGAAATGATCGTTTACTACGCAAATGACCCGGAGATGATCGCTTACGCCAAGACTATGGGCGCCAAGGGCATCACCGTTTCCGGCGTTTGCTGTACCTCCAACGAAGTTGCTATGCGCCACGGCATTCCTATGGCCGGTAACTTCCTGAATCAGGAGAATGTGGTACTTACCGGCGCTTGTGAAGCCATCGTTGTGGACGTGCAGTGTATCTTCCCTGCACTGGGCCCCCTTTCCAAGTGCTTCCACACCAAGTTCATCACCACCTCCCCCATCGCCCGGATGCCTGACTCCGAGTTCTACCGCTTCAGCGCGGAGACCGCCGGTGAAAACGCCAAGGCGATCGTGAAGATGGCTATCGAGAACTTTAAGAACCGTACTCCCGAGCTGGTCAACATTCCTTCCCAGAAGCAGAAGGCAAGAGTGGGCTACAGCGTCGAGGCCATCAAGCAGGTCCTGGACACCGTTGCCAACTCCCAGCTGGACGAGATGGGCACCACCAAGCCGCTGGTGGAATGTGTCCACTCCGGCGTTATCCGCGGCGCAGTGGCAATGGTCGGCTGTAACAACCCCAAGGTCCGTCCCGACACCGCCCACATCGAGCTGATGAAGAAGATGCTGGAAAACGACATCATCGTCATCACCACCGGCTGCTCCGCCCAGGCGGCTGCCAAGGCAGGTCTGATGGACCCGTAGCAGGCCAAGGAATACTGCGGCGCAGGTCTGAAGCGTGTTTGTGAGCTGGCAAAGATTCCTCCCGTACTGCATATGGGCTCTTGTGTTGATATCTCCCGTATGATGGTCCTGGCCTCCGATATCGCCAAGGACTGGGGCATCAACATCTCCCAGGTTCCCGTGGTCGGCTGCGCTCCCGAATGGATGAGTGAGAAGGCCGTCTCCATCGGTAACTATGTTGTGGCTACCGGTATTGAGACCTTCCTGGGCGTTGACCCCTACTCCAAGGGCTCTACCGAGGTTACCGAATGGCTGCAGGGCGAAAACGGCGTCAACAAGTGGGTCGAGGCCAAGTTCGTTGTGGATACTGACATCGAAGCCTTGGGCGACAAGATGATCGCTTGCATTGAGGCCAAGCGCGCAGCATTAGGTATTTAAGTCGCAGCGAACCTGATATCGAAAATGTAGGGGCGGATGCCCACATCCGCCCGCGGGACGATGAAGGCATCGTCCCCTACAACGACAATAAAACGAGGTCATTGAATGAAAGTAGCGATTACCGGTAAGGGCGGTGTGGGTAAGACCACATTGTCCTCCACCCTGGCAAGACTGTACGCCGACGAAGGCCGCACCGTACTGGCTGCCGATGTAGACCCGGACGCCAATCTGGGCCTTGCCCTGGGACTTTCCCAGGAAGAGGTAGATAGAATCGTCCCCATTTCCAAAATGCGCACCTTGGTTGAGGAGCGCACCGGCGCTAACGCAGCCAATAAGTTTTTCAAGTTGAATCCCCAGGTCTCCGATATTCCGGACACCTTCAGTAAGGAAATTAACGGCGTAAAGCTTTTGGTGATGGGCACGGTGGATGTGGGCGGCAGCGGCTGCGTCTGTCCGGAGCATGTGATGCTCAAGTCCATCCTGTCTGCAATGACCTACCGCAAAGACGATGTGGTGATTATGGATATGGAGGCAGGTCTGGAGCATTTGGGTCGCGGTACAGCAGCCAATATGGACCAGTTCATCGTGGTCATCGAGCCCGGCAGCCGATCCGTGCAGACCTACCGCAATGTCAAGCGGCTGGCATCGGATCTGGGCGTCAAGCAGGTCCGGGTGGTGGCCAACAAGCTCCGGGATGAAAGCGACGAGGAATTTATCCGCAACGCCATCCCCCCGGAAGACTTGCTGGGCTTCATCCATTATAATCCGGAGATCATCGACGCAGACCGTCAGGGAAAATCGCCCTACGATTTCAGCCAAACAGCCATCGAAGAAATTCGAAAAATCAAAGAGATTTTAGACCAAGAATAAGTTAGGAGGATATAGCTTTGACACTTTTTGACAGAGTTTTCGGCGGTAACGATTACAATTACGAGCGTACTGTAAAAGCCATTGATGCCGCCATCGCGCAGTATGGCGAAAGCGAAGCTGTCGCATTCCCCAACACTGCTTACAATATGCCCTGCTACTACAGCATTACGGGCAAGAAAATTAACAACCTGGGCGAGCTGAAGGCCGCTCTGGAAAATGACATCAAGCCTATGATGACCAGAAACCCCCGTCTGCAGGACGCTTTTGACAGCGGCGTTGCATCTGCGCTGTGCGCGGAGTTTTTGGAGGTACTGAAGTACATCGGCGGCGCAGAGCCTTATGCCGAGCCGGAAATGGGCTTCCTTTCCGACGCATTCGTGCGTAATCTGGGTCTGCCCCTGGTTACCCAGGACATCCCCGGCGTGGCCGTTATCATCGGCGGCGCAGAAAATGCAGCCGAGACTGTTGAGCTGGCCAAGTCCTACCAAGCACAGGGCCTGCTGGTTACCCTCACCGGCGACGCCATTAAGCATTGCTTTGAAGCCGGTATGAATCTGGGCGAAGGCGTTCGCGTCGTGCCTCTGGGCTACGAGATGCAGAGCGTCATCCACGTGGTTTCCGTCGCCCTGCGTGCCGCGCTGATCTTCGGCGCCATCACCCCCGGCGACACCAAAGCCCTGTACGCCTACACTATGGACCGCATCCGGGCCTTCGTCAACGCCTACAAGCCCCTGTCTGACGAGATCGTCTCCTACGGCGCCGGCGCCATCTGCCTGGGCTTCCCCGTTGTCTCCAACGAGACCGAGAATATGTTCCGTGTTCCCAAGAGCCTGATCCAGCAGCTGGACACCGCCAAGTGGAACGCCACCTCTCTGGAGGCCCGGGACATCAAGCTGAAGATCACCAAGATCGACATTCCCGTTTCCTACGCCACCGCCTTCGAAGGCGAGATCATCCGCAAGGGCGATATGCAGGTGGAAGTGGACGGCTCCCGTGTGGACTGCTTCGAGCTGGTCCAGACCAAGTCTATGCAGGAAGTGGAAGACCACAAGATCGAGGTCGTCGGACCGGAGATCGACGAGATCCCCGTCGGCTCCAAGATCTCCCTGTCCTACACCGTGGAAGTTGCCGGCAAGGCTATGCAGCCCGACTTCGAATCCGTCATGGAGCGTAAGATCCATGCCTGGATCAACTGCATCGAAGGCGTTATGCCCACCGGTCAGCGTGACATGATCCGCGTCCGTATCAGCAAGGCCGCCTACGGCGCCGGCTTCAAGTTCCGTCATCTGGGCGAGGTGCTGTACGCAAAGATCAAGAGCGAGTGCGAGGCCGTTGTGGACAAGTGCCAGGTCAAGATCGTTGTGGACGCCGACAAGAACAAGGAGCTGCGCGCCCATGCCAACGAGGTCTTCAATGCCCGTGATGCCCGTCTGTCTGCTATGA
>JAZLAB010000036.1:0-26493 GCA_045612985.1 Faecousia sp.
ACCATGCCCATCTTTTGGCGATGATGGTTAATGTCAACACAGATGACCTTGCCATACTCGTCTTTGGCATTCTTTGCAGAATTTACTGTAGTATAATGTATCAAAATTCTATTTTAAAATGATTGGGAATATATGATTAACAAAAGGATTGTCACCAAATCGTAAAATAATGGATGTAAATAGTTACAAAATATAATATAATAAGAAGGATAAGTGTAAAATTATAATTTTAATTTCGGGAGGAATACCTGAATGAATGATAGAAATCAGGAACTCAGCGGCTATCTGCTGCCAGGGCGACGTGTTCATTTAGTTGGAATCGGCGGTGTTTCCATGCGTCCTCTGGGTCTTGTCCTTCAGGAGATGGGCATGATCGTAACCGGCTCTGATATGAGTGCTTCCATGTCTACAGATGAATTGATCGCAAAAGGGATCAAAGTGTTTATCGGTCATCAGGCAGAGAATGTTTCAGACGCGGATTGTGTGATAAGAACAGCGGCTGTTCATAATGATAATCCGGAAATTGCCGCTGCAAGAAGTCAGGGTATTCCTACCTTTGAGCGGGCAGAGGCCTGGGGCGTGATTATGCAGGCTTACAAAAATGCAATTTGCATTTCCGGCACGCACGGCAAGACCACCACAACCTCTATGCTGACCCATATTCTTATGGCCGCGGATTTTGATCCCACCGTGATGATCGGCGGGTATTTGCCGCTGCTGCGGGCGGGTCATCGGGTCGGTAATGGCGATACCATCGTTTTGGAAAGCTGCGAGTATTGCGATTCTTTTCTGAATTTTTACCCTACGCTGGCGGTTATACTAAACATCGAAGCAGACCACTTGGATTATTTTAAGGACCTGCAGGATGTGGAAAAGTCTTTCCGCAAGTTTGCACAATTGTCCTCCAACGGCGTGTTGGCAAATGGAGACGATCCTCACGTTGTGCAGACTTTGTCCGGTTTGGAATATGTCAGCTTTGGCCTGGGTGAAGGTAATCGCGTTACAGCCCGGAATATTTCTTCCGACTGGCGGCATATGGATGTTTACTGCGATGATATGCTTTACTGCCATTTGGATTTGCTTGTGCTGGGTAAGCATAATGCCTTGAATGCCCTGGGTGCAGCCGGCGCTGCGTGGATGCTGGGTGTATCCGGTGAAGCGGCTGCCAAGGGACTGTTGACCTTTGTAGGTGCAGAGCGGAGATTGCAGTTTAAGGGCAAATATAACGGCGCGGATGTGTTTGATGATTATGCCCATCATCCGGATGAGCTGGCAGCAACGATCGAGGCTGTCCGTTCCTTGGGCTATGATCGCATTGTTGTTGCTTTTCAGCCCCACACTTATACCCGAACAAAGGCGCTGTTTGATGACTTTGTGCGGGAACTGAAAAAGGCGGATCATGTTGTGCTGGCAGAAATTTATGCGGCAAGAGAGAGAAATACCATTGGAATTTCCTCCAAAGATCTTGTTCAGCAAATTCCCGGTAGCGTATACTGTGAGACGCTGCCACAGGTTACCGAGTATTTAAAGAAGACCGTCGGTCAAGGCGATGTTGTGTTGACAGTGGGCGCCGGTGATATTTACAAATCCGGCGAAGCGCTCCTGGCAAAGTAACAGTTTCCAATAAATGAGGCATAAACAATGAAGAAATTAAATGTTTGTATTTTGTTTGGTGGCGTAAGCCCGGAACATGAGGTGTCTCTGCGCTCTGCAGAGTCTGTGCTCAATAACATTGATCGGGAAAAGTATAATGTTTTTCCCGTTGGCATTACCAAGTCCGGTCAGTGGCTTCTTTATAAGGGTGGGGATTATTCTGATCTGCCTTCCGGTCGCTGGATGGATGAAAAGGTTTCAGCCAAGGTCGCAATTTCCCCCGTTGCCGGACAGGGCCTTCTGCAATTTGATGCAGACACGGTTTCGGCGCAGTCCATTGATGTGGTTTTTCCGGTACTGCACGGCGAAAACGGTGAAGATGGCGCAATGCAGGGCCTTTTGAAGATCGCCGGAATTGCTTATGTTGGCCCCCATGTGGCAGAGTCTGCTGTAGCGATGGACAAGACACTGACAAAACTGGTTATGGACCAGGCGCAGATCCCACAGGCTGCCTGGATTTTGGTAAGAAACTGCGATTTGAATACGCGTATGGATGCTGCAATGGATGCTGTAGAAGCCCGTTTCGCCTATCCGGTATTTGTAAAGCCTGCAGGTACAGGGTCCTCTGTTGGTGTGTCTAAAGCAAATGATCGCACACAGCTGGAAAGGGCCCTCCTGGATGCCGGGCGCTTCGATGAAAAAATTTTGGTTGAAGAATGCATCGTTGGTAGAGAAATTGAGGTCGCTGTTCTTGGTAATGATTGTCCGGTGGCATCTGTTTGCGGTGAGATCGACTCCGGCGCAGAGTTTTATGACTATGACGCCAAATATGTAACAGATACTTCTGTTGCCTATATTCCTGCACGAATTTCCAATGAAACTGCAGAGCAGGTGCGGCAGCTGGCAATAAAAGCTTATCAGGCGATTGGCTGCAAGGGCCTGAGCCGTGTAGATTTCTTTGTTACCTATGAGGGTGAAAAGATCGTGTTCAACGAAATCAACACCCTCCCGGGATTTACTTCGATTTCTATGTACCCCAAGCTGTTTATGGCAAGCGGAATTGAATATTCTCAGCTGATCGATCAGCTGCTGGAGCTTGCCTTGGAGGGCAGAAATTGAAGTTACCGGTAATTCTATCTATTTGTGGAAGACAAGCCTATAAGGACCAGGAGCCGGACACCATTGAATTGGTAACGGAAGGCACACTGGAGTATCGCGATGGCGGCTGGGATATTCAGTATGAGGAAAGCGATCTGACCGGTCTGCAGGGAGTTACCA
Organism: Faecousia sp.; assembly: GCA_045612985.1. Classification (GTDB taxonomy): domain Bacteria; phylum Bacillota; class Clostridia; order Oscillospirales; family Oscillospiraceae; genus Faecousia. The sequence continues at coordinate 2,872 of JAZLAB010000036.1, forward strand.
CGTCCTTCCGGATTGAGAAGGATAAGATCGAATTGATCCGGCAGGGAAGACTCCATTCCCATATGGTCTTTCAAAAGGGGATTCCCCACGACTCCTTATATCAAATGGAGTTTGGCGCGCTGATGATCTCCGTTTGCGCCAAGCAGATTTTTGTCCAGCTGGATGACAACGGCGGTGTTGTGGATCTGGTCTACGGGATTGAGATCGAACAGAGCACAGCTGGCGAAGTGGACTATCATTTGGAAATCAGAAGAAAAGCATAAAGAAAGTGCCAATCATTTGATTGGCACTTTTATTTATTCCGGAGGAAGTACACCGGGACCTTCCGAAATTCCGCCACCGCCGATTCCGGAGGAATCAGATGCGGATCCGCTGGAAGACCCCTGGATCTTGCAGATAACACCGTCGCGCTTTTGGTAACTGAAGGAGGATTCCAAATCCTTGGAGATCAATTCGTCAGTTTCTTTATTATATTTACAACGGTAAGTTTTTATGTCGTAGCCGGTAAAAGGCTCGACGATGTAATCGCCGTTTTTGTAGCCCTCGGAGTTGTCTGCGGATTTATTTTGATAGGTAACCTCATAGTCATAGGTTTTCAGCTTTTCGTATTCCATTTTGACAGAATAGTCCTTGGTATCTGTGCCCAAAATGGTTATGCTCGTGCTGCCTTCAGAGGCGGTTGCTTCAATGCGAATGGGGTAATCAGAATTGTTTTTGAACCGGAAATCCACAGAGCCCCATTTGACAGTTGCATCCATTCCCAGAGGCATAAAGGAGGGAGCATAGGTGTGATTTGTACGCATCAGGATCTCCAGATCTGCTACCATTGCGCAGTAGTAAAGACTGGAAGAAACCTGGCTGATTCCGCCACCGGTAACCTTGTCAGTACCTTCAAAGGCTACACTCGACTTGTAGCCCCGTGCAGCGGTACACTGACCGATTTTCTCATTAAAGGAGAACACATCACCGGGATAGAGGATAAGACCGTTGATCGCTTTGCAGGCAAGCGCTAAATTTGTATTTCTGTTGGTATCGCTGTCAAAAGCTGCGGTGTATGTGGCTAACTTATCCCGATAGAGCATCGCTTCCAGCTCCTTTGCGGTAAGCTCCGGAGGTAGAGATATAAAGGGGATCTCCACAGTTGAGCCATAAGCAGCTTTTTTAAGCTTTTCCTGGGCGGCCTTCAAATCAAAACCGTAGCCGTCTTTGCCTGCAACTACTTTGTTTGTTTTTTTATCAAAACTTGTTTCAATGGGAGCGATATAGTACTGATCCAGTATGCCTTGCAGGTCTACAGGGGAGGGCTCGATCATACCGCATTTGCCTTCAACAGAGAACTTGTTCTGGCTGTAGGCATCCAATACCTGCTGATAGAGCTCGTCAAAATTCAGTCCGTATTCCGGCACGCCCAAGGTAATGACCAATGTTTGGTTTGGTGCTTCGCCGGTAACCTTATAGGTGCTTTGGGTTAAGGTGGTGCTGTACTTGCTGCCCAATTCCTTTAATGCATCTTTGATTGCCTTTTCGTCTAAATCCAGGTAAGGCGTGATATCCACAACATAGCCACTTGTCATAGCGATTTGTTGCTGCTCCTGACGCTTACTTTCTGTTCCGGAATGACCAAATTTATAAGCAGCTCTGACAGCGGAGCGCACATTTAGCGAGCGACAGCAACTGGCAGGCAACTGCACCTGGCTGTCCAGGACGGAAACGGTCATTGCCTTGCTGCCGTAGGTGTCTGCAGTTGCGGCGCTGACAGCCTCTATGGCATCTCTCTGGCTCATTCCGCCTACATCCACACCGGCCACGGTGATGTTTTCCAGAATAATACCGTCCAGGTTTGCATTGGAAAAATACACATAGCCGGCCAGAAGCGCTGCAACGATTGCGACGATTGCAATGCAAATTGCAATGATTCCGACCTTGCGTTGGGAGGTTTTCTTCTTTTTATAGCGACCGGAGGAAGATGAGCCTCTGGCACTGTGTTTGGCCTCTTGCTTTTTTGCACGGGTATGCTTGCCTTTATATCTTGCCATAGCGCAGCACTCCTTTCTTTCTGTCGTGTAAATATTGTAGCATATTGTGGAGAATTTTCAAGTTACATATATTTACTCAGGTGCTCGATAAATACCTTGGATTGTTTTAAACTGTCAATGCCACCGGCAAGCTTCAAACGAAGTGTGGGCTCTTTTGCAGAAGCAATAAACTGAATTCTGGATTTATATTCTGCCTCTGCGCAAAGACTTGTGATAGCTTCCAGATTGAGGTTAACCAAAGTAAACAACACATCTCCGCCTTTTTGGCGAATATCCTTGATACCCAGTTTTCTTGCGTTGGCGCGAAGCAGCGCAACATCAATCAGATTTAGTACGCCCTTCGGAGGATCGCCATACCGGTCAATAATTTCGTCCAGCAGGTCATCGGCATCTGCTTGCTCGCGAATAGCTGCCATACGGCGATAAAGATCCATTCGCTCTTCACCCCGGGAGACATAGTCTTGATTTACATTGGCAGTGATGTTGAGATCTGCTGTGCATTCCGGTTCCTTCGGCTTTTCGCCGCGCTGTTCAAGAACAGCTTCGTCCAATAGCTTTAAATACATATCATAGCCGACGGACATCATATGACCGGACTGTTCCGCACCCAAAAGATTACCTGCGCCCCGGATCTCCAGATCCCGCATTGCGATTTTAAAACCGGAACCGAATTCTGCAAAATCCCGGATTGCCGCAAGGCGTTTCTCTGCCACTTCCGTCAAGGAGCGGTCGGGCCGATAGGTGAAATAGGCATAGGCGTGGCGGGTGGAACGACCAACACGGCCACGGAGCTGATGCAGCTGGCTAAGACCAAACCGGTCCGCATTTTCAATGATCAGCGTGTTTACATTGGGGATGTCCAGGCCGGTTTCAATAATTGTTGTGCAAACCAGAACTTGGATTTCACCGTCTGCCATTGCGTGCATAATATCGGCAAGGCCGTCTTCGCCCATTTTTCCGTGAGCGACGCCAATACTTAAATTGGGGAAACGGCGTTTTAGAGAGGATGCACACTGGTCAATGGTGTCGACCCGGTTGTGCAGATAGTACACCTGACCGCCTCGCTCAATTTCCTTGCGGATGGCGTCATCAATGATTGCATTATTATGCTCCATAACGAAGGTCTGCACCGGATAGCGGTCTGCAGGGGGCTCTTCAATTGTGGACATATCCCGGATTCCGGACAGCGCCATATTCAGCGTCCGGGGAATGGGTGTTGCAGAGAGGGTCAGTACATCCACACCCTTAGACAGCTCCTTTAGCCGTTCTTTATGGCTGACACCAAAGCGCTGTTCCTCGTCAACGATCAGAAGTCCCAGATCCTTGAACTGAATGTTCTTCTGCAGCAATTTGTGAGTGCCTACCACAATATCCACAAGACCGTTTTTCAGCTTCTCCAGGGTTTTCTTTTGTTGAGTTGGTGTGCGGAAACGGCTGAGCATATCAATGTTTACCGGGAATCCCCGGAAACGGGAAAGGGCGGTTTGATAATGCTGCTGGGCCAATATGGTCGTCGGGACCAAAATGGCTGCCTGCTTACCGTCCATAACCGCCTTCATAATTGCACGCATAGCAACTTCCGTTTTGCCGAAGCCTACATCGCCGCAAAGAAGACGATCCATAGGCACAGGAGATTCCATATCGGATTTGATCTCGCTGACACAGCGCAGCTGGTCATCTGTTTCCGGATAGGGGAAGTTGTCCTCAAACTCCAGCTGCCAGGGAGAGTCCGCGGCAAAGGCAAAGCCGCTTTGTCGTTTTCTGGCAGCATACAGCTGGATCAGCTCGTCAGCCATATCCTGGGCCGCTTTTTTGGCCTTCGTTTTGGTTTTTTGCCAGGCATCTGTGCCGATCTTATTTAAGCGGACATTGCCTTCCTCGCTGCCGCCGCCAATATATTTGCTGACCATATCCAGCTGGGTAGCAGGCACATAGAGCGTATCACTCCCGTGATAGGCAATTTTAATATAGTCCTTCACAACGCCGTCAATGTGAATTTGTTCCATTGCCACAAAGCGGCCGATACCGTAGTTCTCGTGTACTACCAGATCACCGGGGGACAGGTCAGTAAAGGCGTTGATCTTTTGACGGTTGGTTGCTGCTTTCTTCGGTTTTCTTTTCCGCTCCCTTTGCGCCATCAACTGACCTTCTGTAAGCACAGCAAGCTTTGCGCTGGGGTACTCCATACCGAAGGGAAGGGTGTCATCGCAAAGGAAAATCTGACCCGGTTGGGGCATAGTGGTCAGGGGAATACATAAGCTTGCCGCCAAACCTTTATCCTTCAGCATTTCCTGCATCAATTCCGCGCGCCACCGGGAGCCACAAAGGACAAGGCTGGCGTAGCCCATATTTTTAAAGTGGGTGAGGTCTGCTGCCGCGGTATCAAAGCTGCCGCCGTAGCCGGGAGATTGCTTGGCGAAAAAGGGAAGCAGCAATTTTGGAGGGCAGTCCTCCGGATACGCTGCACCGGAAAAAGAATCCATATATACTGTTGTACAATTGGGAAGTTTATGGGTAAAATCCTCCCACTGGCAAACATAATCGCACAGCTCTCCGGCTACCAATCCGCCCTGCAGCAGATTATCCAACATCATACCCATTTCCTCGGTGCGGCGACGGGCGGCACGGTGGATGCTGCTTTGATCACAGAGTATGATCACGGCATTTTCCGGCACATAGTCCATTGCTGTGGAAAACTCCGGATAGATCAGTGTCATATAGCGGTCAGATGCCGGGTTTTGCAGAGCATTCTCATATTTCTCAAGATCCCGCTCCAATGTTGCAATTAGTGCCTCGTTGGGGCTCTTTCTGCGCTTTTGACGGGCAATAAGATTTTGCAGAGCTGCACACAATCCGGAAAGTCCTTCTTCGTGAAGCATTGGCTGCGTTTCGCCAACGGGGAGAATAATAATTTGATCAACATTTTCTGTTCTGCGTTGGGTGTCCGGATCAAAATATCCCATTGTGTCCAGCTCATCCCCAAAAAATTCTGCCCGGACCGGATAATCCGCAGCAGGGGAGAACACATCCAAAATGCCGCCTCTGAGGGAAAATTGGCCTGGGCCTTCCACCATAGGACAGCGGTTGTAGCCAATACTGACAAGCTGCTGCGTTAGTTGTTCAATGGGGTACTCCTTGCCCACCTGTAAAGAAAAACTGACTCGTTTAAGAAGGGCAGAAGGGATCGTTCTTTGACTAAGGGCATCCCAGGACATAATCTGAATTTGGGTCTTGTTACCCACAAGATCATATAACTGGCGCAGACGCTTCTGTTCCCACTCTCTGGAGACAGCTGTGGTATCGTAGAGCGTTAGTTCTCTGGTGGGAAGCACAGGCACTGTTATCTTTAAAAAAGCCTGTAATTCCTCCTGTAGACGTTTTGTGGCGGTATCGTCCTGGCAGATCAGAATGAGCGGACGGTTCAAGTCCTTGTTCAACCCTGCAATCAGATGGCTACGATTGATCTGACCAATGCCCGTAACGGCGCAGCAATCTCCCCGGGATATACCAGACAGAAGGTCGTTATATTCCGGGGTGGTTTTCAGAAAGGATAACAGCATTTCCATAGCATACCTCGCAAAGATTTTTGTTCCACGCGGAAACGCGGAAAGGGGAGTTTTCCCCTTTCCGTGAAAATGTAACAATATTTAACAATTTCCGTTATAGCGGTTTGCTGCTTCCGGCACACCCTTATCCATAATGCAAAGAGCGGCATCGGCAGCCTTTTCCAGCGCAGCGGACAAAGTCTTTTCCTCTTGCGCAGAGAAGGAAGAAAGCACCCAATCTGCCAGATCCCGCTCCGGATTATCATTGGCGCCTACGCCAATCTTTACCCGGGGAAAATCCTGGCAGCCCAATTCGCTGATAATGGACTTTATGCCGTTGTGTCCGCCGGCAGAACCGTCGGCGCGGACTCGTAACCTTCCAACCGTAAGAGAAATATCATCGAATACAACAATGATGTTCTGAGGCGGAATTGAAAAATAAGCAGAAAGCTGCAGCACGGAACGGCCGGACAGGTTCATAAAGGTTTGAGGCTTAAGCAAATATAGCTTTTTGCCGTCCCGGATGGTTTTTCCGTATAGACCCTGGAATTTCATCTTGTCAATTTTGCAGCCAAGCTTTTGCGCCAGAATGTCCATCGCGCGAAAACCGCAATTATGCCGGGTGTTGGCGTACTGATTGCCGGGATTTCCAAGACCGACGATCAGCCAGCTTTCGCTTTTTCGTCCAAACATAGTTTAGAACAGATCTGCAATGGATGTGCCGCCGTGAACGTGAGAAATCGCGCGGGCGAAAATAGGAGCAACATCCAACTGCTTGACCTTCTTGCAAGGGCAATCTGTGGGTACGGGGATGGTGTTGTGAACAACCAGTTCCTTGATGACACTTGATTCAATGCGCTCGTAAGCAGGACCGGAGAGGACACCGTGGGTTGCGCAGGCGTAAACTTCCTTTGCACCGCCAACCTCTACCAGTGCGTTTGCAGCATTGCACAGAGAACCGGCAGTATCGACCATGTCGTCGAACAGGATGCAGGTTTTGCCCTTAACATCGCCGATAACATTCATAACTTCACAGACATTTGCCTTTTGGCGGCGCTTGTCCACGATGGCAAGACCCATATGGACCTTAGCAGCAAAGGCGCGGGCGCGAGCCACAGAGCCAACGTCGGGGGACACAACAACGAACTCGTCGTGGTTAAACTTATCTTCGGGGAATTTATCGAGGTAGTATTTGACAAAAGTGGGGTTGCCCAGCAGATGATCCACAGGGATGTCGAAGAAACCCTGAATCTGTGCGGCGTGCAGGTCCATCGTCAGAACCCGGTCAGCACCGGCAGCGGTGATCATATTGGCAACCAGCTTGGCAGAAATGGGATCGCGGCTCTTTGCCTTGCGGTCCTGGCGAGCATAGCCAAAGTAGGGAATAACAGCAGTAATTCGACCGGCGGAAGCACGGCGGCAAGCATCGATCATAACCAGCAGCTCCATCAGATGGTCATTTACCGGCTTGCAGGTAGACTGAATCAAAAATACATCAGCGCCACGAACGGTCTCGTGCAGAGAAACGGAAGCTTCACCGTCGGAGAAGGTCTGCACAGTGCTGTTGCCCAGGGTCAAACCAAGCTCCTTACAGACTGTCTGGGCAAATTCGGGGTTGGAGTTGCCACTGAAGATTTTAATGTTCTCACCATACGCAATCATCAAAAATACCTCGCTTTATTCATCTTTATATTCCACAGCCAAACTATGGAATCTACTGGGTCTATTATAGCACCACAGCATAGTAAAAAGCAACACCGAAGACGATAAAAATCCAACGAAAAAACAAGAAAAATTTCCACTAACTTGTTACAAACCGACAAGAAAATGAAATTTCCATCCACTACCCGCCTTTTTTCGCAGGAGAGAAAGATTTTTAAGGAAGTTATACTTGTATAGTTTGTTGTTTCGTGGTATAATAATACGAATAATTTTTAACGGATTGGGAGTAAGTTATGCAGGATAAAATTCGGATTCAGGGCGCCCGAGAAAACAACCTGAAAAATGTCAACTTAACAATTCCCAGAGATAAGCTGGTGGTGTTTACCGGGCTTTCCGGCTCCGGAAAATCCAGCCTTGCCTTCGATACGATCTTTGCTGAGGGGCAGCGTAGATATGTGGAGAGTTTAAGTTCCTATGCCCGGCAGTTTTTGGGACAGATGGAAAAGCCCAATGTAGATGCCATTGATGGCTTGTCTCCGGCGATCTCTATTGACCAAAAAACGACCTCCAAAAATCCCCGTTCAACTGTGGGCACAGTAACAGAGATATATGATTATCTGCGCCTTTTGTGGGCCAGAGTGGGCATTCCCCATTGTCCAAAGTGTGGCAAAGAGATCCGCCGCCAGACCATTGATCAAATCGTTGACAGAATCGAGGCAATGGGTGAGGGGACGCGCTTTGTGGTGCTTTCTCCGATTGTTCGCGGCAAAAAAGGCGAGCATATTAAGGTCTTTGAGGATGCCCGGAAATCCGGTTTCACCCGCGTGCGTGTGGATGGCATTCTTTATGATTTGAACGAAGAAATTTCCTGCGAAAAGAACAAAAAGCACAATATTGAGCTGGTGGTAGACCGCCTGGTGATCCGGGAGGGTCAGCGGCGGAGACTGACGGATTCTGTGGAAACCGCTTGTCAGCATTCCGGCGGTATTGTGATCGTCCAGATGCCGGACACCGGAGAAGAGATCAGCTTTTCTCAAAACTATGCCTGCGAGGATTGCGGCATCAGCTTAACAGAGCTGGAGCCGAGAATGTTCTCCTTTAACAATCCTGCCGGCGCTTGTCCTCACTGTACTGGCTTGGGATTCCAGCTGATTGCGGACGCGGATCTGGTCATTCCCGATAAATCCAAATCTATTTTTGATGGCGCGATTCAAGTCAGCGGCTGGAGCAGCGCCCGTACGGATTCCATTTTCCGTATGTATTTTGAAGCCCTTGCCAAGAAATATCATTTTTCCCTGAATGACCCGGTAAGTACCCTTTCTCCGGAGGCTATGGATGTGATCCTCTACGGAACTAAGGACGAAAAGCTGCGTATGACCTATAACCGTGGTAACGGTATGGGTGTGTTGGAGCAACCCTTCGAGGGTATTCTCAACAACATCAGCCGTCGCTACCGGGAGACCCAATCGGACTATGCCCGTAAGGAACTGGAAGAGTGTATGGCCAGTGCGCCTTGCCCCCATTGCCACGGAGACCGGCTTTCGGATATTTCCCGGGCGGTTACCGTTGGTGGTATCGGCATTATGGATTTCTGCCGTATGAGCATCCGGGAGTGCCTGGCCTTTATGGAGAGCCTTCATTTGGACGGCAATATGGCTTTGGTGGCAGAGCAGATCGTTCGTGAGATCAAGGCAAGACTGCGTTTTCTAATGGATGTTGGTTTGCAGTATTTGACCCTTTCCAGATCGGCTGCAACGTTGTCCGGTGGCGAGAGCCAACGAATCCGCTTGGCAACACAGATCGGATCTTCCTTGATGGGTGTTTTGTACATTCTGGACGAGCCGTCCATTGGTCTGCACCAACGGGATAACGACAAGCTGCTTTTGACCTTAAAGCGCCTCCGCGATATCGGCAATACACTCATTGTTGTGGAACACGATGAAGACACAATGCGCGCAGCAGACTACATCGTAGATGTGGGACCCGGCGCCGGCAGCCACGGCGGTCAGATCGTGGCAGAAGGCACTTTGGAAGATATTATCAACACACCGGAGTCGGTAACCGGGCAGTATCTGTCCGGCGCAAAGAAGATTCCCGTACCGAAGACCAGAAGAAAAGGCAATGGTAATCTGCTTTCCATTCGCGGCGCATCGGAGAACAATTTGAAGGATGTGGATGTGGATATCCCGCTGGGGACATTTACCTGCGTTACCGGTGTGTCCGGTTCCGGCAAATCCAGTTTGGTAACGGAGGTGCTGAACAAGACACTTCTGGGAAAACTCAATCACGCCAGATGTCGCGCTGGCGCATGCCGCTGCATTGAAGGGATTGAGCATTTGGATAAGGTGATCGATATCGATCAGAGCCCCATTGGCCGCACCCCCCGTTCCAATCCTGCGACTTATACGAGTCTGTTTAATGACATTCGGGATCTATTTGCCTCTACGGCTGATGCAAAAATGCGTGGCTATGGTCCGGGCAGATTTTCCTTCAATGTGAAGGGTGGCCGCTGCGAGGCCTGCTGTGGCGATGGCCTGGTGAAAATTGAAATGCATTTTCTTGCAGATGTGTATGTGCCTTGCGAGGTTTGCCGTGGACAGCGGTACAACCGGGAGACGCTGGAGGTGCAATATAAAGGAAAAAATATCTCTCAAGTTCTGGACATGCGCGCGGAAGAAGCGCTGGAATTCTTCAGTAATATTCCTAAAATTGCCAGAAAGGCTCAAGCTCTGGTGGATGTGGGACTTGGCTATGTAAAGCTGGGACAGTCCAGCACAACACTTTCCGGCGGTGAGGCCCAGCGGGTAAAGCTTGCCACAGAGCTGGCAAGAGTTTCCACCGGTCGTACAATTTATGTTTTGGACGAACCGACCACCGGCTTGCACGCCGCGGATGTGCATAAGCTGATCGATGTTTTGCAGCGGCTTGTGGATGCGGGCAACACAGTGCTTGTGATCGAGCATAATCTGGATGTGATCAAAACAGCGGATTATGTGATCGACCTTGGTCCGGAGGGCGGCGACGAAGGCGGCTTTGTGGTAGCCCAGGGCACACCGGAACAAATTGCTGCTACAGATGTCAGCTTTACCGGTCAGTATCTGAAAAAATATCTATAAAAATATCCCCCGGCCAAGCCGGGGGAGGGAAATCAATCATAAAGTTTTGCCGGTAGCACATCGGAAAGCTCTGTGAGGGTATGGTCAAAACCGCCAGCGTAGTCAATCGGTAACCGAATGTTGCTGCGAAGCTTTGCTGTTTTGGCAGTTTCAATGGGAATGGTCATTGTAAGACGGATGCCAAATTCCGCTGAATGCTGCAAGAGCAGTGTGCCACCGTGTGCAGCGGCTGTTTTTTGCACAAGGGTCATACCCAAGCCAATGCCGTTTTGCGGGCTTTCGATGCCCGGCTCCCGAAGAAAACTATTGAAGATATTACTGCAATTACTGTTCGCAGTATCTTCAAAGGCGTTTTCCAAAGAAAAGTACAGTTTATTACCACTTTTGCGAAGATTAGCGCGAATGGTACTGTCCTTGGGAGAGAATTTTACGGTGTTGGAGAGCATATTCAGCAGCGCTCTTTCCAGCTTTTCTGCATCCACCATCGTATTGACCGTCTCGTTCAGACCGGAATAGGTCAGCTTGCGGTCAGCGATGCTCAGATGGCAAGATGCCTTTTCCATCACTTCATTGAAAATGCTGCCGATCTCCCGATACTCAAATCTGGAGGGGCGAGGGCTTTGATATTGGGCAGCATCCGACATATTGCAGATGGCGCGATGCAGTCTGTGAAGGTTTTTATTCAGCTGCGCCAGTTGTTCCTGTACCTCCGGAGAGCCTTGGGAAGCAATGTCTGGATGGAGTCTGTTGGTGCAGGTCATTGCATTTGCCAGAGGCTCCCGCAGATGCTGCGCAGCCAGCGCAAATGCACGCAGCTCCGGCTCTTCATAATCAGACTCCAGATAGAAGATATGAACCTTGCCATTATCCACAACCGTGGCATTTACGGATGCGCCGTACAAATTGAGGGTAAGACACAGTTTTCCCTTCGTGAAATCTGCGTATTCGTCTGCGCCAACGCAAATATAGTCGGCGATGGCAGCGCCAATGCTGACCTGATGGCTTAATGCTGCTTGATTGGCATAGGTAACGATGCCGTTTTCCACAACAAATGCGCCGCAGTTTGTTTTTTCCAGCACGTCCGGAGAAATCATAGCTTGATCCATATTGTTCCTCCTTTCCGGAATAGGATGTGCAGATTAAAGAGAAATATAGTCGACATTTTTCGACTGCTTTTTACTTATTTTAACGGTAATTTTCGAAAATAGCAAGTAAAATTACAATTGAGGTGAAAAAATGTCAATTCACAAGGGACATAGAAAAAGGATTCGGGAAAGATTCTTAAATGCTGACCTGACCACCTTTGAGGATCACGAGGTTCTGGAGCTGCTGCTGTTTTACTGTATTCCCAGATGCGACACCAACGAAATTGCCCACCGCCTTGTGGATCGGTTTGGCAATTTTGCCCAGGTGCTGGATGCCCCTGTAAGCGCGCTGCAGCAGGTGGAGGGCATCGGTGAAAACGCTGCTGTATTCCTGAGTTTAATTCGCGCGGTTAGCGGGTATTACCAGCAAAAGCGCGTGGATAGGAAAATGGCATTGACGACGATCAGCGATTACGGTAACTTTTTGGTTCCGCAGTTTTCCACCCAACGCACAGAAGAGGTTTACCTGCTTTGCCTGGACGCGAAGTGTATGGTTTTAGGTTGCCACAAGGTGGGTGATGGAAGCATCAATTCCACAAACATTTCAATTCGTAAAGTTGTGGATCTGGCCATCTCCTCCAATGCCACATCCGTTGTTCTGGCGCACAATCATCCAAGTGGAATTGCAGTTCCCTCTGCGGAAGACATTGCCACGACCAAATTGATCGCCAATGCGCTGATTATGGTGGATGTGATCCTGAATGATCACATTATTGTGGCAGATAATGATTTTGTATCTATGGTGGAATCCAATCTGTATAGTCCTGACAATGTTTACGATGAACTGCTTCAGGATGTTTTGCGTAGCAACTATACATTACCGACGAATGGTCAATAATTAAGGAAAGGAGTGAGAATATGGAAGATCGGTTTGTTCTGCATTCCGAGTTTAAGCCCACTGGCGATCAGCCTGAAGCCATTGAAAAGCTGGCGGCTGGCGTGGAAAACGGTCTGAAGGAACAGGTTTTGCTTGGTGTTACTGGTTCCGGCAAGACCTTTACAATGGCATCTGTGATTGAAAAGCTGAATCGGCCGACCCTTGTTCTCGCTCATAATAAGACCCTTGCAGCGCAGCTTTGTGCGGAGTTCCGGGAATTCTTTCCGGACAATGCGGTGGAGTGTTTTGTATCCTATTATGATTACTACCAGCCGGAAGCCTACATTGCCCACACAGACACCTATATTGAGAAGGATTCCTCGGTGAACGAGGAGATCGACCGTCTGCGCCACAGCGCCACCTCTGCGCTCTTTGAGCGGCGGGATGTGATCGTGGTATCTTCTGTCAGCTGCTTGTATGGACTGGGTAATCCCATTGACTACCGCAGTATGGTGATCTCCCTGCGGGTAGGGCAGGAACGGCCTTTAGACGATATTCTTTGGAAATTGACAGAAATTCGTTACGAGCGTAACGACATTGATTTCTCCCGCAATAAGTTCCGGGTTCGGGGCGATACTCTTGAGGTTTATCCGGCTTATTGGAACGGCAGAGCCATCCGTGTGGAGTTTTTTGGCGACGAAATCGACCGAATTTCAGAAATCAATGCGGTTACCGGTATGGTGGAGCGGTATATTGAACATATCGCCATTTATCCTGCCAGCCATTATGTGGCATCCCGGGAAAAACTAGAGCGTGCAATGGAGGAGATCCGCCGGGAATGCGATGGGCAGGTAGAGCTGTTTAACAGCCAGAATAAGCTGATCGAAGCCCAAAGAATCGCCCAGCGCACCAACTATGATATTGAAATGCTGACGGAAATCGGTTTTTGCAACGGCATTGAAAACTATTCAAGAGTTATTCAGGGGCGCGAACCCGGTACACCGCCTACAACACTTCTGGATTATTTCCCGGAAGACTTTGTGCTGTTTGTGGATGAGAGCCATGTAACACTTCCCCAGTGCAGGGCGATGTTTGCCGGAGACAGAAGCCGCAAGGATGCGCTGGTGAATTACGGTTTCCGTTTACCCTCTGCTTATGACAACCGACCGCTGAACTTTGAAGAATTTGATTCCAAGATCAACCAGGCCATTTATGTGTCGGCAACCCCAGCGGAATATGAGTTAAGCCGCAGCGCACAAACGGTCGAGCAGGTGATCCGTCCCACAGGACTTTTGGATCCGGTGGTGCAGGTGCGCCCCATTGAAGGACAGATCGATGATTTGATCGGTGAGATCAACGCCCGCAGCGCACGCAATGAGCGAGTTTTGGTAACAACGCTGACCAAGAAAATGGCAGAGGACTTGACTGTCTATTTACAAAAGGCTGGAATTCGTGTCCGGTATATGCACTCGGATATTGGCGCAATGGAACGTATTGAGATCATTCGGGATTTGCGAATGGCAAAATTTGATGTGCTTGTGGGTATCAATTTGCTCCGTGAGGGCCTTGACCTGCCGGAGGTAAGCTTGGTTGCCATTTTGGATGCGGACAAAGAAGGCTTTTTGCGTTCTGAGACCAGTTTGATACAGACCATTGGCCGCGCCGCCAGAAACGCAGACGGTCTGGTGATTATGTACGCGGATACGGTTACGCCCTCTATGCGCGCGGCTATCGATGAAACAGAACGCCGTCGCCAGATCCAGGATGACTATAACAAGAAAAACGGCATCGTTCCCAAGACAATTATAAAGTCTGTTCGTGATCTGATCGAGATTTCTTCTCCAACAGCGGAGCGGAAGGGAAGAAACGGCATCAAGATGACGAAGAGCGAAAAGGAAAAGGAAATTGCTCGCCTGGAAAAGGAAATGAAACAAGCGGCCAAGATGATGGAATTCGAGTACGCCGCTGTGCTGCGTGATCAGATCGTGCAGCTGCGAGGGGAGATGTAAAGATGAACGAAATGAAGAAAATTACAAGTTTTACCATTGACCATACCCGGCTGCAGCCGGGGTTGTATGTGTCCAGAATGGATAAGGTGGGACAGGAGACAGTAACGACCTTTGACCTGCGGCTGACAAGCCCCAACGAGGAACCGGTTTTAAACACTGCCGAGGTGCATACCATTGAGCATCTTGCTGCGACCTATCTGCGCAACGAGCCGGTGTGGGGTGAAAAGGTTTTGTATTTTGGTCCTATGGGCTGCCGGACCGGTTTTTATCTGCTTTTGGCAGGGGAGTATTCCTCAAAAGATGTGCTGGAATTGGTGCGAGATTGTTTCCGTTTCGTTGCAGACTTTGAAGGACAGATCCCCGGCGCCAGCCCGAAGGATTGCGGCAATTACCTGGATATGAATCTGCCAATGGCAAAATACTGGGGTCGCCGCTATGCTGACATTTTAGAAAATGCAGATGCAAGCCGTCTGGTGTATCCCCAATAAAGGAGAATGGGTATGAAAAAGCTTGGAATTATCGGTGCTATGACCATTGAGGTCGAGCAGCTGAAGGAGAAAATGACAGACATTTCGGTTACCCAGCGGGCGGGAATGACCTTTTTCGAAGGCCTTTTGGAGAAACTGCCGGTGGTGGTTGTGGTCTGCGGCGTCGGCAAGGTAAATGCTGCAATGTGTGTGCAGGCACTTTGCGACTGCTTCGGTGTTACCCATATCGTCAATACCGGTGTGGCGGGCTCGTTATGCGCGGATTTGGACATCGGTGATTTTGTCATCGGTGAAAGCGCAATGTATCACGATTTTGACTGTCATATTTTAAATCCTGCTTATGTAGTTGGACAAGTTCCCGGTCTTTCTGTCCGCGCATTTCCTGCGGATACGCAGTTGGTCAAATTCGCTTTTGATGCTGCCGAGACCGTATATACCGGCCACGCAAAAATCGGCGGCGTTGCCAGTGGTGATCAATTTGTCAGCGAGAAGCAAAAGAAACAGCAGATCATTGAGGACACCCAAGCTCTTTGTACGGAGATGGAGGGTGCTGCCATTGCCCACACCGCTTGGCGAAATGGCGTTCCTTTCGTAATTATTCGCGCCATTTCTGACAAGGCGGATGATTCGGCGCAAATGGATTATCCTACTTTTGAAGCCATTGCTGCCAAGCGCTGCGCTGCAGTAACCTGCGAAATGGCAAAGAAAATATTTAAGAACGGTTAAAAATTGCCCTCAAGGCCGAAACCTTGAGGGCGTATTTTATTTGTCCTTGTGGATTGCATTGTAGCTATCGGCATTTAAGATATCATAAGTTTGCTGGGCATCCGAAGACATATTATAAGTAATGCCGTCTTTTTTATAAGTACCGGAGTAGAAAATGCCTGCAGCAATGGGCATTCTTGTTTTCAGATCCAGATCAAGATAGCAGGATAGCTTACTGGTTTTGTACTTTTGTGAGATTTCATCCGACTCCTGGTACAATCTTTGACTAATGTCAGAACGGATGATTTTTGCAAATGCTTCCGTAGGTGTAAATTGAATGCGGTAGCTGGCTTCATTTTCTGTGATTTTTGCGTCCTTGATATACTGGGGAAGCAAAATCGTGCCAACAAGCTGATCCCGACAAAGGGTTTTCATAGTCGTTTCATCCAGCGCAAGCTCTTCGGTTACTCCATCCAGAGTAACGGTGTACTTGCCGTCAATAAAGGTCTCTGTTTGGGAAACTCTGGATACTGCATCGCCAAGACTTGTATTGGTCAGAACAATGTCTGTATCAATTCGCGCTGCCCAGGTGTCGCCTTTGTGGATATTCAGTGTTATCTTCTCTGTGCGGCTGTCGCCGTATGCTTGATGATGGATCTTGTTTGTATAATTGGCACTGGCGGCGTCTGCGATCATAAGATATCCACAGGCAATCTCCAATTCCCGTGGACCGTCCAAATACTGGATTTTTTTGTACTTAGCAGCTTCTTCCGGAATCTGGATCTTGATGTGGGATGTCTTGTTGATATCCACAATGATGTGAATGTGCAGTTGCATATCGTTTTTCGTATAAGCCACGTTAAACTCACTGCGCGTTAAATTGCCCTTGCGATCCAGATATACTGTGCCATTTGCCCGCTGTAATTCGTCCATTTCTTCTGCAAGCCAGCCCTCCGGACCGGTTGCGTCATCAAAGGTAATGACGGTTTCCGTGTCCGTTTTTGTTGCAGTAATAGTTTTATAAAGAGAGAAGGTAATAGGCGCTGCTGGAACATATCGGTCAAGATAGGCATCTGCTGTAATACTGCCCCGGAAGGAGGCGTCTTGCACAGTAAAATACCCGGTATTTTTAGCGTACAACTCAAGAATAGAAACTGTGTGTGAGCCAATGGAAAGGGTTTGATCCACAGAACCCAGCATATTCTCTGTGCCAAGATCGGTATAACGGATCTCTTGCTTGGATTCTTCACTAAAGGTATCTGTCCCAATGGTAGTCGCCTTTGTTTGCAAGACGGTCATGGAAAGGTCGGGTTGTTTGTGGAGAGCATCCACAGCTTCCTGATAGATCGTAGAGGCCTTTTTTGCAGAGATGGGAATGGATTGCTGCGGCAGTGGCGCTTCTTGGAAGGCAGACATAATGACAGCCACAGTAGTAACTAAGATCACACAGCTGGTGATAATGGCATTACGCATTCTTTGATCCATAAGCATCTCCTTTCTGCTTTTTTGTAGGGGTATCCTATCAAATATGGGGTGGAAAGTCAAGTTTTGCCCACTATTTCCAGGTAAGCCAATCTTGCCTTGTTATGCAGGATATGTGCTCCGTTTTGGTTTCATTCAAAAGAGGGCAGGGGACATTTTCTCTTGTGAATTGGTATACAAAACCACACTTTTCCTGCACGCGCTTGGACTTGATATTGCCGTCATAATAGGCGCACCAAAGCTTATTAAGATTAAGCGCAGTAAAGCCATACTCCAAAATCTCATTGACGGCTTCTGGGATCAAGCCGTTACCCCAAAAGGGTACGCCCAGCCAGTAGCCGATCTCGCCTTCCGTTTCCGGCAGATCAAGAATACTGGCGTTACCAAGCTTGATACCAATGCTGCCAATGGCGTGTCCGGTGCTCTTGTCAATGAGTGCATAGGTCTCCGGCGCGGACAGAACATCCCGGATGATAGCCCGGCTGTTCTCCGCACTGGTATGCACCGGCCATCCGGCAGCAGGACCGACCTCGGGAGAGGATGCGTATTGATATAAGTCTTCTGCGTCAGATTCCTGCCAGTGCCGCAGAACGAGTCGTTTGGTTTCCAGAATCATTTTTTACTCCATATATGTGTTTTTGTGAATTATATCATATTTCGATAGATTGCGCAATTGGGTTGCATTTAGATGGGTTCGACTCCCACACTGACAAAAACAAAGCCACCCCTTGGTGGGGTGGCTTTCCTTATTGCGAAAGACTACCTAAACGGAGCAGAATTGGGAGAAAAACTACCCAAAAGTAATGTGCCTGTCCTGTTAGACAAATTGGAATTTGCTAATGTGTTTGCATATCTACTAAAACCGCATCTTCTACAGCAAAGTAGTCATTCATGTTGCTGCTAATACCTGCAGCCAAGTACGCTTGCTCAAAAGAAATGGTTTCTTTATTACTCAGATAAATAAAAGTCGAGTCAACTGCAGCATTGGGCATTCTTCCACTGATTTCCAACTTGTACTTATATATATGTCCATCACATTCCCAGGTGCCATCGTGCAATTCGTAGTATGTTTTCAAATTGCTTTCAATCGTTTTAATTCTTTTGGGAGTTTGTTTGCTACATCCAATCAAACCCATTACGCAAACCAACGCTAAAACAAATGCCGTCAATTTTTTCATAAAATCATCTCCCCGCCAAATTCTTATTTATTGAACAGATTATATCACGCTTTGCTGCGCTTTTCAATGATATATTGCTGACGCAATATGATATACGGCGTTGCCGTATGATATACTTGCCTGCGACAAGCATGATATAATATCCGTTCCCTTCATACGCGAAGCGTATATCATCTGCGTAGCAGATATCATAGCGTTAGCTATATCATCCGTGACCGTTGGGAACGGATATCATTGAAAAAAGTCTCTTTTGCCAGTAGACAAAAGAGACTTTTTTCTTGGTGGAGGTGAGGGGAATCGAACCCCTGTCCGAAGGCAACTTGGAAGGAACTTCTCCGAGCGCAGTTTGTTATTTACATTCCCTCAATCCGGCGGGAACAAACACCCTACGGAAATCAGTAGCTTCATTATGCGTGGTGCGCGCAAAGCTTAGCGCACGCACGGGCTCCACTTCGATCACACCCGAGCCCGGCTCGTGGCCCTTCCGGGGCGGATGGGCGCCTAATTAGGCAGCCAGAGCAACAGTATTGTTGTCAGTTAAATTTAAAAGTTACCCGTTTTATCGTGGTCAGGCGCCACGGCTCGCTATTCCAGCCTCACTACCCCCGTCGAAACCAGTACACCCCCATATATGCGGTGGGCTGGGGTACAGCCCACCGGGGGTTATTAGAATCTGCCGTAGGGATCGGGGAGCTTTTTCGGCTCCGGATAGGTTTCTCCGTGCGTGTCCACGGTGATGGATGCAATTTCCTGGGTCTCCAGAGGACGGTCCTGGGCATTGGTCTTGACAGCGGCGATGGCATCCACAACTTCCAGGCCAGAGGGTACCTTGCCGAAGGCTGCGTACTGGCCGTCCAGATGCCGTGCGTCCTCGTGCATAATAAAGAACTGGCTGCCTGCAGAGTTGGGAGATTGGCTCCGGGCCATAGAGAGAACACCGCGCTTGTGCTTAAGGCTGTTTTCCACACCATTGAAGAAGAACTCACCCTTGATGCAGTAGCCGGGGCCACCCATTCCGGTGCCATCGGGGCAGCCGCCCTGGATCATAAAGCCGGGGATGACCCGGTGGAAGATCAGACCGTCGTAATAATTGTGGTTGGCCAGATCAATAAAATTGCGTACGCTTTCCGGTGCAATTTCGGGATAAAGCTCGCCTTCCATAACACCGCCGTTTTTCATTGTGATTTTAAAAGTAGGATTTGCCATTTTTGTTTCTCCTTATTCTTTGAATATCGTGCCTTGCCAGCCATTGCTGAAAAGCATCAAAATTGGTCATATTGTTTTCGACACACAAAAGTCTTATTCCGAATTTATCTAAAAGGATGATTTCGCCTAATATGTTTTGTCGGTAGCAATGTATTTGCGTCGTTTTTATGATTCGCGGGTTTTTCTTTCGCCAATCAGTTTCCACAATTGTGTTGTCTTTTATTTCAATGCTGTGGTTTTTCTTCATTACGAGATGGTAGCCTAGTACAATTGCGGTAAGTGGAAAAAGATAAATAGAAATGGTTGATAGCAGTTCTGTTTTAGGGAGAATACCTATATTTAGCAGCTGCTGAAACAGCCACATAAGGAGAGCGGGGATTCCCATAGCCAAAAGCAGATATTTCATTCGACCTGACTTCTGCGTAAACATAGAAAAGGTGTTTTTAGGCATTTTAGTACCGTTCCTTCATTGCACGCTCAATTTGCCGCTTTGCGTCCTTCTCTGCGGCGGATTGGCGTTTATCGTATAATTTTTTACCTTTGCACAGACCGACCTTTACCTTTACCAAACTGCCCTTAAAATACACCGAAAGAGGAATCAGGGAGTAGCCGTCCTGCTTGACTTTGCCCAGCAGGCGCATAATTTCCCGACGATGCATCAGCAGTCGACGGACCCGTTTAGGGTCTTTATTAAAGATGTTACCTTGCTCATAAGGGGAGATGTGCATTTGGTTTAGGAGGAGCTGTCCTTCCTTAATGCCACACCAGGCATCCTTAAGATTTAGTGTGCCCTGACGGATGGACTTTACTTCCGTGCCGCACAGCTCAATGCCGGCTTCCATCTCTTCTTCTACAAAGTATTCGTGATAGGCTTCCCGGTTTCGCGCCATCACACGGATGTTTCCTTTTTCCAAATGTTCCACCTCCTTTTTTTAGTCTGTTATGGTATTATAACACGATTGTCAAGCGCCTTAAACGGGAAAGAGAAAATCTTCTATTTCTTTGGGTGTTTCAAAGCTGAATTGACAAATTTGGCGCATTTGTTTACAGATTTCCGGATTGTCTGATTTGCCCCAATGGGCAAAGGCAACGGCTACACCGACTTTTTCTGCCATTTGGCAGGCAGGCTTCATATCGTCCACCACCAGGATTTCTTCCGGGAACAGATCGTATTTTTGCATGATCTGCTCCAAGGGGTAGGGATTTGGCTTTCTTTGGTGCTCCGGCAGGTCCCAGCCGTAAATATCGTCCGGCAGAGTACCGAAATGGGTCTTATAATCCCGGGTAATGTTTTCTGCGCTGGAATGGGAAACTACGCACAAAAGACCGCCCTGCTCTTTTTGTCGTTTGATGACAGACCCGATGCCGGGGTAGGGGGCAGGGATGTGGGAGCGTATGTATTCCTTCCAGCCAAGATATTCCGCGGTCAGCTCTTCTTCGGTAAATTGATATTTCTCCCGGCACATCTGGGCAAAGCCCAAATGAAAACAGCCGTGGATGTATTCTTCCAAGGTGATGGTCTTGCCGGGGCGGAACTGATCAAGGATATAGCAAAAATAGGGGTAGTTGATCGTGGTTTCACTTTGCACCACGGTATCGTCGTGGTCCAGTACAAGGCATTTATATTTCAGCACATATAACCCTCCTTTACTACGGATCAGTATAGCAGAAAAAAGGGAAAGAAACAACCACAAAATTCCTCTTGATAAATGCGAACAAATGTACTATAATAAAGAAAAAAGGAAGGGGAGCACTATGGAACAAAAGATTTGTCCGGTGGATGTGATTGCGGTATGCAGCGCCAGTGGCGATATTCGCCCCCTTCGGTTTCGTATGGAGGATGAGAAGCATCAGCTGTTGCGGGTAGATATTGACGAAGTGATCAGCAGCAAGCTTGTGCAGTATGTGGGGATCGAGGCCTGGATATTTTTGTGCCGCGCTACGATACAAGGTCAGCGGCGGCTGTTTGAATTAAAGTTTACCATCCGCAGCCATAGCTGGCAGCTAATGAGAAAGGTGTACTGATATGGCCCAAAGAATCATTTTTCACGTGGATGCCAACAGCGCCTTTTTGTCCTGGACAGCGGTATATCGGCTGAAGATATTGGGGGAGGAAACGGACCTGCGGGAGATTCCTTCTGTGGTGGCAGGAGACAAAGCCTCCCGGCACAGTATTATCCTGGCAAGAAGCACCCCGGCAAAAAAATGCGGCATACAGACCGGCGAGCCGCTGTTTCAGGCTTTAGAAAAGTGTCCGGAGCTGGTAATCGTTCCGCCGGATTACGGTCTTTATGTGGAAGCCTCCCGGCATTTTGTGCAGATGCTCCGGCAGTTCAGTCCCAATGTGGAGCAGTATTCCATAGATGAAGCCTGGGTGGATATGACCGGCACAGATCGTCTTTTCGGCGCGCCCCGACTGGCGGCGGAAAAGATGCGCCAGCGGATTTTTGAAGAATTGGGCTTTACAGTCAATATCGGCATTTCCACCAATAAGCTGCTGGCTAAAATGGCCGGCGATTTTGAAAAGCCCAATAAGATCCATACCTTGTTTCCCGAGGAAATTGAACAGAAGATGTGGCCGCTTTCTGTGCGGGACCTGTTTTTGGTGGGCAGTGCCACCCAGAAGAAGCTGAATATGATGGGTATTTACACCATTGGCGATCTTGCCAAAGCAGAGCTGGCGGTACTGAAGCGGAGATTGGGAAAGCACGGAGAAACCATCTGGCATTTTGCCAACGGCTATAATGCGGATATCGTCGCCCCGGAGCCTGCGGAAAACAAGGGCTATGGCAACTCCATCACCACTGCAAACGATGTGCAGACTTATGATCACGCCCATCAGGTGCTTTTAAGCCTGTGCGAAACCGTTGCAATGCGTATGCGAAAGGACGGAAAGTGCGGCGGCTGTTTAACTGTGCATTTGCGGACGGATACTTTTAATGACTTTTCTCACCAGAAAAAGCTTCCCTGTATCACCAATATTACGGGCGAGCTGTTTCGGGCGGCCTGCCAGGTTTTCGATGAGGCTTGGGATGGGGAAACGCCTCTGCGGCAGTTGGGTGTACAGGTAACCCAACTGAGCAAAGAGCCTTACCAGCAATATGATTTGTTCTCGGATGTTTCGCCTGTACAGTATGAGCGGCGGCTGAAGCTGGACGAAGCGGTGGATGCTCTCCGTGATAAGTTCGGCGAGGAAATTATCCACAGGGCAAAATTTGCTGCTAATCCGGAGCAGCATATGGCAGGCGGACTGGACAAGGCCCGCCGCACCGGTGTAACAAAGCCGATCCCAAAAGAATTTGAGGATGGAAAATAATATGGAAATTGTAAAATTCTACCGAAATGACCCCAATGCCCCAAAGACCACAATGCCTGCCCGGTTGGGAGCGAATGCTGTGATCACCTGGGATGGAAAAATCCTTTTGGAAAAGAGAAGGGATTGCGACCTATGGGGACTGGTGGGCGGCGGCGTCAAAAAAGGAGAGCACCAGGACCAGGCAATGGTCCGGGAGATCTACGAAGAGCTTGGGCTGAGGATTAAAAAGGAAGAACTGACAAAGCTTAAGGTGTACGGTGAGCCGGGTCGTATTGCAGCATACCGGGATGGCAGTGTCTGGCGAATGGTGATTGTTGCCTATGCCTTGCAGTTACAGAGCAAACCCGAGCTTCGAATCAGCAAGGAATCCCGGCAGCTGCGTTTCTTCACCAAAGAGGAATTAAAAGATATTGAAATTGTAATTACTCATGTCGATATCGTGGATGATTGGTTTATAAACAAATAGAAAAGAACAGCCGCAGCGTTTTGCTGCGGCTAAACTTTTTTCAAAATATTCATAAAATATGCATATAAAAACATTACAATTTTACCAAATTATGAATGAAATTTAAATTTTTACCTAAAAAAGGATAAAACGGAACGGAGAAAATGAAATTTTACTTGTATATTCAATAATACTGTGATATTATACATTTTGACGGTGCAGTATCCTAGTCAGAACGGCCGACTTCCAGGTAGGGCCTAAAAATCCTATGAAGGGCATATCGATGAAGTCCCTGGTGCCTGCTTTTTACGCCCAGTTTAGGGTGGGTGCTGGGGGTTAAGGATTCCGGGCGCACCCCAATGGCATGGAGTATACGACCCGGTTTCCGCGGAGACCCGGTGTTGTGTGACGAAGTTGAGAACTCCACAGATGGAAGCCGCTTCGCATACGAGCTGGGTATGAACCTGCAAAG
>JAZLAB010000037.1:0-27071 GCA_045612985.1 Faecousia sp.
CTACCGGGACATCGCCTTCGGCCCTAAAAACATGGGTTTGAAGGAGGACGAGATCGACCGCCGGGTGCGGGAGGCCGCCGGTTTTGTGGGCTTGACGGAAGCCCAGCTTGAGGTTTCGCCCTTTGACCTTTCCGGCGGACAGATGCGCCGGGTGGCCATTGCCGGTGTGATTGCTATGGAGCCGGAGATTTTGATTCTGGACGAGCCTACTGCCGGATTGGACCCCGAGGGCAGGGAAGAGGTGCTTGCAAACATCAATGCATACCGGGAAGCGAAAAACGCAACGATTATGATGGTTACCCATTCTATGACCGATGTGGCACGCCTTGCGGATCGGATTTTGGTGATGAACGACGCCCGGCTGGTTATGGATGGTACGCCCGGTGAAGTCTTTGCGAGGGCTGAAGAACTGGTAGAGATGGGCCTGGATATTCCGGATATTACCCGGGTGTTTTTGAAGCTCCGGGAATTGGGATTGGATGTCCCCCAGGTTTATACTGTTGAGCAAGCAGTTAAGGTCTTGACTTCTTTGAAGGGAGGCCACAGCGATGCTTAAGGATATTACAATGGGTCAGTATTTCCCGGGAAATTCTCCCGTCCATCGCCTTGACCCCCGGACGAAGCTTCTGCTTTTGGTGGGGTATATCGTGGCGCTCTTTACAGCGCAGAACTGGATATCTTACCTGGTGGTATTTGCTTTTTTGGCAATTACGATTGCAATTTCCCAAATTCCCTTAAAGGCAATCGTCAGCGGTATGAAACCGTTGGTGATGATTCTGGTTTTTACCGGTGTGTTGAATATCTTTTTTACCACCGGCGAAAAGCTTGTGGTGCAGTTCTGGGTGATTAAAATTTACTGGGAAGGCATTGCTCGCGCTGTGTTTATGATGGCGCGGATTTTGATGCTGATTACTGGTACATTTCTGTTGACCTATACAACATCGCCCATTGCGCTGACAGATGGTCTGGAGTCCCTGCTTGGACCGCTGAAGAAGCTGCGTTTTCCGGTCCACGAATTGGCGATGATGATGTGTATCGCCCTGCGATTTATTCCAACGCTTATCGAGGAGACGGACCGGATTATGTCCGCCCAAAAGGCAAGAGGAGCAGATTTTGAAAGCGGAAATCTGATCCAGCGAGTCAAGGCCCTTGTGCCAATTTTGGTGCCGCTGTTTATCAGCGCATTCCGCCGCGCTGATGAATTGGCAGTGGCTATGGAATGCCGTTGCTATCACGGCGGAGATGGTCGCACAAAGATGAAGCTTCTGCGCTATGGTTTGGTGGATTTCAAGGCATTTGTTGCTGGCGTTTTTTTGATAGGCGCCGTAGTTGCACTGCGGATTTTGGGTCTGTGAGGTTAATATGCGTAATATTGCGATTTTTTTGACATATGAAGGCACCCGCTATCACGGCTGGCAGACCCAAAAGGATCTCGTTACTGTTCAACAAACTATGGAAAAAGCAATTTCTATGGTCGTTGGACACGATGTGCATGTTACCGGCTGTGGCAGAACGGATGCTGGAGTACACGCAAAATCCTATGTAGCCAATTTCCGGACGGAGTCTACCATTCCTGCCGAGCGCCTGCCCTATGCGCTGAATACCCATCTTCCGGCGGACATTGTGGTTACAAAAGCTTTTGATGTTCACGAGGATTTTAATGCAATCGGCTCTTGCGCCCGAAAGGAATATACCTACATTATCTATAATTCCAGAGTCCGCGACCCCTTCTATGTCAATCGGGCTTGGTTTTATCCAAAACACCTGGACGAAAAGGTTATGCAGGAGGCGGCTCAGCAGTTTGTTGGCACCCACGATTTTGCCGCCGTGCGGTCAGTAGGTACGGATGTAAAATCCACTGTGCGTACTGTATATTATTATAATGTGGAGCGGCAGGGCAATCTGATTTATCTCAGAGTCTGTGCCAACGGATTTCTGTATAATATGGCCCGGGCTATGGCAGGTACCGTTGTATATGCCGCAGAAGGTAAATTTCCACCCTCTGAAATCGGCAAGATTTTGGAAGAGGGCAATCGCACTGCTGCCGGACCTACTGTACCACCTGGTGGATTGTATATGACCCACTTGTGGTATGATGACGGGATAGAGAAGTTTGAATGTCCTGTGTAAAATTCATAAATTGTTTTTCATTTTCCGGAGAAAGTATGATATATTCTTCGGCAGAAATGGAGTGAAAAGACTATGCAACCGAAATTATGTACCAAATGTAAAAAAAATATCGCTGTTGTTTTCATTACGAAAATTGAAAACGGCGTTACTTTGAACGAAGGCTACTGTCTGCGCTGCGCCAGAGGTCTGGGCATTCCCCAGATCGACACGGCGGTTAAGCAGATGGGTATTTCCGAGGATGATCTGGACACGTTGAGCGAAGAAATGAGCAGTATGTTCGGCCAGCTGGACAGTGAGGACGAGGATGGTGAAGAACCGGATAGCCGCACTGCCACCTTCCCACTGCTCAATCAAATGTTCAGCGCAGGGAATCTGCCCCGCAAAAACGATGAGAGCAGGGAGTCTAAAGAAAAGGGCGAGGGAGAGCATCCCAAGAAAAAAGCCGGAAAGCATAAATTCCTGGATAGCTACTGCCTGAATCTTACCGGCAGAGCCAGAGAGGGAAAGCTGGACCGGGTGATCGGCCGCGACACGGAAACAGAGCGGGTGATTCAGATTCTCAACCGCCGTCAGAAGAACAATCCTTGTCTGATCGGTGAGCCGGGTGTTGGTAAAACGGCGATCGCAGAAGGCCTTGCCCAGCGTATTGTAGCTGGAGATGTGCCTTATAAGCTGCGGGATAAAGAGGTCTTTTTGCTGGATTTGACGGCATTGGTTGCCGGCACACAGTTTCGTGGCCAGTTTGAGAGCCGTATGAAGAGTCTGGTAGGGGAGATCAAGGAAAACGGCAATATTATCCTTGTGATCGACGAAGTCCACAATCTTGTGGGCGCGGGCGACGCAGAAGGCTCTATGAATGCCGCCAATATTTTAAAGCCTGCCCTTTCTCGCGGCGAAATTCAGGTGATCGGCGCTACCACTTTTACAGAGTACCGCAAGCACATTGAAAAGGACGCTGCTTTGGAGCGTCGTTTTCAGCCGGTTTCTGTTGCAGAGCCGACCATCGAAGAAGCCTGCCAAATTATGCAGGGAATTGCAAAAGCTTACGCGCAGTTTCACGGTGTTTCTATCTCTCCGGAGATCGCGCGCCAGTGCGTAATCCTTTCGGAGCGGTATATTACAGACCGATTCCTGCCGGACAAAGCCATTGATCTGCTGGACGAGGCTTGCTCGGATGTGAATTTGCAGTGTAAGGAAATTTCCCGCCTTGCTGAACTGAAAAAAGAGCGGGACGACTATGAGCTGGAGCTGAAAATGCTCACCGATGATACGGATAATGAGCATTATGAGCGCCTGGCGGAAATTCGCAGCAAGCTCTGTCAGATCGCAGCGCAGATCGAGCAGCTGGATAAAATCCCTGCTCCCAGCGTTACAATGGAAAACTTGGCCCGGATCATTGAGCTGTGGACAAAGATTCCTGCCAGCAAGATCAAGGCCCAGGAGTATGCCCAGCTTAAGGGCCTTTCTGATCGGCTCAAGGAGCACATTGTAGGACAGGACGAAGCTGTGGATGCTGTGTCCAGAGCAATCCGCAGAAACCGCGTGGGTGTTTCTCCCAAGAAGCGGCCGGTGTCCTTCATTTTTGTTGGACCTACCGGTGTGGGCAAGACAGAGCTTGTTAAGCAGCTGGCGAATGATTTGTTCGACAGCGTGGATTCTCTCATTCGGCTGGATATGTCCGAGTATATGGAAAAGCACACAGTATCCAAGCTCATTGGATCGCCTCCCGGCTATGTAGGCTATGACGAAGCCGGACAGCTGACGGAAAAGATTCGCCGCAAGCCCTACAGTGTTGTCCTTTTTGACGAGATCGAGAAGGCCCATCCGGATGTACTGAACATACTGCTTCAGGTGCTGGATGACGGACGGATTACCGATGCCCAGGGCCGTGTTGTCAATTTTGAGAATACCATTATCGTAATGACCTCCAACGCAGGCTCTGAAGGCCGTGTGGGCGGCCTTGGCTTTGGCCGCAGCGACCAGGACATGGTAAAGGAAAAGACGATGAAGGCTCTGCAGGAGTTCTTGCGCCCGGAGTTTATCAACCGTGTGGATGAGATCATCACCTTTAACCATCTTACCGAGGAGAATTTTGCAGGCATTGCGGATATTATGCTTAAAGAGCTGCAGAAGAGCCTGGAAAGTCGCGGTTTGGCCCTCACCTGGAAGGACGAGGTACGCCAACTTTTGGTAAAGAAGGCATTTTCTGTTACCTACGGCGCGAGAAATCTGCGCCGCACGATCCAAAAGGAATTGGAAGATCCTATTTCGGAGATCATTATTGATTCCTTTGAAAAGCCGGTTTCCAAGATAACTGTCAGCGTCAAAAACGATGCATTCTCTGTCAGTGCAAAATAAAAACCGGGAGGCTTGGCCTCCCGGTTTTATTTATAGGTCAAATTTCTGTGTCAGCTTATCCGATACCTTCCAGGCGGCCTGCTCTGCTTTGTCGGCAGCTTGCTCTGCAAGCCGTCTGGTAGGGTTGCTTCGGGACATCATCAAAATGCCCACAGCGCCTGCTGCTGCGCCGATGCCCATCGTGATTGCCCATCCTTTTACGCCCATTGTCTTTTCCTCCTTGTCTGTATTCTATCTGCTATAGATAGCGTTTTTAGTTTTCCCCCAAGAAGATTAATGACTCCGTGAAAGGTTTTGCAGTTTATTATGTATCTGGGGATTTCCCCAGAATGTGTTATTTGTCATCTGTTTCGTCTGTAGAAGTAATGTCATCCATCGTTTCAGACATATCCGGCATACTGGTATCCACACTGGGATCGGGGATGTTTGTCTCGATAATGGGATCAGTACTGGGCATAATGGTTACATTGGTTGTAG
Organism: Faecousia sp.; assembly: GCA_045612985.1. Classification (GTDB taxonomy): domain Bacteria; phylum Bacillota; class Clostridia; order Oscillospirales; family Oscillospiraceae; genus Faecousia. The sequence goes on from JAZLAB010000037.1 coordinate 4,966, forward strand.
GCGCGGTGGTGGTCGGTGTGGTTTCCGGCTCCTTGCGTCCGAAACAAGCTGCTAAAGAAAGGGAAAGTACAAGCATAAGTGCGATAATGCTGATTTTTTTCATAATAACCTCCTGTAAATATGAATGTAGCCATATTATTTCCCATTTTCAAAAGAATAATCGAAACTTTATAAGAAAATGTAAAATAAAGCATTGCTATTTCTTTTGTTTTCCGCTATAATATTCTGGAAAATATTTAGAAAAGGAGTTTTTTCTGATGAAGAGACTTTCCGTGAAGAAGAATGTTGAATGCATGGCTTGCTTGGAGTGCGTCCGCGCTTGCTCTACTGCATTCTATAAAGAGTTCAATGAAGAGCTTTCCTGCATCCGTATTGTTGCAAAGGGCGCCGGCGCAAAGCCCATGACCTGCATCCAGTGCGGCAAGTGTATGAAGGTCTGCGAGGCCGGCGCGATCACCCAGAATCCCAAGACCGGTGTTTATATGATCAACAAGAAGCTTTGCACCTCTTGCGGCAAGTGCGTTGATATTTGCCCAATGAAGGTGATGGTAGCGCCTGCAGAAGGACCTACCAGCAAGTGTATTTCCTGCGGAATTTGCGTCAAAGCTTGTCCTATGGAAATCCTGGAGATCGTGGAAAAATAATCGTTTTTACATAGCAGAGCGCCGATTTTTCGGCTGCTCTGCTTTTTTTGCTTTTTGGGAGCAAAAAATGATAAAAAATTTTGCTCTGTAACAGAAATTTACTGTTTGTAATAATTGCATATTTCATTCGGATATGATATAGTATTAATAATCATACACCCGGAGGCGTTTATGATGGAAAATAAGGATTTTCAGCAAAAAATTGCTGATTTACTACCTGATATTGTTTTAAAGTTTGCACACCCTATGGCAAAGCTTACCTCTTTCCGTATTGGCGGTCCGGCAAAGGTTGTGGCTTTCCCCCAAAGCCCCGAGCAGTTGCGCCGGGTTTTGAAAGTGTCCGCTTTGTTGGACAAAAAATATCGTATTTTAGGCGCAGGAACCAATGTCCTTGCACCGGATGAGGGAATCGGGGATATTGTCATCTGTTTGAAGGACTGCCTGGACGGAATGGAGAGAATTGACGATACGCGCATTCGCGTGGCTGCCGGCGTTACTATGAGCCGCGCTGCTGTGTTCGCAGCAGGCTGCAACCTTGGCGGTATGGAGTTTGCCCACGGTATTCCCGGCACGGTTGGCGGTGGCATTTATATGAATGCCGGCGCCTACGGCGGGGAGATATCCCAGATCTGTGAAAGTGTGGATGTAATGTACCCGGACGGAAAGATCTGCACCTACAGTTGCCAGCAGATGGAATTTTCTTATCGCCATAGCCGTTTGGAAGAGGATGGCGGCATTGTTCTTTGTGCTGTGTTTGCGTTGGAGTCAAAACCCCAGGCGCAAGTGAAGGAGCAAATGTATGAGCTGCTGAAACGCAGAAAAGCATCGCAACCTTTGGACCTGCCCTCTGCAGGCTCTGCCTTTAAGCGGCCTGTAGGCGGTTATGCAGCGGCGCTGATCGACCAGTCCGGTTTGAAAGGCTACCGGGTAGGCGATGCCGCAGTTTCTGAAAAGCATGCAGGCTTTGTGGTTAATCTTGGAAATGCAACTGCTAGTGATGTCAGAGAGCTTTTGCAACAAGTTTCTGAAAAAGTGTATGCTGATTCAGGCATTTCTTTAGAGCCGGAAATGCGAATTTGGTAAATAATCAGTAAGGAGGAATCTGCTATGACAATTTCATTTTCTGCAGGGGCAAAGATGGAAATCTGCCGCAGTTTTCCTCAAAAGCGCTGCTGTGCGCTGGCCCAATGCTTTGGGATATTGCTGTTTTGCAACAGCTTCTCTCATAGCGGTATTCGAATTATCACAGAGAGCCGGGAGTTTGCCCAGCAGCTGCCTAAACTCTTTAAAAAAGCATTCTCGGTCGCCTTTGATGTGCTGCCGGATTTGGAGTCTCAGGGAAAGCTGATTTTCCAGATCACAGACCGGACAAAAATTATGACAATTATGCGCGCATATGGCTTTGAAACAGACACGACGCTGTCGCTGCACATCAATCTGGCAATGGTGGAGGACGATTGCTGTAAGGTTTCCTTTTTGAAGGGCGCTTTTCTGGCCGGTGGCTCGGTAACCGATCCGGAAAAAGGCTACCATTTGGAATTGGCAACCACCCACCACAGTGTCGCCCGGGAAGGCTACGCGTTACTGCAAGAGGTGCTTGGTTTTGCTCCTAAAGTGGCCGGTCGCGGAGGCGGCCAGGTGCTGTACTTAAAAAACAGCGACCAGATCTCCGATTGCCTGACCTGTCTTGGCGCGCCCATCGCAGCAATGGGAATTATGGAAGCCAAGCTGGAAAAGGAACTGAACAATAAAGTAAACCGTCGCTGCAATTGCGACGAAGCTAACACATCAAAGGTTGTGGAGGCGGCCCAGGAACAGCTGGCTGCCCTTCGCATTTTGGAGAGCAGGGGCATTTTGGAATCGTTGCCGCCAAAGCTAAAACTGGCAGCCACTGCAAGAATGGAAAATCCGGAGTTTTCTCTGACCGATCTTGCAGCTATGATGCAACCCCCCATTACGAAGTCGGCCATGAATCACCGCTTAAAGAAACTGGTGGAAATGGCGAAGGAGTAGAATCTATGAGTTTTGTACACTTACATGTCCACTCGGAATATAGCCTTCTGGACGGCGCTTGCCGCATTAATGGCATGATGGACCGGGTAAAAGAGTTGGGACAGACGGCTATAGCGCTGACAGATCACGGCGTTATGTATGGCTGCATTGATTTTTATAAAGAGGCTAAAAATGCCGGCATCAAGCCCATCATTGGCTGTGAAGTGTATGTTGCCCGCCGTGGAATGGAGGACCGCATTCACGGCATTGATAATGACCCCTACCACTTGGTTTTATTGTGTGAAAATAACAAAGGCTATGAAAATCTGTGCCTTTTGGTGTCAGAAGCTTTTATCCACGGCTTTTACAGCAAGCCGAGAGTGGACCTGAAGCTGCTGGAAAAATATCACGAAGGAATTATCGCGTTAAGCGCCTGCCTTGCCGGCGGAATTCCCCAGCGTCTGCTGGAAGAGGATTACGATGCAGCCAAGGAATATGCGCTGAAGATGCAGAGCATTTTTGGGCAGGGCAATTTTTTCCTGGAGCTGCAGGATCACGGCATTGAAGAGCAGGGCGCTGTCAACCAGGGTGTTATGCGCATTGCCCGGGAGACCGGTATTGGCCTTGTGGTTACCAACGATGCCCACTACCTGCGTAAAGAAGACGCAAAGATGCAGGATGTGCTTTTATGCATCCAGACCGGAAAGACTGTTGACGATCCCAACCGAATGAAGTTTTCCTCCGATGAGTTCTATCTCAAGAGCGAGGAGGAGCTGCGTCGGTTGTTCCCCAACTGCGATGAAGCCTTTGACAATACTGTGAAAATCGCAGACCGCTGTAATGTGGAGTTTGTGTTTAATCAGTACCATTTGCCTGCTTTTCCGGTGCCGGAGGGCTACACAAGCGAAAGCTATTTCCGCAAGCTTTGTATGGACGGCTTCCGGGAGCGCTACGACAATCCTCCGGAGAGTTATCTGGATCGGCTGGAGTATGAAATTGGCGTAATCAGCCGGATGGGCTATGTGAATTACTATCTGATCGTGTGGGATTTTATCCGTTATGCGAAGGAATCCGGCATTCCCGTGGGCCCTGGTCGTGGCTCCGGCGCGGCATCCATTGCAGCTTACTGCCTGCACATTACCGAAGTGGATCCTATGAAATATGCGCTGATCTTTGAGCGCTTTCTGAATCCCGAGCGTGTCAGTATGCCGGACTTTGATACGGATTTCTGTCAGGAACGACGTGGCGAAGTAATTGACTATGTTACCCGGAAATACGGCGCAGACCGTGTGGCGCAGATTGCAACCTTTGGCACAATGGCTGCCCGGGGCGCAATTCGCGATGTAGGTCGCGCGCTGAACTTCTCTTATGCGGAAACAGATGTGGTTGCAAAGCTTGTGCCTACAATGCCTCTGCACATTACACTGAAGGATGCATTAAATATTTCTCCGAAACTAAAGGAAATGTATGACGGCGATGAACGGGTTCGCACCCTGATCGATACTGCTATGAGTCTGGAGGGTATGCCCCGGAACACCTCTACCCACGCTGCCGGCGTGGTGATCACAGCCGAGCCGGTGTGCAGCTATGTACCCCTTTCCTGCAATGATGAGACTATTGTTACCCAGTACACCATGACCACCATTGAGGAACTGGGACTGCTGAAAATGGACTTTTTGGGTCTGCGTAACCTGACGGTTATCAAGGATGCCCAGGAGCAGGTAAGACTCCATACACCGGACTTTGATATTGACAAAGTACCGGATGACGATCCGGAGACCTTTGCGATGCTGGCAGAAGGTCGCACCCAGGGCGTGTTCCAGATGGAATCTGCCGGTATGACCGGTGTCTGTATGGATATGAAGCCCACTTCCATTGAAGACATCACGGCTATCGTAGCCCTTTACCGTCCCGGTCCTATGGACTCCATCCCCCGATTTGTTGCCAACAAGCTTGACCCCAGAAAGGTTACCTATAAAACACCCCTTTTGGAGCCGATCCTCCGGGTTACCTACGGCTGTATCGTATACCAGGAGCAGGTGATTGAGATCTTCCGTTCCTTGGGTGGCTATACGATGGGACAGGCTGACAACATTCGTCGCGCGATCTCCAAAAAGAAGATGAAGGTCATTGAGGAAGAGCGGAAGGTCTTCGTCTTTGGCGATGAGAAGCAGGGGATTCCCGGAGCGGTTGCGAAAGGCGTTAGCGGGTCTGGTGCCCAATCTATCTATGACGGGATCGTTGACTTTGCAAACTATGCCTTTAACAAGGCTCACGCCGTTTGCTACGCGGTGGTTGCTTATCAGACTGCATATCTGAAATGCCATTATCCCAAAGAGTATATGGCGGCGCTGATGACCTCTGTGCTGGATTCTGCAGCCAAGATCTCCGGCTATATTGCCGAGTGTAAAGAGCTGGGAATTGCCACATTGCCACCGGATATCAATCATTCCAAGGACTGCTTCAGCGTAGAAGGGGATGGCATCCGTTTTGGCCTGGGAGCGGTGAAAAATGTTGGTCGCGGCTTGATTCGCAGTATGGTTTCCGTCAGACAAGAGGGTGGACCGTTCACCTCTTTGGAGGACTTTATCACCCGGATGGGTGAAAATGAGCTGAATAAGCGCGCTGTTGAAAACTTTATTAAGTGTGGCGCGATGGATTGCTTCGGCTATCACCGCAGTGAACTGCTGGCTGTTTACGACAGTATGATGGACAGCATCGCCTCCAGCAGAAAGCGGAACATCGAGGGCCAGATGGGATTATTCTCAATGCTGCAAAATGAGGATAAAGCTGCTGCAATTCCCATTCCATCCCTTCCGGAGCTGAAGAAGGCGGATAAGATGCTTATGGAAAAGGAAACCACCGGCATCTATCTATCCGGACATCCTATGGATGACTACCGTAGCCTTCTTCGCGGTACACGGGTTGTACCGATCGGCGCGCTGACAGATGAGGAAAGTACATATCAGGACGATCAGATCGTGTCTGTTGCCGGAGTTATCCAATCGGTGAAGATGAAGACCACCCGCAACAACTCTATGATGGCCTATGTTACCCTTGAGGATGATACAGCGGCAATGGAAACCATTGCATTTTCCAATGTAATCAGCCAATACGGCGGCTACCTCCGGGAGAATTTGCCGGTGGTCATTACCGGAAGACTGTCTTTCCGGGACGACAAGGAAACGCAGATCGTCATTAACCGGGCGCGGCCTATGACGGATTTTGCAAACAACGCACCTGCTTTGGAGGAGGAATTGCCCTCGCAGGGAACACTGTATTTAAAACTGCCAACAGAGGACGGCGCGCTGTTCCCGAAAATTAAGGCGATTCTAAATATGTTCCCCGGTGAGAATAATGTAGTTCTGTATTTTGCTGACACAAAGGTGCGCAGAGGTACGCGATGCTCTTTCAAAAAAGAGATGCTGAAGGAGCTGCAAAGCGTTCTGGGTCAGGAAAATGTTGTGGTAAAATAACTTTCCTTTTTTGCTGTGATATGCTATACTGACTATACTGATTTTTGAGAGGTATACAATGAAAAAAGTATTGATTTTAGAGGATGAAGTGAACATCCGTAGCTTCGTTGTGATCAACCTGAAACGGGCCGGCTACCATGCCATTGAGGCTGGTAGCGGTGAGGAAGCGTTGGACAAGCTTCGGGAACATCCGGATATCGGTGTTGCCATTCTGGACATTATGCTGCCGGATATTGACGGCTTTGAGGTGTGCAGACGGATCCGCGCAACAAACAAGCAGATCGGTATCATTATGCTCACTGCCCGCACCCAGGAGATGGACAAGATCACCGGCTTGATGACTGGCGCAGATGACTATGTTACAAAGCCTTTCTCTCCGGCAGAATTGACGGCCAGAATTGATGCGCTGTATCGCCGCTTGGGCGGAGATATGAATGCGGACAGCGAGCTGCTTGCCCAAGGTCCCTTTGTTATGAACACACGCAACCACACCCTGGAAAAGGCCGGAAGCCGCGTGCGTCTGACCCAGGTGGAGTATGCAATCTTGAAACTGTTTATGCAAAATCCCGGCAGAGCTCTTTCCAGAGAAGAGATCCTGTCTGCTGTTTGGGGCAGAGACTACGAGGGCGAGTTGAAGATCGTGGATGTAAACATTCGTCGTCTGCGTATTAAAATCGAGGACGACACAGCCAATCCCACCTACATCACAACTGTTTGGGGCTTCGGTTACAAATGGGGAGCATAAATAAGAAAACCGCCATTGCAGTTCCTAAGATAAAGGGACTGCGCAGGCGTTGGTTTGTGAATACCTTCGGCGTGATCGCCACTCTGGGACTTGCGTGCGTGTTGATCGTTTCAGCACTGTTTGCCTGGTTCAGTTACTCCGGCATGGAAAAGCAGATGCGGTCGATCGCAAAGGAGACAGATTCTTACATCGCCACCCAAAACGCAGAAAGTGCAGAATCTCTTTTCGAAATTTGCATTGAGTATACCGCATCCTTTGGCGAGAAGGAGGGCATTGCCCTGCAGTTTCTGGATGCAAACGGCAATGTTGCAACTTCTTCACACGTTGCATTGGCAGAACAGTCGCTCTTAACTGCGGATGTGGCTGAAGCAATGGAAAAGAAGAAATCCAGCCTGTATATTGGCGCGGATTCTGACAGCGAAAGACGCATTTTGGCTCTGTCCAGCCCTGCGCTTTTTGGTGATGATCAGTTAGTTGGCATATTCAGATATGTTTTACCTACCACTGCAATGGATCTGCAGATTGGCTATATTGCGATCATATCCCTATTGACCCTTGTTCTGGTGGCGACGGTCGTGCTGATCACCAGCAATTACCATATCCGCTCCATACTTGTGCCCTTGGGCGAGATCATTGAAAAGGCGAAGAAGATCACCAGCGGCAGTTACGGCATTCAAATTGAAACCAAATTTGATGACGAAATCGGTGAGCTGGCGGACACCATCAACGAAATGTCCATTCAGATCAATCAGAACGAAAAGATGCAGTCCGAGTTCATTTCTTCGCTGTCTCACGAATTGCGTACACCCTTGACGGCAATTACCGGCTGGAGTGAAACTCTTTTGAGCAGCAACGACTTGACCGGAGATACCCGCCGCGGTATGAAGATCATTCACCGGGAAGCGGGCCGTTTGACAGAGATGGTGTTGGAGCTTTTGGACTTTACCAGAATTCAGGATGGCCGTATGACCCTGAATATGGAGCTTGTGGATATCCGCAGCGAATTTGAAGATGTCATTTATATGTACGGAAGTCGCCTTGCGCAGGACGGCATCCAGGTGAAATACCTAGACAGTGATGTGCAGATGCCGGAAATTTCCTGCGATCCTATGCGCCTGCGGCAGGTATTTTTGAACATCTTGGACAATGCTGCAAAGCACGGCTCTGAAGGCAAGCAGATTGAAACGGCAATCAACTATACTGACAACACAGTAATTGTAACTATTCGGGATCACGGTCCCGGCATTCCGGAGGATGAATTGCCTCTGGTGAAAAAGAAATTCTATAAGGGTAGTTCCAAGGCTAGAGGTTCCGGCATTGGTCTGGCTGTCTGTGATGAGATCGTGGAAATGCACGGTGGCTCACTGACGCTGGAAAATGCAGCCGATGGCGGCACTTTGGTAACTGTTGAATTGCCTGTAACACAGTAAGGATGTTTCGTTATGCCCCAGAATCAAGAAAAATTTAAGACGATGATCGGTGGACAGGCCCTCATTGAAGGCATTATGATGCGCGGACCGGAAAAGGATGCCATTGTGGTAAGAAGCAATGGTGAAATCCAGGTGGAGACCCATCCCCGGAAGATCCGCCCAAAGAATTCTCCGCTTGCGTGGCCATTTATCCGCGGCACAGTGAATTTTTTTGACGCCCAGGTAACCGGCGTCAAGGCGCTGATGCGCTCTGCGGATCTTTCTCCGGAGGAGCAGGAGCAGCCGTCCAAGTTTGACCTTTGGCTGGAAGCAAAGCTGGGCGATAAGAAGTTCCAGAATTTTTTGGTGGGATCTTCGGTAGCCCTGGGATTGGGTATGTCAATCCTGCTGTTCTTTTTCCTGCCAAATTTTATTGTCAGCCTTCTGCAGCGCTGGATTTCCAGCAATCTGCTGCGCAATCTGATTGAAGGTGTTGTGCGGATCAGTATTTTCCTTCTTTATATGCTTCTGGTATCCCGAATGAGCGAGATGAAACGGGTCTTTGCCTATCACGGCGCAGAGCATAAAACCATTCGCTGCTATGAAGCAGGACTACCGCTGACAGTGGAAAATGTCCGGCAGCAGACAAGAAAGCACCCCCGTTGCGGAACCAGCTTTCTGTTTGTGGTCCTTGTGATCTCAATCCTTGTTTTTTCCGCAGCATCCGGTGTCCTTTTGGCAATTTTCCCCGGACTGGAGGCCATTCCCGGCAAGTCGCTGATTATGTTTGCATTTAAGCTGCTGCTTTTGCCGGTGGTTGTTTCAGTCGCCTATGAAATCAACCGAATCGTGGGCAGATTTGATAATTGGCTTACCAGGTTTTTGACGGCTCCCGGAATGTGGTTTCAAAACTTTACTACCTATGAACCGGACGACGAAATGATCGAAGTCGGTATTGCGTCGCTGAAGGCTGTCCTTCCCGAAAAAGAGGGGGAAGACCGGTGGTAATGACATTCTCCCAGCTTTATTTGAATGCTCGCAGAGTGTTGGCGCAGCAGGATGACCCGGAGATCGCCGGTCTGTATGCACGAAATCTCTTGTGCTTCGTATCCGACAAGACCCCGGAGCAGCTGCTGGCGGATATGCAGATGTACGCATCGGAAACGGTTTGCGATCAGATGAATGCGGCGGTTGCACGGGTAGCGGCAGGGGAGCCGGTTGCCTATGTAATTGGGCAGTGGGATTTCTATGGAATGACGCTTCTTGTAAATAAAGATGTGCTGATTCCTCGGGATGACACCTGCGCTGTTACAGATCTGGCAATTCACAAGGCTTTGTTTTTGGAGCAGTCTCCCCGGATTTTGGACCTCTGCACTGGATCCGGCTGCATTGGTTTGGCCATCGCGCACCGCGTAAAGGATGCCAGAGTAACACTGGCAGATGTTTCGCCGGATGCCATCACTGTGGCAAAGAAAAATATATCTTTGCAGAAATTAACAGGCCGCGTAAGCTGCGTACAGGCAGATGCGCTGGCCAGCCCAAAACCCTTTTTGGGCAAATTCGATTTAATTGTTTCCAATCCGCCCTATATTACCCGGGAGGAGATGGAGCAGTTACCTGAAAGTGTGAAAAATTTCGAGCCGCACCTGGCCCTGGAGGGCGGCGTTGACGGACTCGATTTTTACCGCGCCATTGCCTGCAACTACAAAACGGCATTGAAACCCGGTGGTTTTCTTTGTTTTGAATTCGGTATGGGACAAGCGGACGCGGTGTGTGAAATTCTAGAGAAAAACGGGTATACCATTCTGGAGCTTTCCAGAGATTATAATGACAGAGAAAGAGCCGTGTTAGCCCAACTCGGCAGGAAGGAAGATGAAAATGGCAACGAAAAAGACAGTATATGATGCCCCCACCCCTGCACTGGACAAGAAGAAGGCCCTGCAGACAGCAATGGCCCAGATCGAGAAGAATTTCGGCAAAGGAACGGTTATGCGTCTCGGAGATAAGCCGGAGATGAACATTGATGCGATCCCCACCGGCTCTTTGGCGCTGGATGCCGCGCTGGGTATTGGCGGCGTTCCCAAGGGAAGGATTATTGAGATCTACGGACCGGAATCCTCCGGTAAAACCACACTGGCGCTGCATATTCTTGCAGAAGCCCAGAAGATGGGTGGCGAAGTTGCCTTTGTGGACGCAGAACATGCGCTGGATCCTGTTTATGCGGCTGCTCTGGGCGTTGACACGGATAATATGCTTGTTTCCCAACCGGATACCGGTGAGCAGGCTTTGGAGATCACAGACGCGCTGGTGCGCTCCGGCGCGGTAGACGCCATTGTCGTTGACTCTGTTGCGGCTCTTGTTCCCAAGCAGGAAATTGAGGGCGAAATGGGCGACACCTTTGTAGGCCTGCAGGCAAGACTGATGTCCCAGGCTCTGCGTAAGCTGGCAGGTACGATCTCTAAGACCAATTGTGTTGTGATTTTTATCAACCAGCTGCGTATGAAGATCGGCGTGATGTACGGCAACCCCGAAACCACCACCGGTGGTAACGCGCTGAAGTTTTATTCCTCTGTACGCCTGGATGTCCGTCGTGTGGAATCCCTCAAAGAGGGCGGCAATGTCATCGGCAATAAGACCCGCGTTAAGGTCGTGAAAAACAAGGTTGCGCCCCCGTTCCGTGAAGCATACTTTGACATTATGTACGGTCAGGGTATCAGCAAAAGGGGTGAACTGGTGGATCTGGCTGTTCAGATGGATATTATCCAGAAGAGCGGAAGCTGGTTCAGTATGGGTGAGGAGCGCATTGGCCAGGGCAAGGATAGCGTGAAGGCATTCCTGCAGGTCAATCCTGACATCGCAGAGCAGGTAGAGCAGCAGGTTCGGGCAAATCTGTTGCAGGGCAATGCTGCCAGAACCCCTGCAAAGGCTGCAGAGCGCCCCATTATGGTAAGCGCTGACGATTTCGATGATGAAGATTGAGTCCATTGCCTCCCAGCCTGATCGGGTTGGGAGGCATACAGTGCGTTTTGCTGACGGAACTGTGATGCGCCTATATCCGCAAACTGTCCAGGACTTTGGCCTTTATGCTGATAAAGAACTAACGGATGAGCAGATGGCCGCTTTAAAGGTCGGGGCCGGCGCAATGTCTGCAAAAATGCGGGCTGTGCGAATCGTCGCTTCGGCTGCAGTGTCGAAAAAGGATCTGGAGCACCGCCTGATTCAAAAAGGGGAAGACCCCGCGCAGGCAAAAGATGCTGTGCGCTGGATGGCCCAAATGAATTTGGTGGACGACCGGGCTGTGGCCGAGCAAATCGTAGATCGTTGTATCAGCAAAGGATACGGCCTTTCCAGAGCCAAGCAGGCTTTGTATGAAAAGCGGATTCCCAAGCAGTATTGGGAGGAAGCTTTGACGGATTATCCGGACCAGCAGGAAGCTATTGTGTCCTTCCTGCAAGCAAAGCTTGCAGGAAGCAAAAGCAGCCGTGAGCTTAAAAAGGTGATGGATGCGCTCGTTCGTCGAGGACACAGCTACGGCCAGATCCGCAAGGCTTTGGCGGAGCTGGATTTAGATCCCTATGATTTCCGGGAGGAATAAAATGGCAAATATTGGCTTTATTTCCCTGGGTTGTGCAAAAAACCAGGTAGATTGTGAGCGGATGATGTACCGTGTGCAGGAGGCCGGCCACACAGTTTTAAGTAGTGTGGTGGGCGCAGATGTGGTTGTGATCAATACTTGCGGCTTTATTGATTCAGCAAAGAGTGAAGCAATTGACCATATCCTGCAAATGGGACAATTGAAAAATGAGGGTCTGATTGGTAAGATCCTGGTTACCGGCTGCCTTTCCCAGCGATATCAGCTGGAAATTCTGAAAGAAATGCCGGAGGTTGACGGTGTATTAGGCACCGGCAGCTACACGAAGATCGTTCCTGCTATTGAGAAAATTTTAGCAGGGGAGAGCGTTACTGCCTTTGACTCTATTGATGCGCCGGAGGAAGAAACCGGTAGGATTCTTACGACTCCGGAGCATTATGCATTCATTAAGATTGCAGAGGGCTGCGACAATCGCTGCAGTTACTGCATTATTCCGTATCTGCGGGGTAAATACCGCAGCCGCAGTATGGACGATGTGTTGTATGAAGCCCGGCTTTTGGCAGCCAGTGGTGTAAAGGAACTGATCGTTGTCGCCCAGGACACCTGCCGTTATGGAACGGATCTTCCGGAAAGAAAGCGACTACTGCCGGAACTGCTGCGCAAACTGTGTGCGATTGACGGTTTTGAGTGGGTTCGACTTCACTATGCATATCCGGACGAGATCGACGATGAGCTGATCGATGTGATCGCCCAAGAAGAGAAGATCGTAAAGTATCTGGATATTCCCATTCAGCATTGCAATGATCATATTTTGCAGCTGATGAACCGTCGGGGCAATGGACAATTCCTGCGGCAGCTGTTTCAAAAGCTGCGAGACCGTATTCCCGGACTTGTGCTGCGCACCAGCGTGATCACCGGCCTTCCTGGGGAGGACGATGCAGCCTTTGAGGAACTGTGTGTTTTCCTTAAGGAAATGCGCCTTGAGCGCGTTGGTGCGTTCCCGTTCTCTCCGGAGGAGGGAACACCTGCTGCGGATATGGAGTATCCTGACAGCGAGATCGCCCAGCGGCGCGCACAGCAGGTGGAGGCAATCCAATCCCAGATTATGGATGACTATAATGCCGCAATGATCGGAAAAACCTTGCGCATTTTAGTGGATGGTTTTGACGAGGAATTTGAGCAGTTTTATGGCCGTACTTATGCAGACTCCCCGGACATCGACGGTCGAGTCTGGATCGCTTGCGATGAGCCGCTGACAGAGGGGACTTTTGTAAATGTCTGCATTGACGGTCTTGTGGAGGGCGATTTAAGTGGCTATTTGTTGGAGGAATCACTATGACGACTGCAAGTAAAATTACACTGATCCGCATTGGATTTATACCGGTGTTTATGGTGCTGATGTATCTGTCTGGTGGAACAACAGGGCTATATATGTGGCTGGCGCTTGCAGTGTTTATCCTTGCAAGCTTGACAGACTATGTGGACGGACAGATCGCCAGAAAGTATAATCAAGTCAGCGATTTTGGCAAATTTCTTGACCCTCTTGCGGACAAGCTTTTGGTAATCGCCGCAATGGTGATGTTCTGCGAGTGGGGGATTATTCCTGCCTGGGCGCTGATGATCGTCTTAACCAGAGAGTTTGCGGTTACCGGTTTACGGCTCGTTGCCGTTGGCAAGGGCGTTGTGATCGCTGCCGGGAAAAGCGGAAAATTCAAGACTGCCAGCACGATGATCGGGTTGTGTGTGCTGATGGGTTTTCCCTCTGTGGAAATTCTGAAATGGGTGATCATCGTGGTAATTGTGATTACAACGGTATATTCCGGAATTGAGTATTTTATCAAAAACTGGAATTGTTTGTGGAATAAATAATAAAAGTGGCTTGGATATGTCCAAGCCACTTTGGCTTTATTTACTGTTTTTGATTATGGATACGATCATATCCGCGCAGGCTTCAATGCCCAGGGTGCTGCTGCAAAGGCAAAGATCATAGTTTTGCGCTTTGCCCCAAGTTCTGCCGGTGTAATGGTGGTAATTTACACTGCGTTTTTTATCCTTTTCATCCAGGCGGGCGGTGGGCTTCTTTTCTGCCTCACCATACAGCTTAACGATCCGTTCAGCACGGAAAGCCTTATCCGCGTGGATATAGATGTGCAGGCAATCCTCTCGGTCCTTTAAAATGTAATCTGCATTGCGGCCGACGATCACACAAGGACCTTTCTCTGCAATTTGCAGAATGACATTGCATTGGGCATTCCAAAGAATGTCCGCAGTAGAAATGCCGTCAATTACGCCAGGTACACTCTGGTGTGCAAAGGCATAAGAGAAAATACTTTTGCCCGGTGCGTGTTCTCCGTGCTCCTCAATGAATTTTGCAGAGAAGCCGGACTCGAGGGCAATATGGTCAACAAGTTCCTTGTCGTAGAAAGGAATGCCAAGTTTTTCTGCCACTAAATGTCCAATGGTGCGGCCGCCGCTGCCAAATTCGCGGCTGATGGTAATAATGCGTTTTTCCATATAAAACCCTCCTATCAATATTTACAAGATAATTATATTCGCAAATTCCTCTCAAGTCAATAAAAGAAGCAACCGACACAGATTTCACAGAATTTCTGCGTCGGTTGCAAGAATTATTTTACTTTCAGACCAAAGATCTTCTGTCCGCGTGTGCCAACCACAATGGTGTCTTCAAAAACAGCAGGGGAGGCTTCCACATTTGTTCCCAGAGCAACGGAGCTAAGCTCCTTGCCGGTTGCGCCATCCACAAGAGCAGCCTTGCCTGCGGAGTCGCAAACGACGACATAACCCTTACCGGCCTCTGTGTAGACGGCAGCGGGAGAACTCCAGGTGTAATGACTCATAGGCTTCTCCCAAATGACATCACCGGTTGCGGTGTTCAGAGCTACCATAACGCCCTCCCAGCTGCTGGGTGTCCGGGCAACCGTGTAAATGATCATACCTTCCAGGTCCGTACCCTTTTTACCCAAGAGCGGGGTAGACTGGACGCCACCGGAAACGCCGGAAACGGTGTGGCAATCGTACTTCTTCTTCCAGACGACCTTGCCGGTCTTGGCGTTGAGCTTATAAATATAGATGTCGCCTTCACTGTTTTTGTCAGCTGTCCAGTGAAGAGAAGGTGCGGTGTAGATATAGCCGGTCTCACCGCTTTCATCCCATTCAAAGACAGGTGTGGAGTTAGAATCGTCCTTGGTGTTTTGCGCCCAGACAAGACCCATTGTGTTCAAGTCGATGCAGAAGAACATACCGCCGTTTTCGGAGATGTACAAATACCGACCGACGATAACTGCGCTGGGCTCATAACCGCGCCAATAGCTGCCGCTGCCGGAGCGGGAGGTGGAGTATCTGTTTCTGACGAAAGAGCCGGGTTTTACAGAGATCGTACCGGCCTCCGGATCGTATTTGGTGTTGAGCTTGATGGTGTAAAGAATGCCGCTCTCTCCGGGCCAGATCAATGTGTCGGTCTCTGCATCTACCAGGGGAGAGGAGTCAAAGGCTGCCCAGTCTTTGCGCAAAGAGAAGGAGTCAGAGCCGGACTTTTCGTAAAGGACCTTGCAATTGATCAGGTCAATGATGTACATTCTCGGAACTTTGCCGCCGTAGTAATCGCCGGAGCCAACATACATCAGCGGATAGCCTCGGGGATCCAAAGAGCCTGCGCCCTTGAAGTTCATACCCACAAACATAGGATCGCGGGTGTAAGAACCGTCATCAAGATCGTAGAAGTAGATATAGCCATCCAGGGTCGCGTAGATAACCTCCACGAGATCGGCCTTTTCCTTTTTCTCCTTCTTAATGTTCATGATCTGCTTTGTAGCTTCATCCCAGCGGACGATCAGAGGCTGACCTGTCCAGCCGCTGCCGGGCCAGCCGTTTAATGCGCCAATATTGGAGCTCCACTTTTTACTGATCTTTTCCTCAACAACATTGGCGGTGCCATAGGTAGGACCGGAGCGATAGTTGTCGCCGCGGAAGGTGATGATGCCTTCCAAATTGGTGTATTCCTCAGCCTTGCCAAAGGAAATAGGATCAGATCTTTTGAAGGATTTTACAATTTCCTTTTTATAGTAGATTTCCCATTTGATCTTCCATTTGCTGGGATCACTGGATGAAACATAAGCCGCCTCAAAGGTGGGCTCCGGAATGGTCGGCTCTGTGGTTTCCGTGGGAATGGTTGTGGTTTCTGTAATTGTTGTGCCGTTTGTGCTGGGATCTTTTAAGGTGGGCTTACTCTCTGCGCGGTTATACAGAATGCTGCAAAAAACCGTGCAGACAAGGACGACAGCTGTTGCGGCAATAAGCATACCAAGACGCAGCTTGCCGGATTTTGAATCATCGCTCCGGGCAAAAAGCACAAGGTAGGCGAACAGTAGGGATGCCAAAATCAGCACACCGGAAATAATCGAAAGCGCAATCAGTGCAGGAAGCATACTCGCCTTCGCGCTGTTTGCGGCGGCGAGCATAACAAAACCGGTTATTTCCATAACATACCTCCTGGAATGTGAAGAAATTTTTAATAATTATACCACACCCATATTCACAGCGCAAGTGAAAAGGGGAGAACTGCGGCGAAAAATTTAGAAATCAGACGCACTTGGTCCGTTGCGAATTTGTTGGGAATGTGTTACAATAAGAAAAACCCATATGGAGGATACTTATGAGACCAATTACAGAGCTCCTGGCAGAAGAACTAGGGCAAAATTTACAATATGTAGATAATGTTGTTAGTCTTCTGGACGAAGGAAATACCATTCCTTTCATTGCCCGCTACCGCAAGGAAATGCACGGCGCAATGGATGATACCACCTTGCGTAATCTGGAAACAAGACTGAACTATCTGCGCAATCTTTTCCAGCGCAAGGAGGAGATTCGCAGATCCATTGAAGAGCAGGGAAAGCTGACAGAAGAATTGTCTTTGGCAATTGACAATGCTACAACTCTGGCAGAAGCCGAAGATATTTACCGTCCTTACAAGCAAAAACGCCGCACTCGTGCAACCGTTGCAAAAGAGAAGGGCCTGGAGCCTTTGGCCCTTGCGATTTTTGCCCAAACCGGAGAAAATCCCGAAGAGCTTGCCCAGGACTATATTGACCCGGAAAAGGGTGTGGAAACCCTGGAGGATGCTCTTGCAGGCGCATCGGATATTATTGCAGAGATGATCTCGGACGATGCAGAGATCCGTAAGGCCCTGCGGCTGAAAATGGAACGACAGGCGGTGATCACCGTCCAGGCGGTAGACCCGGAAAAAGATAGTGTCTACAGAATGTATTACGATTTCACCTCAACCGTTTCCAGAGTGCAGAACCACCAGATCTTGGCAATCAACCGGGGCGAAAAGGAAGAGTATTTGAAGGTAAGCATAACCCTCCCCGGTGCAGAGGGACAGGCGGTAGTATGCCGTGGCGCATTAAAGCCCGGTATGCAGATCTCTGCTTTTGTCCGGGCTGCTGCGGAGGACGCTTACACCCGCTTGATCGCGCCCAGCGCCGAGCGGGAGCTTCGCAGCAATTTGACAGAACGAGCTGCAGAAGCGGCAATTGGTAACTTTGCGCTGAACTTGAAGCCCCTTTTGATGCAACGCCCGGTGAAGGGCTTCGTTACAATGGGTCTGGACCCCGGATACCGCAATGGCTGCAAGGTAGCCGTTGTGGATGGTACTGGCCGCGTATTGGATACGGCAGTGGTGTATCCCACATTCTCCGACCGGAAGAAGGACGAAGCAATTGCAATACTGTCCGGATTAATCAGAAAGCACGGCGTTAAGCATATCGCAATCGGCAATGGCACAGCTTCCCGGGAAACGGAAGCCATGACTGTGGAAATGCTGAAAAAAGTTCCGGGTGTCAGCTATATGATTGTCAATGAAGCGGGCGCTTCTGTTTATTCCGCTTCCAAACTGGCAGCAGAAGAATTTCCGGACTTTGATGTGAATTTGCGTTCTGCTGTTTCTATTGCCCGCAGACTCCAGGACCCGCTGGCAGAGCTTGTTAAGATCGATCCAAAAGCCATCGGTGTTGGACAGTATCAACACGATATGCCCCAGAAACGGCTGGACGAGGCCTTGGGCGGCGTTGTGGAAGACTGCGTCAATGCGGTTGGCGTAGATGTAAACACCGCTTCAGCAAGCCTGCTGGCGCAGGTGGCGGGACTTAACGGTACAACAGCGAAAAATGTGGTTGCTTACCGGGAAGAAAATGGCCCGTTTACTGCAAGAAATCAGCTTAAGAAAGTTCCCAAGTTAGGACCAAAGGCTTATGAGCAATGTGCAGGCTTCCTTCGTGTGCCGGAAAGCAAGGAGATCTTGGACAATACCGGTGTCCACCCTGAAACCTATGAGGCAGCGGAAAAGCTGCTGACCCTGTGCGGCTACAGCAAGCAGGACATTGCAAAGGGTAAGCTGGAGGAACTGGCAGACCGTTTCCAGCAAATGCAGCAACAGGCGGCAGAAGCCTGTGGAGCAGGTATTCCCACACTGGAAGATGTGGTCAAGGAACTGATGAAGCCGGGCAGAGATCCCAGAGATGACCTGCCTGCGCCGATCCTGCGCACCGATGTGTTGGAGATCAAGGACTTGAAACCGGGTATGGTGCTCACCGGAACGGTGCGTAATGTAATCGATTTCGGTGTTTTTGTAGACATTGGTGTCCACCAGGACGGCTTGGTGCATATTTCCCAGGTTGCAAACCGCAGAGTCCGCCATCCCTCTGAAATCGTGCAAGTGGGCGATGTGGTCAAGGTTGCTGTTTTGGAGGTCGACGAAAAGCGTAAACGCATTGGCCTTACAATGAAGAATATCCCCGCGCAATAATATATAGAAAAGAGGGCTACTCACAAAGGGTAACCCTCTTTTTGGTGGACCTGATCGGATTCGTTTGCATTTTCACTTTGTGAAAATAAAGGTTTCGCGGCATCTAGCTGCCGCGAGCAACAGTCCACCGGACTGTTACATTTGGATGGTTCGAATCCGGATTGCAATAAAAAACACCACCTTGTCGGTGGTGTTTTTGGTGGACCTGATCGGATTCGAACCGACGACCCCCACAATGCGAATGTGATGCGCTCCCAGCTGCGCTACAGGCCCATACCACTTGCGATTATATCTACTTCAAAGCGCTTTGTCAAGGCGTAGACAAAATTGGCAGATATATGATATAATTTATCCGACGTATTGAAGTGGGGGGATGCGTTGCTATGTTGGCTAATTTTCACACACATTCCGTATTTTGTGACGGTATGAACACGCCGGAAGAGATTGTTTTAACCGCACTGAAAAAAGGTTTTACTGCCATTGGTTTTTCCGGACACGGAGAAACCGGGTTTCATACGAATTATTGTATGAAGGACACAGCAGGATATATTGCGGAAATCCGTCGCTTGAGAACAAAATATGGAAAGGACATCCAGATATATATTGGTGTAGAGGAAGAGTCTTTTGGTCCTGTAAACCGCGCTGAATTTGATTACATAATCGGAGCTTCCCATTATTTGCAAAAAGACGGAAAATACTATCCCGTGGATTCGAGTCTGGATTACTTTAAAAAATGTTTTGATGTTTTTGATGGGGATGTTATTGCCCTGTCAGAGTCCTACTATCAAGCTTTTTGCAGTTATATTTTAAACAGAAAGCCGGACATTGTTGGCCATTTTGATTTGGTAACGAAGTTTGATGAGGTGGGTAATTTCGGTATTCTGGAAAACAAAGATTATCAAAAAATTGCTGCTAAATATGCCGCTGAAGCGGCAAGGAGCGGATGCATTTTTGAGGTGAACACCGGCGCAATTTCCCGCAATGTTCGTACTGCTCCATATCCCAGCGAGGCATTGTTGCACATTTTAAAGAAGACCAATACCAGATTGATCCTTTCCTCCGACAGTCACCAAGCCGATACTTTGGATTTTGGTTTTGAAGATGCAAAGCTCCTGCTGAAGGATGTAGGATTCAGGGAACTTTATACGCTATATAACGGCGAATTTATACCCTATAAAATCTAAAAAGAAAACCCAGAAACCGTTGCGGTTTCTGGGTTTTGAATGTTCTTGAATCAATACAGCAGATTATATCTTTTGATTTTTAGTTAAATCCAATGTCATAAGCAACTCGCCGCAATAGCTTCCATCCTTAAGCTTTAACGAATGAGACCGCTCTCCATAAACTGTAAACCCAAACTTTTTGTATAAGTTAATGGCAGAGGTGTTGGTAGAAGCTACTTCTAATTCAAGCAGTTCATATCCTGCCGCTATAGCAAATCTAATCAATTCAGCAAGGATTTTTTTGCCCAAACCTTGACCCCATTCGCTTTTTAGTATGGCAATCCCAAATGTTGCTCTGTGTAATGTTTTCTTTTTGTCCATAACACAAGAAAGACTGGCATTACCAACTAATCTTTCTCCGTTAAATGCGGAGATCATAATGCTTCCTTGATTTGCAGTATAGTTTGAGATAAAATCTTCCTCGTCCTTAATGGTAAAGTTTAATTCCTCGGGGTAGCTAAGGCCAAACTCGCTTTCTTCCGCTGTAGTTTTCAAATATGCAATCATTTGCTCTGCATCTGATATTTCTGGACTTCTCAATGTGTAGTTTGTTCCATTTTTACCTTTAAAGTTTTGTGTAGGGAATAACATTTTAATATCCTCTCGTGCTTGATTTTAAATGGATCGATCTGGTTGCGTTGAGTGAGATTTGATGTACGCAATCCACTCTTCTAAATTATCGATGTTAAAATTAGAAAGTGCTTTTTCGTACTTTTTATAAGCAATGGGGTGGTTATCTGCCATCCATTTCAGCGACTTCTTCGGTCCCCAATAAGGACGGTGCATTATATCACAAAAAATCTCTAAACTGTCAATCAACACCCAATGCCAACGGAACATACCTTCGGCATCGTTCCGTTTTACTCGTTCAAACATTTTTAAACACCAATCGATATTGGCTTGGATTTCAGTATTGGATTTGTGTGGACGGTTTTGCACATATGTCTGTACGCGAGTTTGAAGAGTTCTACCGATATCGCTGTTATCTGCGATAATCTGTCCGTCATAAATCTGAACAAAATCCTCGCAATTATAATCTCCGTCAAAATATGATGCAGGATATACAAACACATCCAATTGAACGCCGTTAATAAAAGATGTATCGTGGTATTGCTCGTGGTTGGAGGAAATAACCAATGCATCAAAATCACTGTTCAGATTATTTGTTCCGTTGGCATACGATCCATATAGGATAACGGAAAGAGGAGTATATTTCTGTTGAATGTATTTCATAATCTGTTCCAATGATATCACCTCGCAAAATGTTAATATTAGATTTGCTTTATTTTATCAAAAGTCAATGCGGATTGCAACATTGTAATGCCATTTAGATTAGTTGCACCAAATTTGCACCAAATAGGGGAGTAGCCAAAAAAAGAAAACCCAGAAACCGTTGCGGTTTCTGGGTTTTTGAAGTTCGTAAAAGATAACAGATTATCTCTTGGAGAACTGGGGTGCGCGACGGGCGCCCTTCAAGCCGTACTTCTTTCTCTCCTTCATTCTGGGGTCGCGGGTCAGGAAACCGGCAGCCTTCAGAGCGGGACGAGTTTCGGGGTTCAGGGTCAGCAGTGCGCGGGAGATGCCGTGACGAATTGCGCCGGCCTGGCCGGAAACGCCGCCACCAGCGACGGTAACAACAACGTCAACCTTGCCAACCAGATCGGTGGTGACCAGGGGCTGACGGACAACCAGCTTCAGGGTGTCCAGGCCAAAGTACTCATCGATGTCGCGGCCATTGATGATGATGGAACCGGTGCCGTTCTCATAAACACGAACACGGGCAACGGAGGACTTACGACGACCGGTGCCGTAGTTATACTTCTTCTTGCTCTCGTACATAATCGTTTACCTCCAAATTAGTCCAGGGTCCATGCTTCAGGCTTCTGTGCGGCATGGGGATGCTCAGCGCCCTTGTAGATGTGCAGACGGACCATAGAGTTACGGCCCAGGGTGTTCTTGGGCAGCATACCCTTGACGGCCAGCTCCATAGCGTAGTCGGAGCGGTTTTCCATCATAATGCGAGCCTTGGTTTCCTTCAGACCGCCGATCCAGCCGGATACGCGGTAGTAGGACTTCTGATCCAGCTTCTTGCCGGTGAGAACTGCCTTGTCAGCGTTGATGACGATGAATAGTCGCCACAGTCAACATTGGGAGTAAAATCAACCTTGTGCTTGCCGCGGAGCAGGTTAGCGACGGTAACAG
>JAZLAB010000038.1:0-13659 GCA_045612985.1 Faecousia sp.
GTTCCAGGCCGGGACCGGCGGTGGGTTTTACGATTGCATCCATTAACTGTTTCATAATGGCCTCCGTTGCTTGTATATATTCAAGTTATTCTAGCAGAATTATGCAAGTTTATCAAGTGTAATATGGCCAGTCAGCGCTTCTTTTTTGTGGGAGAAGTTTTGGATTTTGCGATAGGATTACGCTGTGATTTCCCAAGGGCTTTTGCGGGAGCTTTAACAGGTGTTTTTCCCTTCACCGGTGCCTTGGGCGGGGGTGCGGTGGGCTTGCCCTGTCGGGGCGGAACGGCACGGATCAGGCACTTGGGGCCGGAGCCGATCAGGTCTTCCCGGTGGGCTGCCAGCAGCGCTTCCCGAACCAGATAGTAGTTCTTGGGGTTGCGGTACTGGATCAGCGCCCGCTGCATCGCCTTTTCGTGGGGGTCGGTGGGCACATACACCTTGTCCATATGCCGGGGGTCAAGTCCGGTGTAATACATCACGGTGGAAAGGGTAGAGGGGGTGGGGTAGAAGTCCTGCACCTGCTCCGGATTGTAGCCCATTTCCCGGATGTACTCCGCCAGCTCAATGGCCTCCTTCAGGGTCGAACCGGGGTGGCTGGACATCAGATAGGGAACAAGGAACTGATTCATACCGTACTGCTTATTCAGCTGGAAATACTTGTTGACGAATCGGTTATACACCGCGTTTCTCGGCTTTCCCATCCGGTCAAGGACCGCATCTGCCACATGCTCCGGGGCAACCTTCAGTTGGCCGGAAATGTGGTGCTGGACAAGCTCCTTGAAGAAGGTGTCCTTCTTGTCAGCAAGTAAGTAGTCAAAGCGGATGCCGCTGCGGACAAATACCTTCTTCACACCGGGGATCTTCCGTAGCTTTCGCAAAAGGGAAATATAGTCGCTGTGGTCTGCCCGGAGGTTTTTGCAGGGGGTGGGGTGCAGACACTGCCGGTGGGGGCAAGCGCCCTTGGTCAGCTGCTTTTCGCAGGCAGGATGCCGGAAATTGGCGGTAGGACCGCCCACATCGTGGATATAGCCCTTAAAGTCCTTCTGCTTGGCCATAAGCGCCGCTTCCTCCAGAACGGACTCGTGGCTTCGGGTCTGAATAATGCGGCCCTGGTGGAAGGTGAGGGCGCAGAAGGAGCAAGCGCCAAAGCAACCCCGGTTGCTTACAAGGCTGAATTTCACTTCCTCAATGGCCGGTACACCGCCCAGCTTTTCGTAGCTGGGGTGGTAGGTGCGGCAGTAGGGCAGGGCGTAGTCTGCGTCCATTTCCTCGGTAGTCAGCGGCTTTTGTGGGGGATTTTGCACCACAAAGGTCTTGCCGTAAGGCTCTGCCAAACGCTTGGCGGTGAAGGGATCACAGTTGCCGTACTGGATTTGAAAGCTTTCTGCATAGGTGCGCTTGTTTGCCTTCAGCGCGTCATAAGCAGGAAGGACAATGGTAGGAAGACTCTCGTCCAGTTCGGTCGCTGCGTAAACAGTTCCGTCAATATAAGTAATGTCTTTGATGTTAAGACCGGAATTAAGCGCATCGGCAATTTCCACGATGCTCTTTTCGCCCATTCCGTACATCAAAAGGTCTGCCTGGCTGTCCAGCAAAATGGAGCGCTTTAAGCTTTCGGACCAGTAATCGTAGTGGGCAAGGCGGCGCAGGCTGGCCTCAATGCCGCCAATGAGAATGGGTACATCCTTGTAGGTCTGGCGGATCAGGTTGCAGTAGACTACGGTTGCGTAGTCCGGGCGCTTGCCCATCACGCCGCCGGGGGTAAAGGCGTCGGTCTTGCGCTTGTGCTTGGTAACGGAGTAATGGTTGACCATAGAGTCCATATTGCCGCCGGACACCAAAAAGCCAAGGCGCGGTCTGCCAAAAATGTCAATGGACTTGGGGTTTTTCCAATCCGGTTGGGAAATGATGCCCACCGTATAGCCGGCATTTTCCAAAACCCGGCTGATAATGGCGTGGCCAAAGGAGGGGTGGTCCACATAGGCATCGCCGATCACATACACGAAGTCGCACTGTTCCCAACCCCGCTTCTGCATATCCTGTTTTGAAATTGGGAGAAATTCCATAAGCGCCTCCAATGTGTTTTCTTCAGTATAACATCTTTTCGGCAAAAAGGGAACTGATAAATTCTTGACAGTGGGGATAAATCCAATATAATGAAGAAAAAAGGAGTGATCATATGGCTGTCCGGCTCAATGAGGATAAAGAAATGGTAAAAACCATCAAAGAAGGCTTGAAACGCACCGGCGGATTCTGCCCCTGCCGCCTGGAGCGGACCGAGGAGAATAAGTGCATTTGTAAGGAATTTCGCCAGCAAATGGCAGACCCGGATTTTAAGGGTTACTGCCACTGTATGCTCTATTATAAAGATTAAGTTTTTTGGTGAAAACGCGAAAAAGAGGTTGACAAATCAAACCGACCGTGTTAATATACTCTAGCGTTGAGCGAAAGCCAACTTAATATGCGCGAGTGGTGGAATTGGTAGACTCGCTAGATTCAGGTTCTAGTGCTCATTCCGGGCGTGGGGGTTCAAGTCCCCCCTCGCGCACCAAAAAATGAAGACACACCTTTTGGTGTGTCTTTATTTTTTGCGCTGGAGGGGGACTTGAAAGGACGGCACCAGTCCGCAGACTGGTGCAAAAATACATTAATCTGCATTGTGTACATATTTGCGCTTTCTTACTTTAACCTTTTGTCTGCAGTATTCTTCAAATCCAAGATAATCTTTTAATATGTGATAGATTATCTTAACTTCATTAAAGTAATCTATGCTTGGGTTATAATCGTCAATTGCTTTGTCAATTGCATCGGTTCCTTCTCCGGCGCTAAAGGATTTATAAAGTTTTCTAACTGCTAACAAAATGGATGTTTTATTGGAAATCAGCTTGTCAGTTTGAACTTGCATAATTCCAAGGGACATTGTTTTGCCGGGACAGAAGAACTTAACAATATATTCCATTGCGCGAAAAGCGAAAGGCCGATTGTGTGATTCATAAATCATTATTGCAAAAGCCATACAGCGAAATCGCTCTTTCTGTAGAGCAGAGTGAAATCTACATTCTCTATCAATACTTTTGTCGACAATTTCAGCATATTTGAAATAAAATTTGTCATATCGGCGAATTATTTCCTGCGACTTTTTCTGTGGAGGGTATATTACCTTGCCAATCATTCCTTGTTTAGCAAAGTCCCATATAAACTTTGCGATAAAGCATAAGACGGCAAACCAAAAGGCATCCCGGAATTGCTCCAAATCTATAAAGATTTCTTTTCCACGATCCAATAACGGAAGTATAATCAGGAAGAAAGCACCTTCGCTTAGTAACAGAGAAGAGATCAACATAACGAACTGCAATCGCAGATTTATAAAGCGAAGCATATCCTGCAATAAAGCGATAATGAATCTTATTGCCCAATAAAACGGTACAACAAGCCAAAGACTACGTACGAGGGCATCAAATGAAAGATACTGCAGTAGTGCACTGATAATTGCTAAAAATATAGCTGGGTGAATAAGGAATTGGAAGAAATTATCGGAGAAATTATCTTCCGATATGTCGTTAAAGTTAAAGGATGAATAGCTGAATAGACTTTTTGTGCGTTGTTTCCAACTGCCCAACAGTCCGTTTATAAGCAGCAAAAACAATGCAAATAATAGATTTATTGCAAGATAAGTCCAAGTCATATTAAACGCACCTCATCAGTAAAATTCTTTAAATATTATAACACGGCTTTTGACATTATTCTACAGTTATCTTATTCAACAAGGTAAGCTGTTTTGGAGATTAATACACACGTATACCTTGCCCTTTTCTTGCTCCAATGGTATAATAAGCCAAGGAATTGAGGTGTTATTATGCCAAACATTATCGAAATTACAGATTTCTGCGCGGCGGAGCTGGATATTTATGCTCGGCTGACGGAAGCGCAGCTGATGAATCGCTTTGACCCGTCAAAGGCCATGTTTATTGCCGAAAGTCCAAAGGTGATCGACCGGGCGCTGGATGCCGGGTATCAGCCGGTTTCTATATTGGTGGAGCGCAGCCGGATGGTAGGGGAGTCGCTGGATGTGATCCATCGCTGCGGCGATGTGCCGGTTTACACGGCGGATATGGATGTGCTGACCCAGCTGACCGGCTATCAGCTGACAAGAGGTCTGCTGTGCGCGATGCGGCGCAAGCCTTTACAGAGTCCGGAAGCGGTACTGAAAAACGCCCGGCGGATCGCGGTCTTGGAGGAGGTTATGAATCCTACCAACATTGGCGCGATCTTTCGCAGCGCGGCGGCGCTGGGTATGGATGCGGTGCTGCTGACACCCGGCTGCAGCGATCCGCTATACCGACGCAGCGCAAGGGTCAGTATGGGGACGGTGTTTCAGATTCCCTGGACCTTCCTGCCGGAAAACTGGATCGATGTGTTAAAGGAAAACGGCTTTCAAACCGCCGCTATGGCGCTGTCAGAGGATTCTGTTTCCATCGATGACCCGCGCTTGCCGGGAATTGAAAAGCTGGCAATCGTACTGGGCACAGAGGGGGATGGCCTTGCGGCATCTACTGTGGCTTCCTGCGATCACACCGTTAAGATCCCTATGTCTCACGGGGTGGACTCATTGAATGTTGCCGCCGCCAGCGCCGTTGCTTTTTGGCAGCTAAAAAACCAAGAATAAGAAAAAATCAGCATAATGTCCTTTACGGACATTATGCTGATTTTATTATTGAAGCTATGTTAAAAACCGCGGCTGCTGCCGCCACCGCCGCCAAAGCCTCCACCGAAGCCGCCGCCGCTGAAACCGCCAAAACCGCCGCTGCCGAAGCCACCGCCGGAGCGGAAACTGCGAAAGCGCCGTCTGCCGTTGCCAATACCCAGGCTGAAGAGCAGGGAAAAGCCAACGATCCACAGGGCGTTGAACAGGCTTTGCAAAACCAGAGCCATAACGATCAGCTGCACGCCCTCAATGATCCAGAAGATCAAATTTAAGCGGGGCTTTTTCTTTCGCAGCAATAGCAGGTTGGACAGGCCGCTTAATATCAGGCTGATTATGATACAGGCGGAGAAAGCGGGATTTCCCTCATCGTCTTCATAGGAAACGGCTGTTTCCCCGGTGATGCTGACACCGTAAACACCGGCTACCTCCTGCAAAAACGCGCTGAAGCCATTTTTAATACCGCCGTTGAAATCATTCTCTTTCAGCAAAGGAATGATATAAGTGTCCTGCATTCTGCCGGTTTTTCCGTCCGGAAGATCGCCTTCCAGACCGTAACCCACTTCCACCCGGAACTGCCGGTCTTCCACAGCGCACAGCAGCAAAATACCGTTATCCTTTTCGGCGTCGCCAATGCCCCATTTGCGAAACAGCTCTGTTGCATATTCCTCCAGGGCTTGTCCTTCCAAAGAGGGGATGGTTACCACCACGATCTGCGCGCCGGTTTTGCTTTCCAGCTCTTGGTTGGCTTTCAGGATATAGTCCTCGGTCTGCGCAGACAGCACCTGCGCGCCGTCATAGACATAGAACCGGTCATCCGGCGAAACCACATCCGCTGACACCGGAAGCAGCAACGCCGCCAAAAGGCAGGCTACTGCGAGAAGGGTCAGCCAACTTCTTCTTTTCATAAGCATTTAGAACTCGACATTGGGTACATTTTGGGTATCGTCAGATGCCTGGAAATACTCCTTCTGGGTAAAGCCAAACAGACCGGCCACCAGGCTGTTGGGGAATTTGCGGATCGCGGTGTTATAGGTCTGCACTGCTTCGTTGTAATCCCGCCGCGCGGTTGCGATACGGTTTTCAGTGCCGGCAAGCTCGTCAGCCAGCTGGGTGAAATTGGCAGATGCCTTCAGATCCGGGTAATTTTCCACGATGACCAGCAGATTGTTCAGGGCCGCCGTTAAGGCGCTGTCTGCTTCTGCCTTTTCTTCCACAGTGGATGCGCCTGCTAGTTTTGCCCGGGCCTCGGTTACGCTGTCAATGGCGTCCTGCTCGTGGGCGGCATAGCCTTTTACAGTATTGACCAGATTGGGGATCAGATCCGCCCGGCGCTGAAGATTGGTGTCGATGTTGGCAAATGCCGCATCTACCTCGGCTTCCATAGAAACCAGGTTATTGTTGACGGATACCAGAGCAATGCCCAAAATTACCACCAAAGCTATAATTGCAATAATAATGATCGTACTCTTTTTCATAAAGTCCTCCTTATACATTGAAAAGGAAATTGACGATGTCGCCGTCTTTCATAACGTATTCCTTGCCTTCGCTGCGGACAAGGCCTTTGGCTTTGGCGTTTGCCATTGTGCCGCAGGCTTTCATATCCTCAAAGGCGATGACCTCTGCCCGGATAAAGCCGCGCTCGAAATCGGTGTGGATCTTACCGGCGGCCTGGGGCGCTTTCGTGCCTTTCTTGATGGTCCAGGCGCGGCACTCGTCGCTGCCGGCGGTGAGAAAGGAGATCAGACCCAGCAGGGCATAGGAGCTGCGGATCAGCTTGTCCAAACCGGACTCGTTGACGCCCAGTTCTTCCATAAACATTGCCTTTTCGTCCGGATCATCCAGCTCGGCAATGTCTGCCTCAAGCTTGGCGCAGATGGGGATCAGCTGGCTGCCTTCTTCGTCGGCCAGAGCCTTGACCGCCATATAGTGGGGATTGTTTTCCGGCTCGTTGATCTCGCTTTCAGCCAGATTGCCCACATAAATGGTCTTTTTCAGGGTCAGCAGGTCAGAGGTGGCGATCAGCGCCATATCGTCCTCGCTGCCGTCAAAGGTGCGGGCAAGCTTACCCTCGTTCAGGTGCTTAAGCAGCTCGGCAAACAGCTCTGCCTCCCGGGCAAACTTCTTGTCGCCGCCCTTCATAGCCTTTTGGGCCTTGTCAATACGGCGCTCCACCATTTCGATGTCCGCCATCACCAGCTCCAGATTGATGATCTCAATATCCCGCAGCGGATCGGTGCTGCCTTCCACGTGGGTAACATTGGAATCGTCAAAGCAGCGGACCACGTGGACGATGGCATCGGTGGTGCGGATGTTGCTCAAGAACTTGTTGCCAAGACCTTCACCTTTGGATGCGCCCTTAACCAGACCGGCAATATCCACAAACTCAATGACCGCCGGGGTCAGCTTCTTGGGGTTGTGCAGCTCGGCCAGCCAGTTCAGCCGCTCGTCCGGCACGGACACCACGCCCACATTGGGGTCGATGGTGCAGAATGCGTAGTTGTCGGCAGGAACACCGGCATTGGTAATGGCATTAAACAGGGTGGATTTGCCCACATTGGGAAGACCAACGATACCTAGTTTCATTTCTTCTTCTATCTCCTTAAAAATCCTTTATTTATCAAGTTTTTTTTGGCACCCCGGTTTTCCGTATACACCTTTTATACACCTTTTCTACACCTTTTTACACGGTAGCGGTGGGGGAGCTTTCTTCAAACAAGGATATGGCCTTTAGCATAGAATCGTTTGTGACGTGCACATATCGGTCCTGGTACTGAGAATCTGCTTGCCAGTTTCTTGCCTCGGGAAGTGTTTTGAAATATTTCTCGTGGCGAGTTCCGCGTTTGTCTACGAATCTAGCTATGTACCATCCGTCTTTTCTTTGGAAGATACCCTTGCCACATTCTTTGCCTTTTATATTTTTACCAATGAATTAACTCCTTTCTCGATTGAGAAAAAGAGCCAATGCAACACGCATATTATATTACATTGGCTCCCTTTTTTCAATAGAAATTACCGCATTTTATGTGGTAGTTTCATTTTTCGCTGATCTACAGGATCAGCGTATTGTTGATAAACTGTTCAAACTCCTTGCGCTTGACCAGTTTCTTTGGCCCACGAATAACACAAACGGACAGTTGGGAGTACGCAACAGCTTATCGATTAGATTCATTCCGATGTTGCTGTATGCGGCTGCCTCCTTGACAGTCAGAGTGAGCTTTTCGTGAATTGGCACGGGATTTATAATGTCAGACATATGAGCCTTCCTTCGAAAATATTTAGAAGTTTGGCACATTCATCCGACTGCAATGTCTGGCTCATTGCAGTGCTGTTCAATTCACTTATTCATTCATTTTGTGGTGAACTTCTATGGTTATAAGTTATGAGAGATTACGGTTGCGTTTCAAGAAAACATCATTAAAATCAGAAAAAATTTATTTTTTGTGTCATTTTTTATGAGGAAAAAAGGGTAGAGCCACTATGTAAAAACCGGATTGTCATTGGTTTGATGGAATTGGCCATATAAGCCCATATAACCCCATAAAAGTGGCATAAAACGCGTTGCGGACTGTGGCACGCAGGCCCAGTCAGGTGTTATTTTATGTTAGCATGGAGAAAATAGCCATTCAATATGTCAACAGTAATACCGAGGAAGGAAAAAGGCCGCAGACACAACGCCCATGTCTGCGGCCCAAACAAATAAAGTTACTGTTCCTCCGGGAAAGCGTACTGCGCCTTGTAGCGGGCGAACTGTTCTGCAAAAGCGGCGGATTCGCGAAGCTCACCAGCCTTCAGGGCATTCAAATATTCGTGTGCTTCCAGCTTGCCCTCTGCAACCTGCAGCATTTCCACAGCCACATTGGAGCAGTGGTCAGCAGCACGCTCGCAGGCGGTCAGCAGGTCTTCCAGCACAAAGCCGTATTCCACGGTGCAGAGGCCGTCTCTCAGACGGCGCACGTGGCGGGACTTGACCTCACGAACCAGTGCGTCAACAACCTGCTCTTGGGGTTCAATCTTAATGGCACCATCAAGATCAAAGCTACCGTAAGCTGCAACGGTGCGATCCACGATATCCAGTACAGCCTGTTCCAAAACAGCAAGCTCACCCTTTGCCTGCTTGGAGAACTCAATTTTCTTTTCCTCGATCTCCAGAGCAGCCTTTGCAACAGCCATGGCGTGGTCTGCCATACGCTCGATATCGGATACGGTATATAGCAGTGTGTTCAGGATGCGGTTATCATTGACAGACAGATTCAAGCCGGACAGCTTCACCAGATAGGTATTCAGTGCATCCTCGTAACGGTCGGTCTTATCTTCCAGCTCGATGACCTGCTCCATAACACCGGATTCAAACTTTTTGGTAAGGCCCATAGCAAGGTGCATCGCCTTAGCCGCATCCGCAGCCATTTCGCCGGCGATCTCGTGGGCGCGCTGCACAGCAACAGCGGGAGTTGTCAGCAGACGAGTGTCCAACAACTCGGTCTTTTCCGGCTCTTTGACTTCGGGAACGATGGCATAGGCTAGCTTTACCAGCAGCCCGTTCAAGGGGAGCAGCACAGCGGTAGCAATCAGGTTGAATCCGGTGTGGATTACGGAAATATCCCATGCCTGTACACTTTCGCTTAGGAACTTCCAATCGATGAACAAGCCAAGGCCATAGAAGATCACCACAAACAGCAGCACACCGACAACATTGAACAACAAGTGGACCATAGCCGTTCTCCGGGCGTTTCGGTTGGCACCGATAGCACCCATCATTGCAGTAACACAGGTGCCGATATTCTGACCCAAAATGATGGGAATCGCTGCGCCGTAGGTTACTGCGCCAGTGACACACAGACCCTGCAAAATACCTACTGATGCAGAGGATGACTGAATGATGCCAGTCAGAACAGCACCGAACAGAATACCAACGATCGGATTGGTGAAAGAGATCATCAGGTCTGCAAACCAGGCCTCGGTCTTCAGGAATGCCATAGAACTGCTCATCAGATCCATACCGGTCATCAAAGCCATAAAACCCAGCATAATAGTGCCGATACCCTTTTTCTTTTCGGACTTGCCCATGTAGAGGAGAATGCCAATAATGCCGATCAGCGGTGCCAGCGTAGACGGCTTAAAGAATTTGATCAGGAAGCTATCACCCTCCAGACCGGACAGGGACAGGATCCAAGCAGTAACGGTGGTACCAACATTGGAACCCATAATAACACCAACGGCTTGTTTCAAGGTCATAATACCGGAGTTAACGAAGCCGACTACCATGACCGTAGTTGCAGATGAGGACTGGATCACTGCGGTAACAGCCGCACCCAGCAGGAAACCCTTCCAGATCTTGCCGCTCATCTTGGAAAGAACAGTTTGCAGCTTACCGCCTGCCTGCCGTTCCAGTGCTTTGCCCATAATGTCCATGCCGAACAGGAACAGCGCAAGACCGCCCAGCAGGGAGATGATTTTAAAAATGTAAGTTGTCACGAAAACACTCCTTTAAGTTAGTATGCTCATTTCGACAGCTTACATTATATTTTTTACCATTTGTAAAAACCATAGAGGGTTTGCAAAACTTAAGTAAAATCTATGTAAAGTGAAAGACCGCACCCTACGAATAAGATGCGGTCAAAATTGAATGGTAATTGTAGTTCCTTTGCCAGGCGTGCTTTCCAAACTGATTTCTGCCTTATGATAGGCAACTGCGTGTTTGACGATGGAAAGTCCCAAACCGGTACCGCCGGAAGCTTTGGAATGGCTCTTGTCCACCCGATAGAACCGTTCGAAGATCCGATCCTTATGTTCAGCAGGGATGCCGATACCGGTATCGCTGACAACTAAGCGGTTGTTTTCTGCATAGATCATCACACTGCCGCCGGGAACATTGTATTTGATAGCATTGTCGCAGAGGTTATAGAGAATCTCCTGGAGCATTCTGCGGACACCCTCTACAGAGAATCCTGTGCCAGCAACATGAACCGTTACTTGCTTATCCGCAGCGCTGGCTTCCAGGATTGCTTTCACATCCTCAGCCAGTTCCAACATATCTACATTTTCTTTCGGTAGCTCCACGCCCTCGTCCAACTGGGATAGTCGGATGATATCCTCAATAAGATTTACCAGCCGGGATGCTTCCTTGCGGATATGACCCACGAATCTGGGAGCATCCTCTGTTTTCACCATGCCGCTTTCCAGCAGTTCGGCACTGCCGATGATGCCCTGCAGGGGTGTTTTCAGCTCATGGGATACATTGGCAGAGAATTCACGGCGCATCTGCTCCGCATTTTGGGATTCTGTTACATCCACTGCCAGGATAACTGCGCCCAGCAAATTTCCATCCGACTGGATACTGCTCATATCGAAGCGATAGGCTCTGCCTCCCAATTCCAGCACAGCACTTCCGTGACCCCGATCCAGCGCATCGTTCAGTACCTGCCGCAGTGCATTGCTGCGGTTAACCTGAAAGAAGCTACCGCCCACACGGGATTGCTCTGCTCCAAAGATCTGCATGGCAGCAGAGTTGATGGAGCGGATATGCGTCTCCTTATCCAGCACAACCAGACCCTCCTGCATATTAGAAGTGATCTGAATGAATTCGTCGGTCTTACGCTGGAGTTTCCGCATTTGGGCATTGATCTGCAGGTTCTGTTGGTTGATCCGGCGCAGCAAGGGTGAGAGTTCTTCGTAAGTATTGTTGGAAAGGGGCTGTTCCAGATTCAGCTTGTTCAGCGGCTCCACGATTTTTCTTGCCATTCGCCGGGCAAGCAGCGCAGAAAGACCAATAGCAAGCACAGCAATAAGAATAATGGGCCACAGCAGGTCCATCATCAGCGACCAAGCAGAGGCTTGGTTAGTGGAGATTCGCAGTACGGTCCCGTCCTGCAGCTTTCTTGCTTCATAATAGGTCTGTTCTGTGAGCGTAGAAGAGTTACGCACTGCACTGCCGGAGCCGGCCTCAAAGGCCTCCCGAATTTCTTCCCGGTCGGCGTGGTTTTCCATAGTGCTTTCATCCACCCGGGTATCAAACAGAACCGTGCCATCAGCGCCGATCCAGGTCACACGGAAACGGTCAGCTTCCACATTTTCCAAAAATGCGTTACCGTACTGCTCCGTTCCTGTGACTGCAAGGCTCAGCTCGTCCTTAAGCTGCTGCACCTGCACACCGGTGAAGTGGTTGTACAGAACACCGATCACAATGCCAAGAGAACACAACAAAACCACAACCGCAACAAAAACGGTTGAACGAAAAATCTTACTTGTCATGTCCGGCCTCCAAACGGTAGCCTACATTTCTGACGGTTTCGATGATATTACCATAGCGACCAAGCTTCTGCCGCAGGGTGCGGATATGCATATCCACAGTCCGTGTTTCACCCGCATACTCAGTATTCCACACGGAGGAAAGCAACTGCTCTCTTGTGAAGGCAATACCCGGCTGAGAGAGAAACAGATGCAGCAGTTCATATTCCTTGTAGGTCAGGATCACCCGTTCCCCGTCTACGGTAACCGTATGCTCATCGGGGTTCAATACAAGTCCGTCCAGTTTCAGCAAGTTGGAGGATTCTTTCGGTTTGCACCGACGAAGCACAGCCTTCACCCGGCTGACCATCTCCATAATGCCAAAAGGCTTCACCAAATAGTCATCAGCACCCATATCAAGACTTTGGATCTTGTCGTATTCCGTACCCTTGGCGGTGGCCATGATCACAGGAATATCTGCAAATGCTTCATTTGCTTTCATTAGTTTCAGCAGAGTGACACCGTCTTTGCCGGGGAGCATTACATCCAGCACGATGAGTTCCGGCTTTTCAGATTGCAACGCATCCCAAAAACTGTTACCGTCTTCAAAGCCTTTGGCTTCAAAGCCGGTGGAAGTAAGTGCATATACTGCAATATCCCGTATGCTGGAATCGTCCTCTACACACCAGATCATTTAGGCGCCTCCTTGCGTTTTTTACAATTTTATCTGTTTTAGTAGTAAAATTCAAGTTTTTCTACGAACTTTACATACATTTTACATCTTACTGGCAGTCCTTGTGGATACCGGTAACAGAAAATTCCACCCATTCAGCAATATTGGTGCAGTGGTCACCGATCCGCTCAAAATACTTGGCGATCATGAGTAAATCCAGCGCATACTCACCCTGGGAAGGTTCGGCGGTAATGATATCAATGATGCCATTCTTAACCTGCGTAAAATAATCGTCTACCACATCGTCATGAGCCATGACCTTTCTTGCCAGTTCCAGATCCTGCTTCACATAGGCATCCACAGCCTCTGTGACCATAGACTGCGCGGCTTTCGCCATTTCCCGGATCTTGGGATACTTCTCGTCGGGATGGGCGTTCATATAGGGAACGATCTCCACGATGTCCTCCGCCTGGTCTCCGATGCGCTCCATATCGGTAATCATTTTCATGGCGGCGCTGATCTGCCGCAGATCACGAGCCACAGGCTGCTGTCGCAGCAGAAGCTTCATGCAGATGGTTTCAATGGTGCGCTCACTTTCATCAATCTGCGCACCAATGGTATTTACCTTTTGCACCAGTTCTGTATCCCAACCGGTAAGTGCCTGGGAGGCCAGCGCAATAATTTCTTCGCAGGATGCGCCCATAACGGTCAGTTCCCGCTTCAGCTCATTTAGTTGTTCCTGAAATAGATCTCTCATATTAACCAAACCTTCCTGTAATGTAGTCTTCCGTGCGCTTGTCTTTGGGCTGGGAGAACATCGCCTCGGTGTTGCCGTACTCCACCAAATCTCCCAGCAGAAAGAATGCCGTCTGGTCGGAAATACGGACAGCCTGCTGCATATTGTGGGTGACGATGACGATGGTGTAGTCCTTTTTCAGTTCCATGGCCAGATCCTCAATGCGAGAAGTGGATACAGGATCAAGAGCAGAGGTAGGCTCATCCATCAGCAGCACCTTGGGTTCTACCGCCAGCGCTCTTGCGATGCAAAGCCGCTGCT
>JAZLAB010000039.1:0-14150 GCA_045612985.1 Faecousia sp.
TATACCACCGAATAGACAATGCCCAGCTCCACGCTTCCCAGGCTCTCTACCAGCTGTACGCCCCAGGCAGGAAAGCCCTCCTGGGTAAAATACCACTCAGCATAGCCGCTGAACAGAATGTAGCCGGAGAGAATGTGGCTGACATATCTGGCCCCCAGTGCCACCAATGCACCGCAGGCAAGAGCAGTTGCCGGATTCTTGATCTTGTTGCGGAAAATGCCACCCAGACCCAGCAGCGTATAGGCCACCACATAGTCCAGCAGGCACATTAAAAGGGCGTTGACGATCATTGCTCCGTCGCCAAAGTATCCGGGCAGAAACGCCGCAGAGACAGTCTTTGCGCCCATTGCCATTTCCAGCAGCGCATAGGTAAAGGCTGCCACAAAACCCCAACGCATTCCGTGGCGATAGGAGATCAGCACCACCGGCAGCATACTGACCAGGGTAACCTGTCCGCCAAAGGGCATTTCCGGGATGAACATTTTCGCTACCAGCTCCAGCACGATGGCGATGGCCAGCAGCATTGCGCTTTCGGTGATTTTTCTTGTTTTGCTTATCATATGAGATACCTCCAAAAAAATGTAATCGCATTGCAAACCCGTCAAGGTGCGCAATGCGATAAAGTATCCCATATAGCATCTTTTCCTACGACGGTACTGACCGTATCAGGTTCGCGGGTTAAGACTACCAAGTCTAATCTCAGCCGGATGCATCCGGCTCCCCGAAGATAGATTTGTTTTGCGATTCAAAAATATTATAGCAAAAATTTTCCAGCTGTCAAGCCATTTCCAATGCAAGCTTCTTACCGCCCAGAATGTGGAAGTGCAGATGATGCACTGTTTGACCGGCATCCTCACCGCAGTTGGAAACCACCCGGTAGCCGTCTTTCAGCCCCTCCGCTTCTGCGACCTTGGCAATGACCTCAAAAATGTGGGCAACAATGCTGCTGTTTTCCCCGGTGATTTCCGCGACACAGCCAATATGGGTCTTGGGGATCACCAGAATGTGGGTAGGCGCTTGGGGCGCGATGTCCCGGAAAGCCAGTACCAGCTCATCCTCGTAAACCTTATTGGAGGGGATCTCCCCTGCTACGATCTTGCAAAACAGACAGTTATCCATACTGGTTCCTCCTATATTACAATCCAAAAACATGTACACCGGTCAGACTGATCACGCCCATAATGATACCGGCAATGATCACGCCCAAAATTACCGCAAGGGTGGTGGATTTAATACCCATATTCAAAAAACTGGCAGCCAGCGTGCCGGTCCAGGCGCCTGTACCGGGCAGCGGAATGCCCACAAACAGCATCAGCGCCACAAACAAGCCGCCGCGGCCGGCAGTGGCCCGAAGCTTTTGGCCTCCCCGCTCGCCCTTTTCCAGACAGAAAGTGAAGAACTTTCCAATATGCTTTTTATCCTTTCCCCACTCCAGCACCTTCCGGGCAAAAAAGTAAATAAAGGGTACAGGAAGCATATTGCCGATCACACAGATCACCAGCGCAGTAAAATAATTCATTCCCATCCCAACGGCAATGGGAACGCCGCCACGCAGCTCGATCAGCGGGATCATAGACACAAGAAATACAATCAGATATTTCACAGCGATCACCTCTTATGCAGTCATTGTAGCACAAAAAGCCATTGCAGGCAAGATAGATTTAACAGGAGCAGCCACAAGGCTGCTCCTGTTTTTTTATGATAACAGCAGTTTATCGTTTGCTTCGTCGGAGCCGCTGGCCTGGCTAAACAGATTCAGCAGTTGCTCAACAGTCAGATGCTTCTTTTCTTCGCCGGAAACATCCACCACTACGCGGCCGTTGTACATCATAATCAAACGGTTGCCATAGGCAATGGCATCACGCATATTGTGGGTGATCATCAAGGTGGTCAGGTTGTCCTTTTCCACGATCCGCTGGGTGGCCTCCAAAACCTTTGCCGCGGTTTTGGGATCCAAAGCAGCGGTATGCTCGTCCAGAAGCAGCAGCTTCGGCTTTTGCAGCGTTGCCATCAGCAGGGTCAGTGCCTGCCGCTGTCCGCCGGAAAGCAAGCCGACCTTGGCGGTCATTCTGTCTTCCAAACCCAGTTCCAGGATCTTCAGCTGCTCCCGATAGGCTTCCCGCTCCTGCTTGGTGATACCAGGGCGCAGTGTCCGGGCCTTACCACGACGGGCAGCCAGGGCCAGGTTTTCTTCGATCTGCATTGTAGCCGCTGTACCCATCATAGGGTCCTGGAACACTCTGCCAATGTATTGGGCGCGCTTATATTCCGGCAGCTTGGTAACATCCACGCCGTCAATAAAGATCTGTCCTTCGTCTACGCTGTAGACACCGGCCACGGCATTGAGCATCGTGCTTTTGCCTGCGCCGTTGCCGCCGATCACCGTTACGAAATCGCCGGGCTTGATGTGCAGGTTCAGGCCCTGCAAAGCGTGCTTTTCATTGATCGTGCCGGCATTAAAGGTCTTATGAATATCCATTATTTGGAGCATTCCGGCACCTCCTCTTTCTTATGCTTTTTATGGTGCGTTCCGCTGACATTGGGAATGGTGAGGAAAATCGCCACGATGGCAGCAGACATCAGCTTTAAGTACTGGGAGTCCACCTTCAGAAGCGTCAGCACCGCCTGGATGACCACATAGTAAATGATCGCGCCGAAGCTGACGGCCAGCAGCTTGAGGGCAAAGTTTTTAAACAGCTTTCCAAAGAGCACATTGCCGATGATAATGGCTGCCAGACCGATGACGATGGCGCCACGGCCCATATTGATCTCTGCGTTGCCGTTATACTGGGCAAAGAGAGAGCCGGACAGCGCAACCAGGCCGTTGGCCAGCATCAAACCGATCATTTTGTTCAGATTGGTGTTAATGCCCTGGGCTCTTGCCATATTCTCATTGGCGCCGGTAGCACGCAGGGAGCTGCCCCGCTCCGTACCGAAGAACCAATACAGCACAGCAATGATCAGAATCGTTGCCAGCGCCATTGTCAGAGGCGGGTACAGATAAAAAGGCTTTGTGCCGTCCAGCGCCTTGGTCAAAAACATTGCAGAAACCAAGGGGTTGCTGGTACGGGAAGGAATGGTCAATGTGGAGATCAGCTCTCCCTCCTTCAAGCCCATAATGATCATATTGATGGTCCACAGGCCCAGCTGGGTCAAAATACCGGAAAGGATCGCCGGAATCTTGCACACTGTATGCAAAAAACCGGTAATGGATCCGGCAATCATACCGGCTACGAAGGCGCACAGCATTGCCAGCCACGTGGGCGAGCCGGTTGCCATCATCACGATGCAGACAGCGCCGCCGGTACAGAAAGAACCGTCGACGGTCAAGTCTGACAGGTTCAGAATTTTATAGGTAATGTAAAGGCCGATGGCCATAATGCCCCAAATGAGGCCCAAAGACAACACGCCCGGTAAAGAATTACCGAAATTTACCAGGCGCTCCATTAAAACATCCACGAAAGCGATCCTCCAACCAACAATTAAAAATACACCGATTGGGGCAAGGTGGGAGACCCATCTTGCCCCAATCTTTTATTTGTAAATTACTCTGCAGCAGGCAGCTTGTCGTAGCCTTCCAGAGGCGTGATGCCCAGCTCCTTACAGATTTCCTCATTGTACAGGTAGGAAACCTTGTCGGCGGGAGTGTACTCCACCTTCATCTTGGCGATGTCTGCGCCGTTCTTCAGAATATCCACTGCCATCTCACCGGTCTTGTAGCCCAGGTCGTAGTAATCAATGGACATAGTGGCGATGCCGCAGCCGGCGCAAGTACCAGACTCGCCGGCAATGATCGGCACCTTGGCAGGACGGCAAACGCTGTCAATGGCAGTTGCGTTGTTGGCCACAGTGTTGTCGGTAGGAACATAAATCACATCTGCAAAATCCGCAGCTTCCTGGGTAACAGCCATCAGATCGGAGGTGTCTGCAAAAGCAAACTGCTTGCAGGTGTAGCCGTCTTTTTCCAGGACCTTCTGCACTTCGTTGACCTGGTACTTGGAGTTTGCCTCGGCGCTGCAGAACAGCAGGCCGACCTTCTTGGCATCGGGGCACCACTTGCCGATCATTTCTGCCTGCAGAGCCAGGTCTGCCAGGTCAGAAGTGCCGGAAACATTGCCGCCGACCGTGCCGGAGAAGTCCGTGATGCCCAAAGCAACACCGTACTCGGTAACGGATGTGCCCAAAATGGGAATGGTCTCTGTTGCGTTGTAGGCAGCTGCCAATGCGGGGGTGGCGTTGGCCATAATCAGGTCCACATTGGAAGAAACCAAACCGTTAACGATGGTAGCGCAGTTGGAAGCCTCACCGGCAGCATCCTGCACATCAAAGGTTACATTTTCCTTGCCAAGGCCGGCTTCCACAGCAGCCTTGAAGCCCTCGGTTGCCTTATCCAAGGCGGGATGGGGCATAAACTGGCAAACGCCAATTACAAACTTATCCTTCTTCTGACCGGCATCCGCCTGGTTATCGCCTGTAGCAGCGCAAGCTGCCAGACCCAGCAGCATCATCACTGCCAGAATAACCACAATAATCTTTTTCATAGGGAAACACTCCTTTTTAGGCATTCTGCAATGCCTTTTTTAATAATTCACTTATACCACTTTAGGCAGGGAAAGTCAATGAAAAAGTTCTTTCACGACGGACATTTGTACGCGCCTATAATACATATCCGTTCTTACAGTTCGTTTTTGTGCAAAATAACAACAAGCCATCCGTAGATTAAAATAAGCTGCTTGTCCGTTATTTTTATTATCCGACAGTTACAGACCAGGTATTTTCGTATACACAGCCCGATCGTAATGTCAGCAGGTCCTTTCTTTCTTCGAAGACAGTTACCTCACCGGCCCACGCCGGCACAGAGCACCAGGGTTGAATGCACACAAAGGGTGCCTCGGTTTTTGGCGGATGCCAAAACACAACATAATCCATTTGCGGAAAATCCACCCGCAGGACGGTTGTATCGTCCTTCTTCAGCAGCACCCGATGACCTGCTTCTGTCAGCAAAAGGGCATCTTTGTCAAACAAGTTATGTGCAAGCGGCAATCGTTTGTCGGGTAACGGGTAATCATATACGGCCGAAATCAAGCTCTTTTCATTAAAGTCCATCTGCTTTGCCTTGTCTACCGTAAATTCCAAGCAGAAGTCTTCAAATTTTTCTCCTTCTTCCAACGGTACGCGAAAACCCGGGTGGGCGCCCAGACCAAAGTACATCGTTTTCTCGTCCTTGTTTTCCACTTGATAGGTAACATCCAGCCGATTCTCAACCAGTGTATATATCACCCGGAAAAGGAAATGTCGCGGATATACTCCATAGGTTTCAGCGCAGTCCGTCAATGTGTACTCCAGACAGGTTTCCGATTGGGCCGTGAGGGAAAACTCCATTTGCCGGGCAAAGCCGTGATGGATTATTTGATGTGCCTGTCCGTCCAAATAATATGTACCGTTTTCCATACGTCCCACATAAGGGAAAAGTACCGGGCAGCAGTTGCCCCAATAAGCCGGGTCTCTCTGCCATAAATATTCCTGCTGATCGTCCTTCACGGAAAACAGCTGTGCGCCAAAGCTGTCGACGCTGATCTGTAATTTTCCGTTGGATATTGTTGTAATCATATTTCAAGCCTCCTTGATTTTATCAGAACAGATGTAAAATGATCGCATACGCCACCGGAACCAGCAGCGACGGCAGCATATTGACCGTCTTGATCTTCTTGTCGCCGTTATACAGGAAGTTTACGCCAATACACATAACCAGCGCATAGCCAACCATACAGATATTATTCAGCAAATCGCCCACAAGCACCTTGTCCAGCAGTCCTGCCAGCAGGGTCATACCGCCCTGGTACAGCAAAATGGGAACGGCAGAAAACAGCACGCCGTAGCCTAAAGAGGCCGCCAGCACAACGGAGGTTACACCGTCCAAAATGCCTTTGGTGATCAAGGTACTGCTGTCGCCCAGCAGACCATCGTTTATAGACCCAACAATTGCCATCGCGCCTACACAGTAGATCATTGTGGACGCGATAAAGCCGGCAGCAAACCCGGACATCTTGAACTTGCTTTCTACCCACTTGCAGCCACGATTTAACCGGTCATCCAGTTTCAGTACCTCGCCCAGAAATGTTCCCACCACAAGGCTGATCACCAGAATCAGCTCCCCGGAGCTGGAGATACTGCCGTCTGGATTTACCTTCAGCATCGCGCTCAAAACGCCGCAAATACCGATGATCAGCACGGCAATACCCGTTGCCTTGTGGATGGACTGCTCCATCTGCTTGCTCACCGCTTTTTTGAAAATCAGACCGATTACGCCACCCAGGACGATCAGACCTGCATTGATAAGCGTTCCCATGTCGCTCCCTACCTTCGTCTCAATTTCTGTTAACTATAGCACTTTCGCGTATAAAATGCAATACAACAAAAAAATCACCGGAGCAAAGGGCGGTGTGCTGCCCAAGCGAATGTTTTTTGTTCTTCCTTTTTAAGCCGATTCGGCCGCGGAATTGACATAAAGAATATGCGTTCTTAAAAATGTAGCGATTGCAGATGCCATGTGAAGGCCTAATTTATGATGAAATTTCAACTTTAAATATCGCCTTGTTTTTCGAAACGAAAAGCTCTCCGAAAAGCAAGCTGCTGAAATTCTTAACACTTATTTCCTGCACAGGTGCAATGGGATATTCTGCATCGTATGAATCGGAATTATGCTTTGAATTGACCCTTGTGAAAAGATAATTGGTCCCGATTCTGTGAACATATAAGCCGTCAACTTCTATTCTTTGAGGCAGATAGCAAGTATAACCGAAATTATGATCCTCCGAATTTTTCGCACTGATAATATGTCTAAATATACTCGTTGGATAAAACTTACAGTTGCGGATAATCAGCTCACCGTTCCAGGTTGAACCGTAATCCGAACGAAGTTCAATAAAGCTGTTGGAAATAACCGTTGTATTCTCAATCAGCGCTGTTCCGCTTCCTATCAGTTTTATTCCGTGATGACCAAAAACGCAGTTTATAACCGTTGCGTTAAGAACGCCCTGATGCGCATCAAAGCGTGAAAGTGCACAGCCGTCATACACCAAATTTTTGCAATAGTTCGTGCCTGCAATTCCCCAATAATCATTGTCAGTTATATCGTTTGTCTGGTTGCAATTAACAAACCTTCCATTAACCACCATCGTGGCACTTATATCATAAGTACCCATTGATACCGATGTTCCGGCAGATCCTATTGTTGAATACTTTTTATGTCCTGTAAAAGTGCAGTTTTTTACTGTTACATCCACACAGTACGAAAGACTGATAAAAGCTGAATACGGTGCACCCGTTTTGCCCTCATTTTTAATATCGTGATATATTCCGTCTATAACAGCATTTGATCGGCCAACCAGAACGCCTCTTGCATAATAGTTATACTCAGCAGCAGCGGCGTTTGCAAGGGTTGTGAATCGTCCGCCCTTTACGGTTAATGTTTCGGTATCGATAGGATAAGCCGTAGCATCGGTAATTGAATCAAAATCCCAAATAAGCGGAGTTTCCTGCGAAATACTTCCGTTTTCTTCAACAAGTATAACGTCTGCTTGATTACTGCCCGAATTTTGATTTGCACCTTTGCGGATATACCGCTTAACATTAGAATCCGTAAGCACAACCAAGCTTTTGTCCTCAAGTGGCGTGCCTATATTTTTCGCATCAGATTTGAGAGGAGAAACCCTATCGGTTATATTTATTCTGCCCTGTGACGGAGCAATATTAAATATCCACGCACCTCTGTTTTCGACCTCTGTGTCATCAATTATAAAGCGCGCGGTTGACCAATCGGTATCGGTCATAATGCAAGCGGTTTTGCTTGCACCGCCGATATAATATGTTGCGGTTTCGTTTGCAAAAACGCTTAAGCCGTTTGTATTTGCATATTCATGGGTTTTTACAATAGCTTCAAAGTCATCTGTTTTGCCGTCACCCACAGCCCCGAAATCCTCATATGTTACATAATCCGAAAAAGTTTTAATAAACTTATAACCGTCTTTAAAATCATAACTACCTTGCGCATTGAGCAAAACTTCATCTGCAAAAGCGGTTATTCCTCTTGAAATGCCTACCCTCGAGCTACCTGTGATATAAATATTACCGTTTTCAACCTTAAGGCTGAAGCTGTCCGTATCATTCAGGGCTTCGTCAATTATAAAGGCTTTTTCAACAGCGTTTTCGGTTGCAGCAATCTTTTGGCCGCAAGCCTTATAAAGCGCATTGCAAAGGGTTTGTACGGCATTAGAGTATAGAGCACTGTGTGCACAATAGGGGGCAACAACTGAGTATTCATCAAGCGACACACCGTTTACA
Organism: Faecousia sp.; assembly: GCA_045612985.1. Taxonomy (GTDB): domain Bacteria; phylum Bacillota; class Clostridia; order Oscillospirales; family Oscillospiraceae; genus Faecousia. The sequence continues at coordinate 8,344 of JAZLAB010000039.1, forward strand.
CTTATCTCGCCAAGAGGTCTCACAATATACGGACTTTCATAGTTACCCTTTGCAAGCTCCGTTTTAGAGAAAAATTCCGAAAACGGAGCAGTGCAAATAGGAAAAACGTACACGGTCACTGCGAACATTATCACCGCGCACATTATCACGGCACACATCCTCACAACAATTTTTCGTGAAAACATTTTTTCCTCTCCTTCAAAGCTTTTAGCTATTATAACATTTCCGGTAGCTTAGCTAAAAAGACTAGTTATATTCTATTATATCTTTCAGATTGCTTTCGCCGGTGGCATAATCAATTATCACGCCCGGTTGGGCGTTATAGGCATACACATTGAAGCAGATACCCTCCCCATCGTCTTCCACAGAGATCGCTTCCATTTGGACGCCGCTGGCCACAAGATCGTCTCCGTCAAAAATGGGGGTTACCCGATAGATCACGTGATTGCCGGTCTCCTTCACATAGTCGGCGATCATATCCTCAAAGGGAAGCATCCCCTCCACATTCAAATAGCGGGTTCCGGTGATCAAGTTTTGCTTGTTTGCGTTCTCTCCCGTCAGCTGATAGCCGATCAAGTGGCAGCGGTTATATAAGTATTTTCCGTCAACGATGTCATATTTGACTGTGTGCCAGCCGCTGGGCTTGACCTGACCGATGCTGCCTCTGTCCTCCGTGGGCATAATATCCGTTCCCACGCAAGCCATTGCCACGCCGCATCTGCCCAAAGCATCCAACGGTGCATACTTTTCATAGGATTCGGTTACCAATTCGGATTCCTTGAAATCCGGCACATTATCGTTTATGGCAACATAGGCCGTTTCGCCGTCAAAGGCCGGAATCTCGTCCAAAGAGATGGTAGGCTGACTGTTCCCTAAAAAGCCGGATTCCCACAAGCCAATGAGCGCCGCGCAAACAACCGCCAGCGCCAATAAGCCCAACCTAAATTTCTTCTTCATACATATGTCTCCTGTGTGATTCTATCGTGAGAATTGCCTGCGAAATCAAGCGACTCTGTAAGTACTTTTCCTCTAAAAAACGCACTATCGATCTTCACATCGGAAGGATATACCTTGTTCCACCGATAGACGATCACTTTGTCAATTTTCTCCGCATATGTCAGAAAATCCGCGTCTTCCGCAAAACAGTAATCGCCGGAGCTTGCCAAGCGCAAAAAGGCCTCGTCAACCTTTACTTTGTCGGCAGGAAACAGCTTGGCAGAATAGGCATTCATCCAAAGGGTGCTGCCTTGGGACAGTTCCAGCGCCCGGTTGCAGACCACCTGATCCCGGCTTTGCCGCCGATGATTAAACTGTATTCCGTTTTTGTCGTCTAGACAGATGATAATATTCATATAATTACTTTTTAATCTCGATTTGCACCGCTGCCATAGCATCCAGCGCAGTGTTGTGGCTCTCCTCCGTAACGCCGGCGCAGCAAGACGCATCAACAGTAATTCTAACTTCCGGGAAAGCTGCCTTTAGGATCATCGCATTGGATATTACGCAGATATCGGTGCAAAGGCCACACAGCTCAATTTCGTCAATAGGCTGACCGTCGTCGCCGATCATTTGCGGCAGATCCACACTACCGAAGGTCTCCTTATCCACCACCGTCGTTACAAAGGGCCGCAACTCCTCACAGATCTGCCAGCCCGGTGTATCCTTCACACAATGAACAACTGGCAGCTTTCTGCCCTCCTGGGTCTGCAGATAATCATCATAATGGGTATCCCGGGTAAAAATCACCTTGCCGTCAAAATTCTTGACCTTTTCCACAACATTGGGAACAATCGCTGTAGCAAGATCGCTGCCCAAGCTACCGGCAATAAAGTCCACCTGCATATCTACAACAATTAAGTATTTCATTTGTCTTCGCTCCTTTTCCTTGCCTTAAAAACGATATCTCTCAGAATTTGTATGATCTATTTTTATCGGCTCATTTCCATTTTTACTGTTTTTTTAGAATCAGTTTTCTTTTTTGCTTCTTGAAAATGACCGCAAACATAATCGTGTGCAAAAGAAGTGTTCCCGTCCAGGAAAGTGGATAACACACAAACAGTGATTCGTATGTACCGATGGCGCGAAATGCCGTCAAAATCCAGACCAAACGGATGCCGCAAACGCCCACAACGGACATTATCATATTCACAAAGGACTCGCCAATACCCCGAAGGGCGCCACTCATAACATTCATCAGGCCCATAATTCCATATACAGGACCAATGATGCTTAATTTCCGCCAGGCCCATTGGGCAGCCAGCGGATCCTCCGGCGCATATAGTCCGATCAGAAACTGACCGCCAAAACGGGTGATCGCTCCTTGGATCGCCCAAAGGCCGCCGGTATATACCATACAAATAAGAATGGTTTTCTTAATCCTCTCAAACTTCGTTGCGCCGTAATTCTGGCTGGTAAATACAATCGCAGATTGATACAAGCTGTTAAGCGTTACATTGTAAAAGTCCGTAATACTGGAGGTTACCGAGCTTCCGGCTACAGCTGCCGCGCCAAAGCTGTTGATGCTTGACTGTACCAATATGTTGGATGCAGAATACACCGAGCTTTGAATGCCCGAAGGCAGGCCGTACTTGAGTATTTTCAAAAAAGGTGCTTTGTAGAAACGGATCTTTCCCAAAGAAATTCTGGTTGCGTCCGGCTCACGCAACAGGATATACAAGATAGCGATCGCCGTTAAAATCTGGGAGATCACCGTTGCCGTGGCAACGCCACCCGCCTTCATCTTCAAAACGCATACAAAAAAAAGATTGAGCAAAACATTGATAATACCCGACAGCATTACAATATAAAGTGCCCGCTTGGTATCCCCCTTTGCCCGGAGAATGGACGCGCCAAAATTGTAGATCAGCGACGGAATATAACCAATGGAAATAATGCGCAAATAAGTAGTCGCTTGCGGCATAACGGTCTCGGGAACATTGATCATTTGCATCAGCTGTTCGGCAAAAACAAGGCAGATCAGCGATACGATAAAACCGCCGCAGATCGCCACTGCAATACAAGTGTGGGCAGCTTTGCTGATGGTCTCATTGTTTCTGGCACCAAGGGCATGACCCAGCACGATCGTGCCACCTGCGGATAATCCCAAAATGAAATTGAGGAACAAATTCACAATGACCGTACAAGTGCCTACACCTGCCAGTGCATCCTGTCCGGCAAATCTGCCTACAACGACCACATCTGCCGCGCTGTATAGCTGCTGCAGAAGAGCCGTCAGCAGATACAGTACGGAAAATTTCAGGATCTTACCCCAAAGCGGACCGTTTACCATATCCATTGCATTTGCGTTTCGTGCCATACGATCACCTCGTTTGGGCCATTATAGCACAATGCAAACAAGGTTTGCAAGGTTTAGAGATTGCAAAAAGACCACCCGAATAGGTGGCCTTTTGCAGTTGTTTTATTCTTTAGAATAGACCTTCATTCCAACGCCATAATCCTGCACCAAAATATCCTTTGGCAGGCGTGAAAATTTTACCGTTACAAACAAATCTCCAGCAGCTCCGGACAAATTTATGACCTGTATCAGATAAACGACCCAAAACCATTCAACCGGAACAAAGGGATTGATTACTGCAAGAACGATTCCCCACAAGACAACAGGCGCCAAAGCTATGAAGATATAAGATTTCTTGTCGTAGTAATCCTTGCTTCCTGCAAAGGCATACATACCGGTAAAACCGTATTTTACCTTCTTCGTTCCGCAAAGCTTCATTGCAATACCGTGAACAAGCTCGTGCAGAATCATATATAAAACCATCAGCGCAAGCATAGCGCCATACCGAATCCAATAACCCTGCATCCCACTTTCCGCGCCGAATAATGTAGAAATCGGCACAGCAAAGTGCATCGGAACTACCAATATTGCAGCGATAACAAGGGCCAGCAGGTTTACCAGTACAGACATCTTCTTATCTTTCTGAAGGTCGATCGCATAGATCTCCTTATAGTTTTCCGGTAAGCATTCAGCAGCCTTCATAATAATCACCTCATTGGTAATTGTAGCATATCGTGGGCGAGGGCGCAAGTAAAACAAAAGAGGAAAAAGGCCGCCCGTTGGGCGGCCTTTTGCTATGACTTTCGAGCTTAAACACGAGCCGAATGTACCCGAAAAGTTTTTCACTTAAGCTTCATCCCCTTATTCTTCAAAAACAACAGGAATTCATCCGCATTACCAACCGTAAATGCATCCTTTTTGAAAGGATAAAGCATATTTGTTTTCGACCACAAATATATGTATTTTCTTGTTTGAACTACCTTCTTAATGTCGCGATAGTTAATTTGAAATTCAGATCCCGTAGATTGAGAAAGCTTAATCATATCTTCTGTTACTCTCAAAGTAAACTCAATTGCTTTTCCGTGCAATTCTAAATCTCTTTTAATTGTAGTGTTTACTCTTTTATTATAAAGAAAAACAACAAGCGCGACCCAAATAACCGGAAAGAAAATATAATACCCATAGTAAATATCTATGGCTATTGCATTATAGATATTCGCTAATATGTGCAGAGCAAATATGACGTAGAAAACAATTATAATCGGTCTGCGAAAACAAATGTAACCATAAACATCTTTTGTTCCTTCTTTATCTCTTATATGACTATTTTCAAACAAAACATCCATATAATCACCTCAAAATAACATTACCATATTTCAAGTGGATAGTCAACGATTTGGATATGCTGTCCGTCTTACTGTTGCGGTGTGCTGTTTTTAATAAGGTGGCGCCTCGCGCGCAGATGGACTCGCTTTTTTGCGGAAAAGCCACGGCGGTTGCGACAGTCCACCGGACTGTCGCCAAGAGCCGCCTTTCGAGTCCAACAAGGTTCTTTGGCGCAAATGCGCCAAAGAAGAGCCAAAAAAAGACCACCCAAATGGGTGGTCTTTTTTTGTCATTCGTGTCCGAAAAAGAACTGGGCGAAAACCTGATTTTCTTTAATTTATAAGATTATTTTAATGTTTCAATAAGGTACACCGTTAATATATCACTTAATCTTGCTATGATTTCCCCTACATTCATTGTCTTTAACTTAATTTCACATCTACAATTATCTCTATAACGTTCATCAATAAATTTCACATACGATACACCGTTCTCTACTTCAAAAGAACTTTTCGAATGGGCAATAGCATTTCGAATGTGCTCACAATACGGAATTGTATTAAGACTATTCTCTTTTGGATATGTGGAATATGATTCTTTTTCTGCTATGGTAGCTATATAATCATTTAAACCCTTATAAAGACCGTCAGAAAGATAAAAACCCTCGCGCTTTAAAATTTCTTTAGGTATAACTAAATATGCGTATAAAGCAAAATGCATAACTGCAGGATTTCCAATTCCACTTTGTTTAAGAATGCCTTTATATGATTCATTATCAAAATGCATTTTTTCAAAATATTCACTGTTCAAGAAATTAGCATTTGACAGTTCAACTAATAAACTAATCGACGCCATAGCCTGTACAATGAGTGATTGATTTCCTGTAGGATGTGCATTTTCTATAATCATAGACCTATTTCCTCCAATCTCAAGAAATCTTTTTAAAAATTATACCATAACAATAGAGAACACACAATGCTTTTTCACTATTACTTACTACTTTCAAAAAAACCCGAATGCGTTTTTTAGTGAAGAATGGAAAGTGAATAGTGAAAAAGTAAAATCCCGAATGCGTAAGCGTTCAGGATTTTTTGGCTCCCCTTGTTGGACTCGATGTGCATTTTCTCCCCAATGGGGAGAAAATAAATGTAGCCACCAGTGTTTGCACTGGTGGCAGCAACTGTCC
>JAZLAB010000040.1:0-26514 GCA_045612985.1 Faecousia sp.
AGCTAAAACTTCCGTCCCCGAAAGAACTTCCATAATAGCCCCGTTCGACTTGCATGTGTTAGGCACGCCGCCAGCGTTCGTCCTGAGCCAGGATCAAACTCTCAAAAAATGGTATCTAAAACGCCGAAGCGTCTCAAATCATGTTTTGAATAATTTGTCTAGCAAATTTACTCAAGAATTTTCGTTGGCTTAAATTCGATTTACTCGAAACTTAAACAATTTATTATTGTCCAAGGTGTTTATAGTTCGTCTTTGCGTTATTCAATTTACAAGGTACAAGCTCGCTCGCCGGAAAACGGCAGCTTGCATATGATAGCATTTCCGGTCAAATTTGTCAATACCTTTTTTTAATTTTTTGATGAATTATTTTTCTTTTTGGAAACTTGTGTTTTCCGGCAGATTCCCGTGCGCTTCCAAGTACTTTGAGGCCTCCGCCACCTGTCCACGAATGTCCGCGATACAGACACAAACCCTGTCCTTAAGGTAGCTTTTCAGCTGCGCAATTTGGTCCTTCACATCTTCCGCTACCACCAGATATTTTGCTGTATCCAGATAGACGATTGCCGGGGTATTCTCCTTCAGGCTTTCCAGGGCCTCCTCAGCATTGCGCCCTACCCCTTTATGCTTCGTATCTGTTTCCATCACCACTTGTCCCTGGTCTTTATAAACCGCCACTGTTTCAATAGGCAGCAGCTTTGCCACATCCACCCGCTCCAACGGCGCAAGAAACAACAGGGCCAAAATTACAACATATAATATCCATCTCATTTTTGATTTCTCCTATCCTCCGGGTTTAGCTTTCCTGACCGAAATTTCGTCTTCGTCAAGCGGCGACGCAAAAATCCGCCGGTAAAGGAAAGGTAATTGATTCCCAAACAAGTCAGTCCGGACAAATGGATCAGCAGGATCAGTAGTCCCACCGCCACGCCATACAGTCCTGCAAAAGATGCAAGCACGGCGATCCCAAACCGCCACACTCTTAATGCATTTGCCAGATCCCGGTTGGGCAGCACGAAGCCACACACACCGGCGATAGACACCATAATCAGCGCCGCCGGTGAAATCAGACCTGCCTCTACTGCCGCCGTACCCACAACAATACCGCCAATCACAGAGACAGACTGACCGATGGCCTGAGGCAAATGGATGCCGGACTCCTGCAGAAGCTCAAAGGCGATCAGCAGACCCAGCACCTCGGCTGCAGTTGTAAAGGGCACTGCTTGTTTACTTTCAATAATCGACCGCAAAAGCGGCGTTGGGATGATCGCCTGGTGAAAGGTTGCCAGCGCAATATAAATCCCCGGCAGCAGCAAGCCTGCTGCCAATGCCAAATAGCGCAGCACCCGCACTGCTGATGCGCCGATATAATCTCTGCCCCGATCTTCCGGGCTCTCCATTAAATACATTAAATCTGCCGGTGCAAGATAGCCCAGGGGCAGACCGTCCACCAGAAGTCCCACTCTGCCGTCCAGGATCCCCTGGCTGAATCGGTCGGGCCGTTCTGTGTATTGCAGCAGCGGAAAAGCCGTTGCCCGGCTGCCGGTGATATACTCCTCCACAGCCGAGGGACTAAGCAGACCATCGATGTCGATTTGGGCAATTCTTTCTTTCAATTTACTAACCAATTCCGGATTGGTAATGCCGTCCAGCCAAATAACACTCACATTGGTCAGGGAGCGTCTTCCTACCTGGGTCTCAAAAATCCGCAGATCCGGAGAGCGCAGGTGTCGACGAATATAACTGGTGTTGGAGCGTACCGTCTCCACAAAGGCGTCCTTCGCGCCCTTGACGGTGTTTTCCACCTCCGGCGCAGAAGGCCCACGCTTGTCCGGCGTCTTTACCTCAAAGGCAATGGCGCCTACCCCCGGAAACAACACGACGCAAAAACCGTTGACAAGCATAAAAGCGATCTGATCCAAATCCTTGCAGGGCACAGCCACGCAGTTATAGATCGCGCCGGAGGCAGCGTGTTGGTAAAGCTCCTCCATTGAGCTGGCAGAAAGATTTTGAATGATCGGTTTGAAAATGTAATCCGAAGCATAGGCTGCGGCGATCAAACCGTCGATAGCATAAGCATAGATCGTGTGTTTTCCACAGCGCAGCTGCCTGTGGATAAAATCCGCAGCATCCTGAAATATTTCGCATACATTTTGATCGGTCATATCCCCAAAATATTTTTTCTCCGGCATAGGCTCACCTCCAGGGTAGTTTAACCGGAAAATTTTTCTTTATGAGGATTGGATTTGCATTTACATATATATAATGGTATAATGTTTCAGAAAACTGTAGCAAGGAGCACATATTATGTCTCATGTGATCGCGGCCGTTTCTACCGGTCATCAAATCAGCGCCATCGGCATTTTGCGTTTAAGCGGCGACGATTGCGCCAAAATTGCCGGGAAGGTCTTTACATTAAATAATGGCTTGCCGCTGGAGCAAGCTCCAAATCGCAAGCTGATGCTGGGCGCTCTGCACGACAAGCAAGGGCGTGTGATCGATAACTGCATGGCCGTATATACCCGGGGCCCTCATAGCTACACCGGTGAGGACACTGTGGAGTTTCACTGCCACGGCTCGCCGGCTGTTCTGGCCGCCGGTCTGGAAGCATTGTATTTGGCTGGGGCAAAGCCTGCCCAGCGAGGCGAGTTCACCAAACGGGCCTTTTTGAATGGTCAACTGGATCTGACACAGGCAGAGGCGGTGATCGATCTGATCGAGGCAGAAACCGCAGATGCCGCTGCCAATGCAGCCGGTCAGGTAACCGGTGTTTTACAGAAAAAGCTCTCCCCTATTTATAATGATCTGGTGGATCTGTGCAGCCACTTTCACGCCGTCTTGGATTATCCCGATGAGGATATCGAGGATTTCGGTCTGGAAAGCTACGAGAGTGCATTAAAGCAGGACGCGAAGGCCCTTAAGGATTTGCTGGAAAGCTACAATCAAGGTCGGATTATGAAAAACGGCGTCAGTGCTGCCATTGTGGGCAAACCCAATGTGGGCAAATCCAGCCTACTCAATGCTCTGGCAGGTTTTGAGCGGGTGATCGTTACGGAAATCGCCGGCACGACCCGGGACACTGTAGAAGAATCTGTAATGGTTGGCAGTACCCGTCTGCGGCTGATCGACACAGCCGGTATTCGGCAGACAGCGGATGCCATTGAGGCAATGGGCGTGGAGCGTTCAAAGTCTGCGGTAGAAAATGCAGATCTGGTAATTTTCGTATGCGACGGCTCCCAAAGTCTAACCGATGAGGACCGGGAGGTCATCGATTTGTGTCTGGATGCTCAAAATGCCATTGCGCTGATCAACAAGTCTGACATCGGTGCAGTAGTGCAACCCGGGGATCTTCCTTTTAATATGGTCATTCCCATTTGCGCCAAAACCGGTGAAGGTCTTGACCTTTTCCGGGATGCTGTGGATACACTGTTTGCCAACACAATGCCTTGCGACGGTTTGGTTTTGACCAACGCCCGGCAGTTTGATGCCATCCGCAGAGCACACGGCGCAATGCTTACCGCCCTTTCCGGCTTGAAGCAAGGTCTGACGCCGGATGCGGTGCTGACAGATGTGGAGCAGGCAATGGAGGCAATGGGCGAAGTAACCGGCGCTACCGTCCGGGAGGACATCACCGCCAGAAACTTTGAGCGCTTTTGCGTAGGAAAGTGAGAAATATGATTTATTTAGATAATTCCGCCACCACAAAGCCCTGCCAGCAGGCTGTTGCGGCTATGAATGACGCCCTGACCAATTGCTGGGCAAATCCCAGCGCGCTGTACGGTTTCGGCATTGATGCCGCCAAAAAGCTGCGCGTTGCCAGAGGACAGGTGGCAGCTGCCCTGGGTGCAGAGCCGGACCGGGTGTTCTTTACCTCCGGTGGCACAGAAGCGGACAACTGGGCAATTATGGGCGCAGCCAACCGCTTTGGTAAAAAGAATAAGCACATCGTTTCCACCGCTATTGAGCATCACGCGGTGCTGAACACCTTAAAAGCTTTGGAAGCACAGGGCTATGAGGTTACCTACCTGCAGCCGGATGCACAAGGCCGGATCACTTTGGACAGCTTAAAAGCCGCCCTAAGAAAAGATACCTTTTTGGTGTCCGTGATGATGGTCAACAACGAGGTTGGCACGGTGATGTCCATTTCCCAAATGGCAAAGCTGACCCACAAGCTGTGTCCCGATGCCTTTTTTCACACAGATGCGGTACAAGGGTTTCTGAAAGTACCCTTACAGGCGAAGACTCTGGGGGCGGATCTTATTTCCGTTTCTTCCCACAAGGTACACGGCCCGAAAGGCGCAGGCGCGCTGTATATCAGTCCCCGGTTAAAGTCCTTTCCACCCCTTATTCTGGGCGGCGGACAGGAATCCGGTATGCGTAGCGGCACAGAGGCAACCCCCGCTATTTTCGGCTTTGCCGCTGCCTGTGAAGCCGTCCGCAGCACCTTTATGCAGGATGTTCAGACAGAAAAAGAATTGCTAGATGGTTTGATTGCGGAGCTTTCTAAATTGGATGAGGTAAAAATCAACGGCAGCCACGAAGCGCCCCACATCTTATCTCTGTCCATCCCCGGTGTACCTACCCAAAACACCATCAACCTTTTGCAGGATGCCGGGATCTGCGTTTCTGCCGGCTCTGCCTGCGCCAAGGGCCACCGCAGCCATACTCTCACCGCGATGGGCCTTTCTCCGGAAATTATGGACGGCGCATTTCGCGTCTCTTTAAGCCGGGAAACCACAAAAGAAGATATTGATGCCTTGATTGCCGGTATCAAACAGGTTTTGTCCTGGAAAAACCGATAAAATTACCGCCTGTGGAGTGTTATCTCTCCACAGGCGGGTTTATAATCGATCATTTGACTGCGCCAATTTGATAACGCAGGTGTATATAGGCGGAAACGGTATCTCCTCCCGCCTGAGTGAAGGCGGTCAAAGTCAGTTCGCATTGATACCCAGGCTCATAAGGGACTTGATCCTGAATATATTCCGGTCGCTGTGCTTTCTTATTAATATAGTCCTTCATATGATCGCTTACCGGCTCATCTATATACCAGGTATAGGTCTTTGACATATCCCCTTCGGTAATGGCTGCAGAAAGCTCACTTTCCGTCATTTCCCACGCAGGAGGTTGCTTGCCTCCCACATTCTTGCCACCCACATCCGGTATTCCAAATACTGCCTGTATTTCTTTCGCAACAGCCAGCATTTCTTTGGCCGTCCGTTCCGGCTCACCTTGATATTGTGCCAAATACCAAATGCCATTGCATATGGCTTGGCCATCTTCCTCGACAGGCGCAAGATCCAGCAACACTTGCATCTTCACATCTTGATATGTAATTTCCAAGGGTGTCTTATAAGCATAAAGGCTGTGCTCGGTCAGGTCCGCTTCCTTCAAGGAAAGTGTGGTCAGCACCTGGTCTTTGGTTTTGCCAATCAAGTCTACCATTGCCGCATTTCCCGGCGGCTCCTGGGCTTTCGGCGTTTCCTCTACTTTCGGCTGTAGAGCGCATCCGGTGCAAAACAGCAACGCAGAGATCAACAAAATGATTGATTTTCTTTTTAAAATCTGCGCCATTAGTCCCTAACCTCCTTATATTATGATTTCTAAATTTATTATCGCATATATGATATATTTTGTCAACAACCGTCTGTTCCCCAAGCCTCCTGAACAGAATAGAAATTCCCTCTTGTATTTTTGATAATATAAGGGTATAATGAGTCAAGAAATGAAATAGGAGGTCATATTATGGCTGTTAAAATTGAAAAGACTACCATTATCGGCGATGTTCTGGATGTAGCGCCTCAGGCTGCACCGTTATTCTTCGCCATTGGCATGCACTGCCTGGGCTGCCCCTCTTCCCGGGGTGAGACCGTTGAGGAAGCTTGCGCGGTACACGGCATTGACTGCGAGCCTTTCCTGGCACAGCTGAACCACTTCCTGGAGGCTTACGAGGCTGACCAGGCAAACAAGGATCAGGCTTAATCACAACTGCCATCCCGCGATTACGGGATGGCAGCTTTTTTAGGAGAAATGTATGCAGTTTCCAAGTCTTTCCAATCGCTTGATGGCGTGCTGCAATTTCATAAACCCCGGCGACCGGGTGGCAGATATCGGCTGCGATCATGGCTATTTGGGCATTTACCTGCTGCAAAAGGGTCTTGCAAGCTCTGTGATTGCCGCCGACATTAACCGGCAACCCCTGGACAGCGCGGTAAAGAATGCCCACAAGTTTGGCGTTGCAGAAAAGATGTCCTTTTACTTATCGGACGGTGTAAAGAATATCCCCCGGGATTTCGACACATTGGTCTGCGCCGGTATGGGAGCGGATACGATGATCTCGATTTTAGACAGCGCGCCCTGGCTGAAATCGAAGCAATATCGGCTGATATTGCAGTGTCAATCCCGCAGACCGGAACTGCGCCGCTATCTGTATGCGCAAGGCTACCGAATCTGTGCAGAAACCTTGGCAGAGGACGGAAGGTTCATCTATCCCATTATGGAAGTGGTCTATGCCCCCGCTCCCTCTTTGACGCCCGGCGGCTATCACATTTCCCCGGCACTACTGGAAAGCAATAGTCCCCTTTTAAGCGCCTTTTATCACCGGGTTTTGGAGGGCATTGCCACCACAGTAAAGGGTCTTTCCCGCTCCGGCGGTGAAAAGCTTTCCCACTACGAAGCTGTTTACAAAGAACTACTGGAAATGGAGGACAAAATCCATGACAACGGTTAAAGATATTTTGGAGTTTATCTACACCCTCGCGCCAAAGGAAATGGCGGAGGATTGGGATCATGTGGGTCTTAACTGCGGCCATTTGGACCGGGAGGTAAAATCCATATTGGTGGCATTGGACCCCTTTGCCGCCGTATGCCAGGAAGCAGCCGATTTGGGCGCAGATCTGCTGGTAACCCATCACGCGCTGATCTGGACACCGGATTTTGTAACAGACGAAACTTTACAAGGGAAAAACACCCTCTTCTTGATTGAAAAGGGTATTGCCTGCATTAACGCCCACACAAATCTGGACTGCGCCCCCGGCGGTGTCAACGATATTCTTGCCCGGCGTTTGGGTCTTGAGAATGTGCAGGTAGTCCACCCTAAAGGTGTAACGAAAGATGGTCAAAACTGGGGTCTTTTGCGGCAAGGTGTTGTATCAGAGCAGCCCCTTACCCAATTCCTTAACACGGTAAAGGGCGCGCTGGGCTGTGAAGGACTTAAGTTTGTGGATGGCGGCAAGCACGTTTCCCGGGTGGCTGTCGGCGGCGGCAGCTGCGGCAGCGAGCTGATGGACGCAGTGAAAGCCGGTTGCGATACCTTCGTTACCGCTGATCTAAAGTACAATCAATTCTGGGATGCCAAGCATCTTGGGGTGAACCTGATCGATGCCGGTCATTTTCACACAGAAGCGCCGGTTACCGGGTATCTTGCCGAAAAATTGCAGCAGGCCTTCCCGGAAATTCGGGTAGTCCTCTCCCAAGTCCAAAGCGATTGCGCAAAATTCTTCCAATAATGTGTTGAGTTTCGCAAAAAGATGTGATAAAATACAGAAAGTTTTTACAAGAAGGGAACGATTTCTATGTCCGGACATTCCAAATGGCATAACATTCAAAAAACAAAAGGCGCACAGGACGCAAAGCGCGCTGCAGCCTTTACCAAAATTGCAAAGGAACTGATCGTAGCAGTTAAGGAGGGCGGCGGCATCACCGATCCTGCCAACAACTCCCGCTTGGCTACCGTCATTACCAAAGCCAAGGCTGCCAACATGCCCAATGACAACATCAAGCGTTGTCTGGAAAAGGCTGCCGGCGCAGGCGGCGGCGACAGCTACGAATCCATCACCTACGAAGGCTACGGCCCCGGTGGTGTTGCTGTCATCGTGGAGACTATGACCGACAACCGCAACCGTACCGCAGGCTCTATGCGCCACCACTTTGATAAGTTCGGCGGTAATCTGGGTGCTTCCGGCTGCGTCAGCTGGAGCTTTGATAAGAAGGGCGTCCTGGTCATCGACAACGAAGACGGCGACTATGACGAAGGCACCGTTATGATGGACGCAATGGATTGCGGCGCAGACGATTTTGAAGCAGAAGAGGATTGCTTCACCATCTACACCGATCCCGACGATTTCAACGCAGTTGCCGATGCCCTGACGGAGAAGAAGTACACATTCGCATCTGCCCAGATCGAGATGGTCCCCCAGAACTATCAGAAGCTGGAAAGCGAAGAGCAGATCAAACTGATGGAAAAGCTCATCGACATTATGGAAGAAGACGACGACGTGCAGAACGTCTGGCACAACTGGGATCAGGAATAAAAGAAAAGCGGTAGGGAGTTCCCTACCGCTTTATTTTGTCTTTCACTTGTTTTCCTCGTAATATACATACGCCTTTAGGTCTGGATCATAATAGCAACCTTGATAATCTTGCCACAAATACTCGCCCCATATGCCCAACTGTGCAAGGGGATCTGTCAGAAAGCTCCCGCCACCGCTAAAGCCGCTCACGCCATCCTCCGACACATCCACATAGAACAACTGTTCCTTCCCCTCAAATCTTATCCTATAGGTTATTTGATGCACTTTATTGCCGCGAAAATTAATGCTGTGAGAGGGTGTTGTTCCTACGAATTCATAACCTTCAATCCCACCCAAAGCTTCTACTTTCTCTCCCAACTGACAAAACATCTTTTTTCCGTCTTGTTCCATATTCACAAGATCTTCTTCCTTAAACCAATCCTGCAGCCACGCATTTTTCTTGCTTTCAACATCAATATAGGAATACGCCTTTTCGTAGTCTCCATCATTTAGGCAGTTCATAAACGCATTCCCACACACCAGCTCATCTTGATTGGAGTATGCAACACCCTGCGCGCTGTACTCATTCCAACCCAAAAAGGCAACAGGAATCAATAGCAGGATCGTGCAAACAGCCACCAACCAACAAAGGCGTGTCTTTTTGTATTTCTTTTGGATTTTTTTAAGGGGTTTTAACTCGTCTATCACACGCTCCGGAACATCCAGTTCACAGCGCAGGGATGCAAGCTGACGGCTGCATTGCTCACAATCTTTCAAATGATCTTCAATCAACGCTGCGCTTTCGGCAGAGCAAACGCCGTCATAGTATATCGGCAACATATCCTCAATGATTTTACACGACAGGTTCATTTAATTTCCTCCTTAATTTTCAGTCTTGCCCGGTGGTATGTAACTCTTGCCCAAGCTTCGGTCTTTCCAAAAAGTTCCGCAATTTGCTTAAATGACAGTTCTCCAAAAGTTCTGAGTGAAAAGACCTCCTTGTATGGCTCCGTCAAATTATGCAAAGCCCGATGTATGACGAAGGCAGTTTCCTTATCGTAAAACAGTTCTTCAACACTCTGTCCTTTGGCAAAATGTTCAACATCAACATTTAAGCTTTCTCGTTTACTCTTTCTACATATCGAAATATATGTATTCTTTGCAATCTGGCAAAGCCACACAGACACCTTACACCTTCCGTCAAAGCTGTCCAAGTTTTTCAGTGCTTTATAAAAGGTTTCCTGCGTAATTTCCTCGGCCAAAGATTCATTCCTGCATATGGACAAGGTGTAACGATACACATCCCGGAAATATAGATCATAAACTTCTTGGAAATCTATCACATTCTCACCACCTTCATCTATATGACGCAGGAAAACTGATTTTGTTACAACATTACATAATAAACGCAGACAACACAAAAGTATCGCCTGCGTTTTCCTGTTCAGTTTAGTAAGCGACGCCCCAGTAGATCATCTTCTTTGCGGGTTTTCCGCAAATGGGACAAGTATCGCCCAAATTCTCCTGCGCAAAGGGCATACAGCGGGAGGACATACCGGCCTCTTCCTTCATCTTCAGCTCGCAGTCCAGCTCGCCGCACCACATTGTCTTGATAAAGCCGCCGTTTTCTTCCTGCAGCTTCTTGGCCTCTTCCAGAGAATGGGCCTCGTAAATGTGGTCTTCCAGGTTCTTCTTGGCCTTTTCAAACATACCCTTATGGACAAGCTCCAGCTGCTGTGCAACTGCCTGCTCCAGATCTGCAAGGGCAACAACGGTCTTCTCACCGTCGTTGCGGCGGACCAGCACGCACTGGCCGTTTTCCAGATCACGAGGACCGCACTCTACCCGCAGCGGCACGCCCTTCATTTCGTACTCGGCGCACTTCCAACCCATAGAGTTGTCAGAATCGTCCAGCTTCACCCGGAAGCCTGCGCTTTCCAGACGGGTCTGCAGCTCGTTTGCCGCCTCCAGAACACCCGGCTTATGCTGGGCAATGGGCAGCACAACCACCTGAATGGGAGCCACCTTCGGAGGCAGCACCAGGCCGTTATTGTCGCCGTGGGTCATAATGATGCCACCAATCAGACGGGTGGAAACACCCCAGGAGGTCTGGTGGGGGTTGACCTTCTGATTGTTCTTGTCGGTAAAGGTAATGTCAAAAGCCTGGGCAAAGCCATCGCCAAAGTAGTGGGATGTACCTGCCTGCAGCGCCTTCCGGTCGTGCATCATACACTCGATGGTGTAGGTAGCTTCAGCGCCGTTAAACTTTTCCTTGGCGGTCTTCTGGCCCCGGGTAACAGGCATCGCCAGCACATTTTCACAGAAGTCTGCATAGACATTCAGCATACGCTCTGTCTCTTCCTTTGCTTCCTGGGCAGTTGCGTGCATAGTATGGCCTTCCTGCCACAGGAATTCTCTATGGCGCAGGAAGGGGCGGCTGGTCTTTTCCCAACGCAGAACGCTACACCACTGATTGAGCATCATAGGCAGAACCCGGTGGGACTGAATGGCGTTTTTAAAGTACTCACAGAAAAGGGTCTCGGAGGTAGGACGGATGCAATACCGCTCCTCCAGCTTCTCGCTGCCGCCATAGGTAACCCAGGCGCACTCGGGAGCAAAGCCCTCTACGTGGTCCTCTTCCTTCTGCAAAAGGCTCTCCGGGATCAGCATCGGCATATACACATTCTGGGCGCCGGTCTTCTTAAACTCCGCGTCCATAATGCGCTGAATGTTCTCCCAAATCGCATAGCCGTAAGGCCGGTAGATAAACATACCCTTAATGGAAGAATAGTCGATCAGCTGTGCCTTTTTGCACACGTCGGTAAACCATTGAGCAAAGTCTACCTCCATATCGGTGATCTGTTCAACCTTCTTATCTTTTGCCATAGTAATACATCCTCTCAAAGCTTCTTATGTATTTAGTATTGTATCACATCTGTCAAGTATTTCATAGGATGGTGTAAAGTTTTTCTTCTCTTTGGAGGCCGTTATGACCGAGGTAACACTGCTGTTAGATCCCACAATTGTGAATTTTTACAACCAGGTTGCAAAATCTGTTGGAATATCTTTGGAAACTGTACTTTCCGATGTGCTGTTTAAGCTGGCGGCGGAACTTTCCCTGGAGGCGCTGCAGACCCGGAAATAGCCATTTTCCTCTCTTGCAAATATTTGAAATTTGGTGTAATATATAGCCAAATGTAAAGCACACTACTAAAGGAGTCAGAAATATATGAAATTAGGTATCGTTGCGCAGAGGCCTATTTTCACAACTCCTTATAAATCCATAAACGTGCGATAAATCCTTGCGGCACAAGAACTTTCGGTATTCAGACAAAAATGTATCTTCATATAATTCCATGCATCTTGATGCCAAAAAGGTGTACAAAAGGTGTATAAAGGTGTGTGGAAAAAGTGAAACTACCGAGAAAATGCCAATGCAACAATACCGACAACAACACCCCGCCTTTGTACGAAGGCGGGGTGTTTGCCGTTCATTGTATATTGATTACTTAAGAAGGACCTCAAGAATCTGTGATATATTCTTCTTTCCAAAAGATACTTTCTCGTTATTGATCACAAGGCAAGGCACACTCATCACGTTGTATTGATTTTTGAGATTCTCAAAATGGCGAATGTCATACACATGGGCTGTTACATTGGGATTCTCAGCAGCGATCCGTTGGGCAGCCACCACCAGATCTGGGCACATGGTACACGACAGTGTGACCAGAATTCTCATATCTGTTTTGTTCGTAATGGCTGCGATCTGTTCCCGGGTGGCTTCATCCAGTGCCTGTCCGGGGCCTGCAGCATTGTATAGTCCCAATACAAAGGAAGTAAACTCATGACCGCTGGGAACGCCGTGAAAGGCAAGACCTGTTTCCGTTCCATCTGCCTGACACACTTCTACGCAAGGGGCAAAATTTCCTTCTGCCTGTCCTTCACTGACTTCCATCTCCAGCTTATCAGAAAGTGCCACGAGAGCCGTGATAAACTGCTCCAGTTCTTCCGAAACCGGACGGCTGTCCAGAGAGATCTTTAACAAAAGCGGCCTTGCCATTCGGGTGAATACGGTATCCAGTTGCTGCCGCATTTCTTCGGTAAAAAGCTCGCCGGATTCCGCTTCTTTCTGCGCATTAACTGTGACAGTTGGTTTGCTCTGCTTTGGCGCAGGGTCATCGGCACGCAGGCCCGTCTTTCGGTGTACTGCAGCTACATACTTCTCCAGTTCTGTTGCAGCAAGCGCACCGTCGCTGGTGGCTGTCACTACCTGACGCAGTGGCTTAATGCATACATCTCCCGCCGCATATACACCGTCTACACTGGTTTTCTGCGATGCATCGGTGACAATATAGCCCTGTTCGTTCAGCTCCACAATCCCTTTGAGCATTTCGGTGGCAGGTGCATACCCGGCAAACACAAACACGCCAAAGGTTTCCTTGCTCTTGTATTCCGCCACCTCACCGGTGGCGGTGTTTTTGTACCGGGCATAGGTCAGGCCGTTCTCACCGGACACTTCTTCCATGACGGTGTTGGTCAGAACCGTGATCTTCTCGTGATTTTTTGCCTGGTCTGCAACAGATGCGGCGCAGGAAAAATCATCTTTCCGAATCAGGATGGTCACATGCCGGGCAAATTTTGTCAGAAATACACTTTCTTCCGCTGCCGCGTAGCCACCGCCGACCACGAATATTTCTTTTCCCGTAAAAAACTCACCGTCACAGGTAGCGCAGTAGGCAACGCCCCGGCCCTTGTGTTCCTCCTCACCCTTGAAGCCAACCGTTCTGGGATGTGCGCCGGTGGCAAGTAGGATTCCGAAACAGCGGTATTCTCCCCGATTAGTACGCACAGTTTTGATATCCCCGGTCAGGTCAAAGCCGGTGGCTTCTGCCAGCATAAATTCCGCGCCAAAGCTTTCTGCCTGCTGCTGGATGGTATCCGTTAATGCCTTGCCGCTGGTTTTGGTAATGCCGGGGTAGTTGACTACCTCATGGGTGATGGAGATCTGACCGCCGAACTGCTCTTTTTCCAGGACCAGCACCCGGTACTTTGCCCGGGACAGATACAGGGCGGCGGTGAGTCCCGCAGGACCACCGCCGACTACGATCACATCGTATAAATTCTCCATCAAAGCTGTCCCACAAGATCCAGACTGGGCTTCAGGGTTTCCGCGCCGGGTTTCCAGTTAGCAGGACAGACTTGGTCGCCGTGGGCGTGGACAAACTGGCAAGCCTGCACCTTACGCAGCAGCTCCTCAGCGTTTCTGCCCACGTTGCCGGCAGTTACCTCATAACCAACGATTTTGCCCTCAGGATTGATAATGAAAGTCCCCCGCTCTGCAAGGCCGTCGGCCTCGATCAGCACCTCAAAGTCCTTGGAAATGCTATGGGTGGGGTCAGCCAGCATAGGATAATTGATTTTCTGAATTCTTTCAGAAGCATCGTGCCACGCTTTGTGGACGAAATGGGTATCGGTGGACACGGAGTAGACCTCACAACCGATGCCCTTAAACTGCTCATACTTGTCCGCCAAATCCTCCAGCTCCGTGGGACACACAAAAGTAAAGTCCGCAGGATAGAAGAAAAACACACTCCATTTGCCCAGGATATCCTCCTTGGACACAAATTTGAAATCGTTCTCATGGAACGCGTAGGTGCGAAAATCGGAAACTTCCTTATTGATCATAGACATAACTTAATTCCTCCAAAGATCGTGTTGATTACAAAATGCGTAGACTGCCCGGACTTCATCCCCTTCACAAAGAGCGAATTTTGCTCGTGGCTCGTCATCCGGGTCCAGATGGACGTACTGAATCCCGTGCTCGGATTCCAGGCAGATCCATTCAATATAGTGCTCCTGATTCATAGGATGTTCCACAGACCCAACTGACACATGAACAACATTGCCATCCAGCTCATAAACAGGGATGTGTTTCTCTCCGGAAGCCTCCGTCGTGCCCGGCTTCATCTCGTGCATTTTTTCACCACAGCACATAATCGGAACACCCTTATCGCGAATCATGGCGACGATATTGCCGCAATGCCTGCAAATATAAAATTTCTGTCTCATAGAATTCCTCCTTCTAGTGGGAGTATGTCCCGGGAAGTGTAAATAATGCATACAAAGCAGGGCATACTACCGCAAAAGGGGTGCAAAAATGGAACAGTACAACGCTTACAAAAAAGGCTTTATTCCATACGCATTGGCTGCGTTTCTAATAGGAATTGTTGGCGGCTTTTCTACGGTTCTGGGTCCGTCCTTTGTGCAGGACATTGGCATTGCCTACAACAACACCACCTGGACAGCACTGGCACAGGCCATGTCCACCGCCGCCTGTGCACCGATCCTGGGAAAAGTAGGTGATGTGATCGGGCGCAAAAGGACCCTGCTTCTTGGAATCGCCGTTTTTACATTGGGAAATGTGTTGTCGGCACTGGCAAATTCCCTTGTGTTTATGATGATAGCCCGATTCGTTGTGGGCATTGGTACTGCCGCCATGACCCCGGTGATCATGGCCTATATCGTCACGAATTTTCCACCCAGCCAAGTGGCAAAAGGCTTTTCTCTGTATATGCTGATCTCCAGCGCATCGGTCATTTTCGGGCCGACTCTGGGCGGTCTGATCATCTCTGCCTACAACTGGCGCGTGATGCTGTGGGTCTGTGTAGCAATCTGCGCCGTCACTTTCGTTGCCTGTGTATTGACTGCCGGAAAAGAAAACGCCCAGAGACGCCCACTGCAAAACTTTGACGGGATCGGTGCTGTGCTGGTGCTGATCTTCTTCAGTCTGATGCTGTGTATCCCTTCCTTCGGGCAGAATTTCGGCTGGTCTTCCAGGGCGTTTCTGGGTGTGATGTCCGCCGCAGTGATCAGCCTGCTGGGGTTGATCGCAGTCGAAAGGAAAGCAGCGCACCCTATCCTGCCCGGGGGCTTTATGAAGCGGGGCGCATTCATCCTCAGTGTCCTTGCTCTTTTTCTGACCCAGGGGCTGATGCAGGCAAATATGACCAATACCATCGTCTTTGTCAATTACACCCAACCGGATAATACTGCTATCTCCGGCTATGCCATCTCCGTGATGTATGTAGGCATGTCGTTGGGTGCTGTGATCTTGGGCCCATTGGCAGACCGGTTTGAACCAAAGCGTGTGCTCACCGGTTCGCTGATCTTGACCGGCATTGGCTGCGGCATCCTGTTTTTGTTCTCTGAAGCAACATCCGTCCTTCTGCTGATGGCAAGCTTGGGTATTCTGGGATTTGGTCTGGGCGGCAACGGCACGATCTTTATGAAGGTAGCACTGTCCGGACTGCCCCAGCAGGAAGCCGGGGCAAGCACCGGCACCTACGGACTGTTCCGGGATCTTGCCGCACCTTTCGGTGTGGCGGTATTCGTGCCCCTGTTTACCAATCAGATCACCGGTCTGATTGCAGGCGGGGCAACAGGGGCAGATGCCGCAATCCGATCGATCCACTTGCTGGCAATTGCGGAGCTAATCTGCATTGCCGCCGGTATTGCAGCTGTACTCTTCCTTCCCAGAATTCGTAACAAAGGAGCATCCAAATGAGATTAAAGGATAAAGTTGTATTGATCACCGCATCTACCAGGGGTATCGGCCTTGCCTGCGTAAAGAAATGCGCAAAAGAAGGTGCTAAGGTCTATATGGCAGCCCGGAATTTGGATCGGGCGCAGGAGATCGCAGATACTTTAGATGGCGTAAAATTTGTATACAATGATGCCACGAAGCCGGAGACCTTCACTTCTATGGTCGAAGATGTGGTAAAGGATGCAGGCCGTATCGATGTGTTGGTTAACAATTTCGGCACATCCAATCCCGGAAAAGATTTGGACTTTGCCAATACGGATCCGCAGGTATTTTTGGACACAGTCAATCTGAACTTGAGAAGCGTCTTTATGGCAAGTCAGGCCGCAGCCAAGCATATGGCAAATCATGGTGGCGGCAGCATCATCAATATTTCCTCTGTGGGAGGTCTGGTGCCGGATGTCTCCCAGGTTGCCTACGGTACCAGCAAGGCAGCAATCAACTATCTGACAAAGCTTATCGCCGTCCACGAGGCTAAGAATAATGTTCGCTGCAACGCCGTCCTTCCCGGTATGACCGCAACGGAAGCTGTGGAAAAGAACCTGACAGAAGAATTTCGGAATCTGTTCCTGCGGCATATCCCTCTTGGCAGGATCGGTCTGCCGGAGGAAATTGCAGAAGCAGTAGTCTACTTCGCCAGCGACGCCTCTGCCTACACCACTGGTCAGATCCTCACCGTATCCGGCGGCTTTGGTATGGCTACTCCGATCTATGGAGATCTGGCAAATAAGGACAGCAAGCGATAATGCAAAACCATCCCCATTGAATAGATGCGTTTTATAAAAATAGGTAAACAAAAAGGAGCAACCTCCATCTACGAGGTTGCTCCTTTACTCTGTGTCCTATCACTTCCACTTTTCGATCAGATTACGGATCTGAGAGGCAAGCTTTGCGTTGTCCTTATTGGTTCTGCCTTTGCAGGTTTTCACAAAGGCAAGGAGCGCTTCTGCGGCTGCAAGGAGGTCGCCATAGACCGCCCGCGCTCTGGTAGAGCCCTTTGTCTGCTCTTCCCGGCGAATGGGCTTGGAATCTGCAAACACAGTCATTCTTCCGGTTATCAAATCGTACTCAGTGCCGCTGTAGGGTGCTTCCGCATAGTAGCCCATCTGGGTCAGCAGCTTCTGGAAAATCGTGCAGGCTGCATCATCACCATGATTGACAAACACCATCTGCGGTTTTTCTTGGAGCCCCGCAAGCCATCGGAGCAAGCCTGCCTGGTCTGCATGACCGCTGGTGCCGTGGAGCGCGGCGATCTCCGCATTGACAGTAATATCCTCACCGAACAGCCGGACATACTGTGCGCCGTCCTGCAGTTTTCTACCAAGAGAACCTTCTGCCTGATAGCCTACAAACAAAATGGTGTTTTCCTCTCCCCAAAGGTTGTGCTTCAAGTGGTGCCGAACGCGACCTGCCTCGCACATACCACTGGCAGAAAGGATCACCTTGGGGCGCTTGTCAAAGTTGATCTGCTTGGATTCGTCACTTGTTACGGAAAGGCAAATATCATCAAACCAAATTGGATTGATACCTTGCCTTACCAAAGCAGCGGTTTCTTCGTCAAAACAGCTTTGGTCGCACTGCAGGAAGATGCCGGTAGCTTCCACAGCCAGAGGACTATCCACATACACTGGGAATCCATCGTGTCCCTTAACCATTCCTTCCTGCTTGATCTGCCGGATGGCATACAGCATCTCCTGCGTTCTTCCCACCGCAAAGGATGGAATGACCACGTTACCGCCCCGGTCAAAGGTCCGCTGCAGTACATCTGCCAGCTCTCCGACGATATTGCCTGGCTTCTCGTGGAGACGGTTGCCATAGGTGGATTCCAGCACAAGGTAGTCCGTTTCTTCCACCGGCAAAGGATCCTTGATCAGTGGCTGATCAGTGTTGCCCACATCACCGCTGAACACAATTTTCTTTGTAACGCCGTCCTCGGTCAGCCACAATTCAATACAGGCAGAACCCAGAAGATGTCCAATGTCGGAAAAACGGACAACGATGCCTTCTTCTGCCTGGATCACCTGACCGTATTCGCAGGGACGAAAACGGGAAATTGCGCCGACAGCATCAGCCATGGTATAGACCGGCACTACCAGCTCGTCACCGGCACGCTGCGCTTTCCGATTTTGCCACTCGGCTTCAGACTCCTGAATATGGGCAGAATCCCGCAGCATAATGTTGCACAGATCGCAGGTAGTTGCGGTTGCATAAATACTGCCCCGGAAGCCATCTTTATACAACTTTGGCAGCATACCGGAGTGGTCAATGTGGGCGTGGGTCAGAAAAACTGCTTCGATGGTATTGGCAGGCACGGGTATCGGTACATTCTCAAACACATCGATTCCTTGCTCCATACCGCAGTCCACCAGGTACTTCTTGCCGCACACTTCCAACAATGTGCAACTGCCTGTTACCTCATGGGTTGCTCCGATAAATTGAATTTTTATAGCGGTTCACCCCTTTCATATTTATTATATCAAAACACAGATAACTTTTGAAGATAAAGTGTAAATAATCAACGGACCACCTCAAACCCAAGGTGGTCCGTGTAACTTTCCTTATTCCACCTTCAACATCCGGTAGCCGATGCCGATATGGGTTTGAATATACTGGGTCTGGGAATCCTTTTCCAGCTTTTTGCGCAAGGTTGCCATATGTACCCGCAAAGATGCCATATCGCTCTCCCAGGAGCTGCCCCAGATCTTATTGGTCAGATAGGTGTGGGTCAGCACTTTGCCTGCATCCTTTGCAAGCAGGCAAAGAAGCTTATACTCTGTGGGTGTCAGCTTCAGCTCCTCACCGTTCAGGGAAGCACAGCCTGCGGCATAATCCACCGTCAATTTACCGTTGTGGAACACGGAATCACCGGGCTTGCTCTCAATTGTTGCAATTCGGCGTTGCGCGACCCGGAGACGAGCAAGCAGTTCCGTAACAGAAAACGGCTTTGTCAGATAATCGTCCGCACCGGCATCCAGCGCTGCAACCTTATCCACATCCTCACTCCGGGCGGAGATAACGATAATGGGCAACTGAGACCAGGAACGGATGCGCTTAATGACTTCCACGCCGTCCAGATCCGGTAAGCCCAGATCCAGAAACATAATATCCGGCTGCTGGGTGGTTGCTGCTGCAATGGCAGTTTCACCGTTGGCTGCTGTTATGTAGGCATAATTATTGGATTTTAAGGTAGTGGTGATCAGGTTGCGGACAGTGGGGTCGTCCTCCACCACTAGGATCTTTGGATTATTCATGGACTTCCACCTCCCCGGATGGAATGGTAAATGTAAAGATCGTGCCTGCAGGCGCATTGTCGGATACGGTGATCTCGCCGCCATGGGCAGTGATGATAGACCTGCATAGGTTGAGGCCCAGGCCCAGACTTCTGCGGCAGTCGGCAATGGGGTTGCTGCCGCTGTAGAACATCTGGAAGACCTTTTCCTTTTCGCTGTCCGGAATACCAGCACCGTTATCAGCTACGGAGATCTCGGTGTGCCGCTCGTTCTGCTTTGTGTTGATGGTAATATGTGAGCCGGCAGGTGTATACTTGATGGCATTGTCCACCAGATTGATAATGACCTGAATGATCAGCCGGGCATCGCATCTGGCAAGGAGCAGTTCATTTTCGTGATGTACGGTAACGGTATGCTCCGTCTGCTTTCTGCCGATGTGCTGCAATGCCTCCGTGATGATCTCTTCTACCAGATGAGGCTGTTTTTGAAGTTTCATCCTGCCTTCTTCGATCTTGGTGACCGCCAGCAGATTCTCCACCAAATTGGTCAGCCATGCGGAATCGTCATAGATATCTCCGCACATCTGCCGAATGGTACTGTTGTCCAGCTTTTCCAAATCAGAAAGCAGCATACCTGCGTTACCGGAGATAGATGTCAGCGGTGTGCGCAGATCGTGAGAAATAGAACGCAGCAGGTTGGCACGAAGCTTTTCGTTCTCTGCCTGCAGCTTTGCCGCTTCTTTTTCCTTGGTATTTCGGCTGTTCTCCAGTGTTAAGGCACACTCGCCAAGGATGGATAGCAGAACGCTGTTCTCAAAGGCTTCCAGAGGTTCCGCACCCTCAATAATGACCGTTCCATAGATTCGGTCCTGGACCTTGATGGGATATCTCTGTGTGTCTTTATTGGTACTGGTGACAACACCGGGCAGCACAGATGCCGTTCTGCCCAGCAGCTTGGACACCTGTGTACGGCAAGCCTGCAGGACCTTCTCGTCCGTCTGCGCTTTCTGCAAAAGCTGATTGGTTTCCAGCAGTAGATTGGTACGGTAGGCTGCCTGGGTGGATTGCTTTGTCTGTCCCTTCATCCGGTCTGTCATAGTGCCGACCGTTAGGGACGCGATCAGCATAATGAGAAATGTCAGCGGCGCTCCGTCTGCATACACACGCAGAGAAAACTGCGGATAGGTAAAGAAGAAATTAAACACCAGGACACTTCCAATTGCCGACAGCACATAGCTTGACCGGGTGGAAGTGACCATTGCCGTGAGCAGTACTGCCAGCAGGTAGATGGCAATGATATTTGCTTCGCTAAAGCCTACCTTGGAAAACAGGAAGGCTAACCCACTGGCAAGTGTCAAAATGCCAACAGAGATGCCCCAGTCCCGGAGTGTGGTCCTCAAATCGACCCTCTTTCGGGCTTTCTTTTGCCGATAGGCCGGGTCTGTGCTGGCATCGGGTATGATGTGGATATCAATATTCGGTGCGATCTGGGTCAGCTTCTCTGTCAGCGTAGGCTTGCCAAAAAATCTGCGCTTGGATATCGCGCTTCTGCCCACAACGATTTTTGTTACGCCGGACAGTCTAGCGTACTCCGCGATCTGATGGGATACATCGTCACCGAATACCGTTTCAATCGTTGCTCCCAGTTCCTGTGCTAACGAGGTGTTCTGCCGCAAACGCTCCTTGTTCTCTTCCGACATTGCCTCAAAATTGGGCGTGCGGACAAACAACGCGGTAAAGGTGCCACCGAAAGCTTTGGCCATCGTTGCCGCTGTGCGGATGATCCGGGCGTTGGATGGAGCAGAAGAAAGGCCTACAAGAATGTGTTCCGCCATAGGCAGTCCTCCGATCTTGTTTTCTTTCATTCTACCACATCCTCCGGATATCTACAACTATCATCGTAAGTAAAGGTCGGTTCATTGCTGGGCCTGCGCTTCAGAAATTTGTCCAGTTTTCTCAACAGATAAACCAAATATACTTGTCCACCGATAAAGCTCAGCATAGCCAGTATGATCCAAATAACTTTCATAATTGCGATCTTAAATCCGGAAGCATTTCTGGATGTCCTTAAATCTTCCCATCACCATCAGGGATTTCCCCTCGCACAGCAGGGTGTCCGGGGTGATGAAGGAATCCAGCTTGCTTCCACACTTTGTTCCTAAGATATTGATATTGAACTTCTTACGGATATCCAGCTGTCCTACGGTCTTTCCCATCCAACTCTGTGGGATCGTTACTTCAAAGATAGCGTTCTCACTGTCCAGCTCGATGTAATCCAGCACATGATCGGCGCTGTACCGGATGGCAGCCCATCTTGCCAGCTGCTTTTCCGGGTAGACTACTTCGTCCGCACCGTTTCTCAGGAGAAACTTCTCCTGTACATCCGTTGCGGCACGGGATACTACCAGCTTGGCGCCCAATTCCTTCAGCAGGCTTGTGGTCTGCAGGCTGTTTTGGAAGTTATTGCCGATACCTACGATGCAGACATCGTAATTGTCCACACCCAGGCTTCGCAGAAACGCTTCGTTGGTGCTGTCACCGATCTGGGCGTTGGTCACATAAGGCAGGAGCTCCTGCACCAGTTCCTCCTTGTGGTCAACAGCCATGACCTGATGGTTCAGTTCCCGGAGCTTCATTGCGATGTGTTTACCGAAACGGCCCAGGCCAATTAAAAGAATGGATTTCATAGAGATTCCTCCTTATCCAACGGTAATCTTCTCCAAAGGCAGCTTGGAGAGGGTGTTTTTATTTGCGGACAGTGTGGCGAAAATCAGCGTTAAACCGCCGATTCTTCCAAGGAACATCAGGCTGATGAGGATCAGCTTGGATACCAGGTGCAGCCCTGGTGTAATTCCCAAAGTTAGGCCAACAGTGCCAATGGCAGATGCTGTTTCAAACAGGCAGGTCAGGATCGACAGATTCTCTACCCGGCTAATGATCATACCGCCAAGCAGAAACAGAGAAATGTACATTAGAAATACGGTCAGCGCGTTTTTTACAGTATCATCCGCGATCCGCCTGCCGAAGAACCGTCCGTTTTCCCGTCTGCGGAAAACTGCCACCGCGCAAGCAACCAGTACTGCCGCTGTGGTAGTCTTCATACCACCTGCGGTAGAGCCGGGGCTACCGCCAATGAGCATCAATCCGATAGTAAGGGTCTGACCGGTCTCGCTGAGTGCTGTTAGATCTGCTGTATTGAAACCTGCAGTTCTAGGTGTAACCGACTGGAATAGCGATAGGAATATCCTTCTTCCCATCGGCTCTGCGGAGAACTCAAAAAAGAAGAAGTATAGCGCCGGTATAAGTAGCAGGATTCCGGTGGTGGACAAGATCACCTTACTCTGCATCCGATACCGCCGGATGCGGAAACCGTTCTGGCGAATATCCTGCCAGGTGAGAAAACCGATACCACCGATAACGATCAGCAGCATAATGGTGATATTCACCACCGGATGGGCAGCATAGGAAGTCAAGGAAGAATAGGGGCTTTTCGTGCCCATCAGGTCAAAGCCTGCATTGCAGAAGGCGGAGATGGAATGGAACACCGCCAGCCAAATGCCTTTCACACCGTATTCCGGAACAAATACGGTCATCAGCACCAATGCACCCAACAGTTCAAAGAGGAATATCCCTTTCAGAATAAAACCGGTAAACCGGACGATGCCGCCCACCTGATGGGCAGAGATTGCATCCTGCATAGTGCTGCGCTGCATAAGGGATATTTTCTTGCCTGAAGCCATGGTGATGGCTGCGGCAACGGTGATCACACCCATGCCGCCAATTTGAATCAGAAGCAAAATCACCGACTGTCCAAAGGCTGACCAGTAGACGGCAGTGTCCTGCACGATCAGTCCGGTCACGCAGACAGCAGAAGTTGATGTAAACAACGCGTCCCAAAAGGATGCGCTTTGACCGCTGTTTGTGGCAAACGGAAGCAGCAACAGCAGTGTTCCCACAAGGATCACCCCGGCAAAGCCGAAGAGGATGATCTGAGAAGAGCTGAGCCTTCGTTTGTGTAAAACCGCCCACATGGCGATACCTCCCAACACTTTTCTTACTGTAATCCTATCATAAAAGGTATAAAGGGGGTGTTAAGGCTCATGCAGGCGGTGTTAAGATTGTATAAAGATGATTCATACCATTTAAGACAAAAAGCATTATTGCAATGGTTAGAATTTACAAACATTATACAGACATTGTCTTTTGGATTTTACATGAAATGGATATGATAAAGCCATAAGGTACAGAAAAACAAAACCAAAAAGACAAGGAGATTTTATTTATGAAAAAGTTAATTTGTGTAATTCTGACCCTGATTATGACTCTGAGTCTGGCTGCCTGCGGTAGCAAGAAAACCGCATCCGTATCCACTGACGGCTCCACCTCTATGCAGAAGGTGATCAACGCTTTGGGCGAAGCCTTCATGGAAGAAACCGGCGCAAACTTTACCTACAATGCCACCGGTTCCGGTACCGGCATCAAGGCCGTGAAGGACGGCACCTGTGACATCGGCCTGTCCTCCCGGTATCTGAAGGACAGTGAAAAGGCTGAGGGTTTGAAAGAAACCATCCTGGCAATCGACGGCATCGCCATCATTGTACACACCGAAAATGCGGTTGCCGACCTGACTGTGGAGCAAATCGCTGCTATCTTCAAGGGCGAGATCAAAAACTGGAGCGAAGTTGGCGGCAAGAATGGTGAGATCGTTTGCATCGGTCGCGAAGAGTCCTCCGGCACCCGTGACGGCTTCGAGTCTATCACTGATACCGAGGATGCCTGCGTTTACCGCCAGGAGTTGACTTCCAACGGTGCGGTGCTGACCGCCGTGGCTGAGAATCCCAATGCCATCGGCTATGTTTCCCTCTCCTCTGTCAAGGATACTGTAAAAGCAATCAGCGTAGGTGGTGTTGCTCCCAGCGAGGAGGCTATCAAGGACGGCAGCTATGCTGTGCAGCGTCCCTTCGTGCTGGTCACCAAGGAAGGAGCACCGCTGAGTGAAACCGCTCAAGAATTCTTTGACTTCGTAACTTCTTCTGCTGCCCATGAAATCATCAGTGCAGCTGGTGTTGTACCTGCCAACTAAACAAGCAGTGCGGCGGTGAAAATCGCCGCTTACTGTGTATTCTTAGGTGAATTTATGAAAAGCAATAAATTATTTGAGCGAATTGTACACGGCATCTTTTTAATCCTGGGTCTGGTGACCGTTGCCTGCGTGCTTCTGATTACGGTGTATCTGGTGATCTCCGGTATCCCCGCTATTATGGAGATCGGGTTGCGAGACTTCCTGTTTGGTGAGGTTTGGGATCCGGCAGCCTCTAATCCCCAGTACGGCATCCTGCCCTTCATCCTCTCCAGTATCTACGGTACAGCCGGTGCGCTGGTGATTGGCGTTCCTATCGGCTTTTTTACGGCGGTATATCTGTCCAAGAAAGCATCCAAACGGGTAAAGGAATGGATGTCCGCTGCGGTAAGCCTGCTGGCAGGCATCCCATCCGTTGTCTATGGTTTGGTTGGCATGATGGTGTTAGTGCCCGCAATCCGTGAAATCTTCCATTTGCCGGACGGTGCCAGCTTGCTGGCGGCAATGATCGTGCTGGCTATCATGATCCTGCCCTCTATCATCAAGGTTTCCATTACAGCATTGGATGCTGTTCCCAAGGAATACGAGCAAGGCTCCCTGGCCCTGGGAGCTACACCGGAAGAGACCTGGTTCCGTGTCAGTGTTCCTGCTGCCAAAAGCGGTATCGCCACAGCTGTGGTGCTGGGTGTGGGCAGAGCCATCGGTGAAGCCATGGCGGTGATGATGGTATCCGGCAATGTGGCGAATATGCCCTCCCTCTTTGAAAGTGTCCGTTTTCTGACCACTGCCGTTTCCAGCGGTATGGGTTATGCGGACGGACTATACCGGGAGGCGCTGTTCTCCATTGCACTGGTGCTGTTCCTGTTTATTATGCTGATCAATGCGACCCTCAACTTCTTCCTGAAGGGAGAAAAGAAATGAAAGAACGAAATGCTTATATCTGGGCTATGCGATTTTTTATGTGGCTGGCTGCCGGGATCACCGCTGCTCTGACCCTGTTCCTGCTCGGCTATGTGCTAATCAATGGACTGCCCAACATCTCCTGGGAACTGCTGTCAAGCAAACCCAGTTACCTCCGGGGCACAGTGGGTATCCTGCCGGATATCTTGAACACCCTCTATATTATCCTAACAACTATTTTGATTGTACTGCCGCTGGGTGTGGGAGCAGCGATCTATCTGACGGAATATGCCACCAACAAACGGCTGGTGGGCATGATCGAATACGCGGCAGAGACCCTGTCCGGCATTCCGTCCATCATATATGGTTTATTTGGCTCGCTGTTCTTTTGTTTATTTCTGGATCTGGACAAGAGCCTGCTGGCCGGCGCATTGACCTTGGTGATTATGAATCTGCCTACCATCATGCGCACCACTCAGGAAAGCCTGAAAACCGTTCCCCAGTCCTACCGGGAGGGAGCATTTGGCCTGGGCGCAGGCAAATGGAGAATGATCCGCACGGTCGTGCTTCCTAACTGTGTGGAAGGTATCATCACCGGCTGCATTCTGTCTGTGGGCCGAATTGTGGGAGAATCCGCTGCACTGCTGTTTACTGCCGGATTTGCCCATACCCTGAATGGCTTCTTTGAGGGACTGTTCTCTTCTGGTTCCACACTAACTGTGGCACTCTATGTCTATGCAACAGAAGACGGCAATTTTGAGGTTGCCTTCGCTATCGCTGCCATTTTGATGATTCTGACCCTGCTGATCAATTTAAGCGCAACGCTGATCGGCAAGTATTTCGAGAGGAAAAGTAAAGTATGAGTATCATATCTACAAAAGATTTGTGCCTGTGGTATGGTAACTTCCAGGCATTGAAAAATATCAACATTGAAATTCCGGAACACAGCATCACTGCTCTGATTGGCCCTTCCGGCTGTGGCAAGTCCACTTTTCTGAAGACTCTGAACCGGATGAATGATCTGATTCCCAGCGTAAAGATCACCGGCGAGGTTATGTACAACGGTCAGAATATCTTTGATACGGATGTCAATAACCTCCGCAAAGAAGTGGGAATGGTGTTCCAGAAACCCAATCCGTTTCCTATGAGCATCTATGATAACATTGCCTACGGTCCCCGGACCCATGGGATCACCAATAAAGCACAGTTGGACGAGATCGTGGAAAAAGCGCTCCGGAGTGCTGCCATCTGGGATGAAGTGAAGGATCGTCTGAAAAAGAACGCACTGGGAATGTCGGGCGGTCAGCAGCAGCGGCTCTGTATTGCCCGTGCGCTGGCAGTAGAACCGAAGGTGCTGCTGATGGATGAGCCTACCTCTGCTCTTGATCCTGTATCCACTTCTCGCATTGAGGATCTG
>JAZLAB010000041.1:0-4476 GCA_045612985.1 Faecousia sp.
CGCCGTTACCAGCTTTACTCTGGCAGTTGACAGAGATTTTGGCAAGAACGAAAACGGCGAAAAGGAAACCGATTTCATTGACTGCGTTGCATGGCGTCAGACCGGAGAGTTCGTCTCCAAGTATTTCGTCAAGGGCCGCATGGCAGTGGTTTCGGGTCGTCTCCAGATTCGTAGCTGGACCGACAAAGGCAGCAACAAGCGCCGCACAGCTGAAGTCGTTGCAGACAATGTCTACTTTGGCGACAGCAAGCGCGAGGGCGAAACAGGCTATAGCGCGCCTGCTGCAGCGTCCAGCTTCGGCGGCTACACTGCGCCCGCTGCTCCCGTATCCGATTTCGCGATGCTGGCAGACGATGACGCACAGTTGCCCTTCTAAAATGAACTTTTCTACAAACTACTAAAGGAGGAATTCCCATGGCTAACGAACAGCGTGTTCGTCCCCGCAAGCGCAAGAAGGTTTGCGCATTTTGCGTGGAAAAGGTAACTGCCATTGATTACAAGGACGCTACCAAGCTCCGCCGTTACCTGTCCGAGCGTGGCAAGATTCTGCCCCGCCGTACCACCGGCACTTGCGCAGCTCACCAGCGCAACCTGACCACCGCTATCAAGCGCGCCCGTCAGATCGCTCTGCTGCCCTACGTTGCTGAGTAATAAAAATTACCGAGGTGCAAATGCACCTCGGTTTTTATTTTGCCATTGTCAGTTTTTCCAGCAGCCGGTAGAAAATATCCCCAAAGGACAGCTTTTCCACTGCCGTTTCCGCCACCAGCGGGATCTGGGCCAGCACCTGCTGGCCGGACAGCACGGTCATCGTGCCCAGCCGCTGTCCCTTACTGACCGGGGCATCTACCCTTTCCTCCAGCTCCGTCTGAATGCTGACGGAGCTTTTTTGCCCCTTGTCGATGAGCAGCGGGGTCTCCTGGGCAGGCACAGCCTGCACCGTCTCCAGCTTGCCCAGCTTCACCGGCACAAACAGATCCTCCGGAGTCTGGGGCTGGATCAGCGCGTAGTTGGCAAAGCCGTAATCCAGCAGAGATTTGCAGGCAGCAAACCGTTTTGGAGAGGTTTCGCACCCCATCACCACCGCCACCAGCTCCATCCCCTCCCGTTGGGCAGAGGCGGAAAGGCAGTAGCCTGCCCCGGCGGTGAAGCCGGTTTTCAGCCCGGTGGCGCCACTGTAAAACCGCACCAGCTTATTGGTATTGGAAAGGCCAAAGGTGCCACCGCGCACTGTGTCCATCCAAATGGTGGTGTATTTTTTGATGTCCGGGTGGTTTTGCAGCAATTCCCGGGACATCACCGCAATATCACGGGCAGAGGTCTTATGTTCCTTGGCCTCGGCACTATCGTCCAGGCCGGTGCAGTTGACGAACTTGGTATCCTTCATCCCCAGCTCTGCTGCCCGGTCATTCATCCGCTGCACAAAGGCCGCCTCGCTGCCGGCAATGTGCTCTGCCATGGCGCAGGCGCAATCGTTGGCAGAGCTGACGGCAATGGATTTGACCATTTCTTCCACCGTCATAGTCTCTCCGGCCTTCAGATAGATCTGGCTGCCGCCCTTGGCTGCCGCCTCCTCTGACGCGGTAACGGCGTCCTCCCACTTGATCTTTCCGCTGTCGATGGCCTCCATAATCAGCAGCATCGTCATTACCTTCGTTACACTGGCCGGGGCCAACGGCGTGTTGGCATCCTGCTCATAGAGCACCTGCCCGGTGGCAACATCCATTAAAAGAGCGCTTTTCGCCTCGATCTGCATATCCGCCGCTTTGGCTTTTACCGGGAACATCCCAAAAACCAACACCGCAACCAGCAGCAACCAACCCAACCGCTTCATAGCAATTCCTCCTCTTGGTGAGTACCTTGGGACATTCTATGAAGCTCGTCTTCCTAAAATTCCGGAATAAACGCGCTACTTGCAGATTCTTTTTCCTGGGTAAAGCCCTCCAGACCGTTTAAATACATCCAGCTGAGGACCGCATCGTATTCCTCGTCGGTGATTTTCCGGTCAAAGGGCGGCTGCAGCCCCGGCATCGGCGTGTACTGGCGCATCAGGCTGACCAAAACCTCCCCCTTGTGGAAGGTCTGACCGATCCAGTCCAGCACCTTCAGGGAGTTTTCCACATTGCCGGGCAGGATCAGATGGCGGATCACCACGCCCTTTTTCAGCTTTTCGCCCTCCCACTGGGGGCATCCTGCAATTTCCACCATCTTTTGGATGGCGGCAGCGGCGCTTTCAAAATAATCCGTTGCCCCGGAAAGCTTCTTTGCCAAAGCATTATCCGCATATTTCATATCCGGCAGGAAAATATCCACCTTTCCTGCCAGTTTCTCTATGGTTTGGGGCAGCTCGTAGCCGCCGCAGTTATAGACCACCGGCACCGGCAGCGGCTTCTCCAGCGCCGGCAAAAGGGTGGGAAGATACTGGGTAGGGGTTACCAGATCGATATTTTCCGCCCCCTGGGAGATCAAATCCTCCATCAGCTGCCGCAGCGCAGCGGAGTCCATTTCCTTTCCCACCGGTGTTTGGCTGATGGCCCGGTTTTGGCAGTAAAGACAACCTAATGTGCAGCCGCCAAAGAAGATGGCACCGCTGCCGCCGCTGCCGGCCAGGGCAGGCTCTTCCCACTTGTGGAGCATTGCCTTTGCCACCAGCGCGGTCTCCCCGCCGCCGCAAAAGCCTTTTTGTCCGGCGGTCCTGTCCGCACCGCACTGCCGGGGACACAACTTGCAGTTTACATAACACATATCGTTTCTCCTGATTTTTCGTAACATTAGTCTACGGCAGGGATAGGTTTTTGTCAAGAAATGGTTGCTGACAAAAGCACTTCCGGTACTTGACTAAATCACCAAAAATGGCAGGAAATAACGCCTTGTTTCCTGCCATTTTTTGGGCATATTTTCCCCGGTTTTTGGGTACTTTTTTCTTGCTTTTTCGACACGCCAGTCGTATAATTAAGAAGGTTAATAAAAATTTAATAATTGGAGGAAACACTATGAATCTTGTCTATGGCATTCACGACAAACCCAAGTTCGGCCAGATGCTGGTCTTTGCTTTCCAGCAGGTCCTGGCAATTCTGGCAGCTACCATCGCTGTTCCCGCGATCATCGGCAACGGCATGAGCCAGGCCGCTGCGCTTTTGGGCGCAGGTGTCGGCACACTGGTTTACCAGCTGCTTACCAAGTTCCGCAGCCCCGTGTTCCTGGGCTCTTCCTTTGCCTTCCTGGGCTCTATGGGCGCAGCCTTCGCCGGCGCCGCTTCTGCCTCCGCAGGCTTTGCCGGTATTTTGCTGGGCGCGATTTT
The DNA here is from genome assembly GCA_045612985.1 of Faecousia sp. Lineage (GTDB taxonomy): Bacteria > Bacillota > Clostridia > Oscillospirales > Oscillospiraceae > Faecousia. The sequence continues at coordinate 3,302 of JAZLAB010000041.1, forward strand.
CGCAGGTCTGGTTTATGTTGTCATCGCGCTGGTGGTTAAGTTTGTTGGCGTTAAGTGGATCAATGTGCTGATGCCCCCTGTGGTTATCGGACCCACCGTTGCGATCATCGGTCTTTCCCTGGCTGGCAACGCTGTTGGCGACCTGACCACCGGTAAGGTTTTGGTAGACGGCGTCTCCGCTTGCAGCCCCTATGTGGCTCTGGTCTGCGGTCTGGCAACTCTGTTCGCTGTTGTGCTGTTCTCTGTTTACGGCAAGAAAATGGCAAAGCTGATCCCCTTCATCCTGGGCATTCTGGTTGGCTATGTTGTTGCTGCGATCTTCACTGTGATCGGCATTGCAACGAACAATGTTGCCCTGCAGGTCATTGACTTCTCCGTCTTTGCCAATATGAAGATCTTTGCCATTCCCGAGTTTACCTTCATTGAAGCTTTTAAGGGCATTAAAGACATCGACGGCGCTTACATCGTAACCGTTGCAGTTGCTTACATTCCCGTTGCTTTCGTGGTCTTCGCTGAGCACATTGCTGACCACAAGAACCTGTCCTCCATTATCGGCGAGGATCTGTTGGAGAACCCCGGCCTGCACCGCACCCTGCTGGGCGACGGCGTTGGCTCTATGGCTGGCGCTTTCTTCGGTGGCTGCCCCAACACCACCTACGGCGAGTCCGTCGGCTGTGTTGCCATCACCCGTAACGCTTCTGTGGTTACCATTACCGCAGCTGCCGTGATGTGCATCGTCATCTCCTTCTTCGGTCCCTTCGTAACCTTCCTGGCTTCCATCCCCAACTGCGTTATGGGCGGTGTTTGCATCACCCTGTACGGCTTCATCGCTGTTTCCGGTCTGAAGATGATCCAGCAGGTCAACCTGGGCGCCAGCAAGAACCTGTTTGTGGTTGCTGTGATCCTGATCACCGGCATCGGCGGCCTGAGCGTTTCCTTCGGTAATGTGACCCTGGCCTCCATCGCCTGCGCTCTGATCCTGGGCATCCTCACCAATGTAATGCTGAACAAGGCGAAGGAAGACTAATTCTTCAAAAAGTCAAGACCACCGGCTTAGCCGGTGGCTTGCACTGGCCCTATAAGGGCCTGATACAGCCGCGTCTTAAGACGCATGAACGGTTCGCCAACCGCAAATGATTACTGGCTGCCCCCTTCCGGGGGCGGCTTTTATTTGC
>JAZLAB010000042.1:0-18297 GCA_045612985.1 Faecousia sp.
AAATGACTTTGCGGATCTTCTGGACCGGATCAATATGATCGAGGAGATCGCCGCTGCTGACCAGCGCCGGTTGGATGAAATGAACGAGGCTGCCAAGGAAGTGGCCGAGGCTAAAAAGACCCTGGAAACAGAAAGAGTCGGCTTGGAAGCAACAAAGACCAAGCTGGAAGAGTCCCAGAAAAAGCAGGAGAAAAAGCGGGAGGAAGCAGACAAGCTGCTGGCAGACCTGGTAGCTACCGGTGAGGAATACCAAAAGCTTTTGGATAAGGCGGAAGAAGACGCCCATAAAGTTGGTAGTGATCTAAAGGATGCGAAGGACGATTTGGAAGATGTCAAGTATCAGCAGTGGTTGTCCACATCTGCACCCACCCCATCCGGTAGCAGTAGCGGCTCCAATACAGTTGGTGGAAAGACTTGGCTGAGGCCGTGTAAGTTCACGCGCGTTTCCAGCCCCTTTGGCTGGCGGATTCATCCTGTTTACGGAGAACGCCGTTTCCATTACGGTATTGACTTGTCTGCAAGTATGGGAACACCCATCGTGGCTACCCGCGCCGGTGTCGTTACCAGAGCTTATTACAGTTCTTCCGGTGGCTATACTGTGGAGATTGACCATCGGGACGGTTATTCCAGTAAATATTTACATCAAACCCATTACATTGTATCTGCCGGCCAAAAGGTTGCTGCCGGTCAGGTGATCGGTTATGTTGGCGATACCGGAGTATCAAAAGGTGCCCACTTACACTTTAGCATATTGTATAAGGGTGAACACGTAAACCCAGCAAAGTATATTAAAGTCTAAATGACAAAAGGGACAAGGCAGTAACGCCTTGTCCCGATTTTTGTGCTTTTAAAAGAGAAACCTAACGGTCATAGATGCCATAAAGAAGCCGACAAAATCGGCAAAGAGGGCGGCGGGGATGGTGTATCGGGTTTTGTGGATGCCGGCCGCGCCAAAGTAGACACTGATGGTGTAAAAAGTGGTTTCCGTAGAGCCCAGCATTACTGCAACCGTTCTGCCAACGGTGGAGTCCACACCGTAATTTGCCATAAGGTCTGCGCCAACGGCCAGTGCAGCGCTGCCGCTGATGGGCCGGATCAGCACCAAAATGGCGGTCTCCGGGGGAATGCCGAAAAAGGAAAATACCGGCGCGCAAAAACCGCTGATGGCTTCCACAGCGCCGGAGGCCCGGAGCATCGTTACGGCAGTCAGCAACAAAATAAGGGTGGGAATCAGACGCGCCAAAAGCTTTAATCCTTCTTCTGCGCCGCTTAAAAGCAGATCATAAGTGTTTTCCTGTTTGCGAAGGGCAACACAGGAGGCGGCGAGCAAAAGAATCGGTACGATATAGTCGGTCATTTGCGCCACAGCTTTCCCAAAAGAAAGGCCATTGCAAGGCCCAAGCCTGCGGAGCAAAAGCTGGTGATCCAAACGGCAGGCAGAATGTCAAAGGGTGTGCTGCAGCCTAAAGATGTCCGCACCGCTGCCACATTGGCGGGAATCAACTGGATGGAGGCGGTGTTCAGCACGATCAAGCGGCAAAGCTCGTTGGTGGCAACGGTGTTTCCTTTTGCCAGCCGATTGGCGGCTTGAATGCCCATTGGGGTCGCCGCATTGCCCAAACCCAGAAAGTTTGCGCAGATGTTATTGCTTAAATAACCGGCAAGGATAGGATCACTTTTGGAGGAGGGGAAGACCCGATTTAATATGGGTCGCAGCAGCTTTGACAGAAAAGCGGTAAAGCCTGCTTTTTCCATTACTTTGCCCACACCGGACCAAAGGCAGATGGAGCCGGCAATGGATATGGCAAGGGTAACACCCGCCTGGGCCCCTTGGGGGATCGCCGCTGCCAGCGCAGCGCCGTTACCCAAAACCAGGGATGCGATCACGGAGATCGCCAATATACCCACAAAAATCCAGCTCATAACCATACTTATCACCCGTATAACCATATGCGGCAGGGAAAAGAAATACCCCACAGCTTTTGCTGTGGGGTGTGCTTTATGATAGGTTTAAAGCTGCGTCATAGACAGCGTTTTTGGGAAGATCCAATTCTTTGGCAACCTGTTTGACCGCGTCCTTGCGGCTGATGCCTTCTGCCATCAGCTGGCTGACCCGCTGGGCGGCATCTTCTGCTGTGGCTTTCGGTTTTTCCTCCGGAGCGCAACCGGCAACCACCAAAACGAATTCGCCCTTGGGCGGCTGCTGGGTGTAAAGGTCAATGGCCTGTCCCAGTGTTGTGCGAATAACCTCCTCGTGGAGCTTTGTCAGCTCCCGGCAGAGGCTGATGTTTCTTTCCGGACCAAAGACCTCGGCCATACTCTCCAATGTGGCCAGCAGCTTGTGAGGGGCTTCGTAGAAGATCATTGTGCGCTGCTCGTTTGCCAAAGACTCCAAATGCTCACGCCGGCTTTTCTTGGCGGTGGAGAGAAAGCCTTCAAAGCAAAATCTGCCGGTGGCTTGACCGGAAATACTTAATGCGGTGATCACCGCGCAAGGCCCGGGAATGGCGCATACAGTGATACCGGCCTCGGCGCATTGCTTGACCAAATCCTCACCGGGGTCAGAGATGGCGGGACTGCCGGCATCGGAAACCAGCGCGCAGGTCTCACCAGCCAAAATCCGGTCCAAGATCACATTGCCTTTTTGGGCCTTGTTATGCTCATAGTAGCTGACAAGGCTTTTTTTGATGCCCAGGTAGTTCAGCAGCTTTAAGCTGACCCGGGTATCTTCTGCAGCAATAAAATCGGCTTTTTCCAGCGTTTCCCGGCAACGAACGGAGATGTCTCCCAGATTGCCGATGGGGGTGGGAACAAGATATAACATTCCAGGCATAATCGCACCTCCCTAGAGATGATAAAGTTTCTTAAAGTATTCGGTAGGCTCGCCCTTTGCATCGTAAAGGCTTTCTTCTTCCCATATAAGACCGGGCTTGCCACCTTTACGCAGCTGCACCAGCACCAGCGACACTTCGCCGTCTTTCCGGTGGCGAAGCAGGCGCAGACGCTTGGCTTCCAGATTATGTCTGCCGGCGCAGACGATCAGCTCTGCCAGCCGCTCCGGCCGATGAACAAGGAAAAAATCGCCGCCGTATTTCAGCGCCCAAGCTGCCGCAGCCATCAGATCCTGCATCGTGCAGACATCCTCTCTGCGGGCAAGGGGAAGGGTTTTGCTCTGGGGCCCGTCTGTAAAATAAGGGGGATTGGAAACGCAGCAGGAAAAAGACCCCGGCTGCAACACGGTGGAGAAATTACGCAGGTCTGCGCATATACTGGTAAGACGGTCCGTAAGCTTATTGTTTTCAATATTACAAAGCGCTGTTTGATGGGCAGCTTCGGTCAGCTCAATCCCGGTAATTTTGCAGATCTCGTCCCGGGCGCAAAGGAAAAGACCCAATGTGCCGCAGCCGGATCCCAGATCCAGCACTGTCGCGCTTTTGGGAAGACGGACAAAATCGGCAAGGGCAATGGAATCTGTACTTAAAGGAAAAGCGCCGGGGGAGATCTCCAATGTGTAGCCATTATGCAAAACTTCCATAGATACCTCCGAAAAAAATCTGCCTGCAGTGGTGCAGGCAGATTGCGAAATCGTAAATTACTCTTCTACGATTGCTTCGACAGGGCAGTTGTCAGCGCAGGCGCCGCAGCTTACGCAAACGTCAGCATCGATAACATACTTGTCTTCGCCCTGGGAAATAGCCTCTACGGGGCAGTTGTCAGCGCAGGTGCCGCAGTTGACACATGCATCGGTAATGGTATAAGCCATGATCGTTCCTCCAGTATATGTATAGTAGTGCATCGCATTAGGATGTAAATCTATTCTAGCACGAATTTTTGAAAATGCAATTCCTTTTTTACATTCTGTATATTTTTTCTTTCAAATGGGGAAAATTTTCCAAAAAAGGAGGCCGCTATGCAGTATGAATCACAGGCACAGGGGGTAATTTCCTTTGCAGGAAGAAAGGCCAGAGCCTTTGGACACAGCTATGTGGGCAGTGTGCATTTGCTGCTGGCATTGGCACAAGCGCCGGGGCTGGCGGGGCAGATGCTCCGTTTTGGCGGCTTTGATTGGCAATTTGCAGAGGGCTTGGCGGCGCTGATGTATGGCGTTGGTACGCCGGATCTGCCGCTGCCCCAAAGCTTTTCAGCCCAGGCACGAACGGTACTGCAAGGGGCGCGCAACGAAGCCAGACGGCTGCAAAGCAAACGCATAGATAGTGTGCATATTCTTCTTTCTTTGCTGCGCAAAGAGAATACAGCGGCCCAGGAGCTTATGCTCCTTTGCAGCATAGACACACAGTCGTTGTTTAGCGACATTGTAGATTATCTGAAATGGGAACGGACATTGCAGCGGGAGCAGAATAAGGAGGCGGTGGAAACGAAGCTGTTGGAGCAATTCAGCGAGGATATGGTTCTTAAGGCGGCCACAATGGAGCCGGTGATCGGACGCCAGCGGGAGATCGATACGGTGATCGGCATCCTTTGCAGAAAGAATAAAAACAACCCGGCGTTGATCGGCGAGCCGGGTGTGGGGAAAACGGCCATTGTGGAAGGCCTTGCACAGCGGATGGCGGCGGGGGATGTGCCGCCCCAGTTAAAGGATAAACGGCTGATGAATCTGAATATGGCCAGCCTTGTTGCAGGCACGAAATACCGGGGAGAATTTGAAGAACGCTTGCGGGATGTTTTGGCAGAGATCAAACGGTGCGGCAATATCATTCTTTTTGTGGACGAAATGCACACCATTGTGGGCGCAGGCGCTGCAGAAGGTGCGATTGACGCATCCAATATCTTAAAACCGGCGTTGGGACGGGGAGAACTGCAAATGCTTGGGGCTACGACCTTGACGGAGTACCGCAAGCACATTGAAAAAGACCCGGCCTTGGAGCGACGCTTTCGGCCGGTAACGGTGGCCGAGCCGGACGAAGAAGCAACAATGGCCATCCTGCGGGGGTTAAAGCCCGGACTGGAATACCACCATCAAATTCGCATAACAGAAGAAGCACTGCGGGAAGCAATCCGGTTATCGATTCGGTATTTACCGGATCTTTTTTTGCCGGACAAAGCCATTGATCTTTTGGATGAGGGCGCGGCTCACGCCCGGATGGAGCTGATGGCGGCAAGCAAGACCGATGCCTGCCAGGAACTGAAAATGGAATTAAGCGAAGCGGTCAGAGAAAGCCGGTTTGAAAAGGCGGCGGAGCTGCGGGATAAGATGCGGAAAATGACAAAGGCAGCCGAGTCTCACCGTCAGCGGCCGGTAACCGGTAATGACATCGCCTGGGCAGTCTATGCCAGAACGGGAATTCCGGTGGGCAGGCTTACGGCAGATGAAAAGCAGCGTCTGCTGCAGATGGACAGCATTCTGGAAAAGCACGTGATCGGCCAAAGCAAGGCCATCGCAGAGGTGTCCAAAACCTTGCGTCGGGGGCTGTCCGGTATTCGGGATGAGACTCGGCCTGTGGCCAGTATGCTTTTTACCGGCCCAACAGGTGTGGGTAAAACGGAGCTTTGCCGCGCCATTGCCCAGGAGCTGTATGGCAGCCGGGATGCGATGATCCGGCTGGATATGACGGAATATATGGAAAAGCAGTCCGTTGCCCGCTTGATTGGCGCGCCTCCCGGATATGTTGGCTATGAAGAAGGGGGGAAGCTGACAGAAGCAGTTCGGCGGCGGCCCTACTGTTTGGTGCTGCTGGACGAATTGGAGAAAGCGCACCAGGATGTTTTGGGAATTATGCTGCAGATTATGGAAGAGGGAGAGCTTACAGATTCTACCGGCAGAAGGGTCAGCTTTAAAAATACAGTTGTGGTAATGACCTCTAATATCGGCGGGGAACTGAAGGGGGACGGTTTGGGTTTTCAGCCCTCCGGCCGGGAAGGGGAGACGGACAGTTTGCTGCGAAAGCATTTTACACCGGAGTTTCTGGGACGGATCGATAATATCGTGCATTTTGCACCGCTGCAGGAAAAGGCTGTAAACGGCATCGTGGAAAAGTATCTCAAGCAGCTGCAGCAGCGAACGGCATCCCGGGGAATCGAACTGATCCTGCCGGACACACTTGCGGCTACACTGGGCGGAAAAATGGAGCGCAAGTCCGGGGCAAGACAGCTGCGCCGCTTGGTGCAGGAAAAGGTGGAAGAACCATTGAGTGTGTATCTGCTTAATTGCAGCAAAAATCCGGAAAAGATCCAGGCAGTTTGGCAGGAGGGAACGGTGCAATTTTTGGGATAAAGTGGCAAAATGTTCGAACAAGTGTTCTAATATGGCGAAAAAGAAAACTTTTTTGACGATTTTTTGAAAAAAACCTGAAAAAAAGATTGATTTTTTGAAAATTGTTGTTTATACTGTCAGTAAATGGAGCAAAATGGTAGCTAAGTGGAGCAAAATGGAGTGAGGTGAGCATTGTGATCGGTAAATACGCAGCCAAATTAGACGACAAGAACCGTCTGTTTGTCCCGGCAAAACTGCGTGCAGAACTGGGGGAGGACTTTTTCGTTACCCTGGGTGTCAACTGTGGCCGCCGTTGTCTGACGGTTTACACCGCCAAGGACTGGGCCGTGCTGGGTGAAAATTACAATGCGCTGCCCATCTCCCAGCGCTCTGCTGCCACCAGCTTGATTTTTATGAACGCCAACCAATGCAGTCCCGATAAGCAGTTCCGTTTTTCCCTGACCCAGTTCTTGCTGGATTACGCGGGCATTGCCCGGGATGTGATGATCGTCGGACGGGCAGGGCAGGCAGAGATCTGGGATGCAGAAGAATTTGCAGCCTTTGAAAATGAAAATCTTACACCCGAGAAGCTGCTGGCTTCTTTGGAGGCCATTGGTCTATGAGTCAGTTCCACCACATATCCGTTCTATTAAATGAATGTTTGGACGGATTAAGCATACGGCCGGACGGCATCTATGTGGACGGCACACTGGGCGGTGCTGGACACTCCAGCCAAATTGCAAAGCGCCTGACCACCGGACGGCTCATTGGCATTGACCGGGATCCGGTTGCTTTGGAAGCGGCAGGAAAGCGGTTAGAGCCCTACAAAGACAGGGTAAGTCTGGTGCACAGCAATTTTTGTGAAATTGCCAAAGTCTTAAAGGACTTAAATATTTCCGGTGTGGACGGCATCCTGCTGGATTTGGGAGTATCTTCCCCGCAGTTGGATGACGGCAGCCGCGGCTTTTCCTATATGGTAGATGCACCGCTGGATATGCGGATGAACAATCAAGACGCGCTAAATGCAGAAACGGTGGCCAACACCTGGCCTCAAGAGGAGCTTCGTCGGATCTTATATACCTATGGAGAAGAACGCTATGCGCCGCAAATTGCAGCGGCAATTTGCCGCCGCAGAGAGCAACAACCGATTAAAACCACTTTAGAATTGGTGGACATTATCCGCTTTGCAATGCCGCCGGCAGCACTGCGGGAAAAGCAGCACCCGGCAAAGCGGAGCTTTCAGGCCATCCGAATTGCAGTAAATGACGAGCTGGGCGCTGTGGAAAAGGTAATGGAGGATGCAATCCCGTTACTAAATCTCGGCGGACGGCTGGCGGTGATTACCTTCCACTCCTTGGAAGACCGGATCGTTAAGACTGCAATGGCCGCTGCAGCAAAGGGCTGCACCTGCCCACCGGAATTTCCGGTGTGCGTCTGCGGAAAGAAGCCCCAGGTAAAGCTGGTCAGCCGCAAGCCCATCGTTGCAACAGACGAAGAATTAGATGAAAATCCTCGCTCCCGCAGCGCAAAGCTGCGTGTTTGCGAAAAACTTTAAAAATAATGAAGAAGGGGGAAGCACAATGGCAAAGCATCCAAGCATTCAGTATGTACAGTTCTATACTGCAGGTAGCGCCGCATGCAAGGTTGCCACGGTGGAGCAGATGCCGACAGCAAAGCTTCCCCGTGTAAAAAAGGTTAAGCGCATCACGCTGCACATCGATCCCATTGCGACAGCCGGTATCGTGCTGGCTGCTGTGATGCTGGTGATGATGATCGTGGGCGTAGTTCAGCTGCGTCAGGCGCAGGAAAATGTTGCTGTGTTGGAAAGTCAGGTGGATACCCTCTGGCAGGAGCAGCGACAGCTGAATGCTACATATGAAGAAAGCTACGATATTGCAGATGTGGAAAAAACCGCATTGGCACTGGGTATGGTGCCCAAGGATCAGGTTACGCAAATAACTATGAAAGTTCCTGCGATAGAGCAGGAAAAATCACCCAACGCCTGGGAGCAGATCTACAGCTTTTTGGCAGGTTTGTTTGCATAATGTTGAAACCGACCAATACAATACAATAGCAGCTATAATGGGCGGTGAGGGAATCCCTTACTGCCCATTCTAAAATGTATTGGGAAAGGTCGGGACTTTATGAAGCGGCAGCGCAGGAAGGAATATGCTCGAATTCGGGCAGATACAGGGCAGCACCACAGAATTTTGGCAACAGGTTTGCTGCTGGGTGTATTGGCTTTCGTGCCGATTGGCGTCAGATTGTTTAACCTTATGGTTACCAATTATGAGTACTACGGGAACTTGGCCCTGCGCAATCAAACGAGAACGACAAATGTTACGCCGGATCGCGGCTTGATTTACGACAGAAATATGAATATTCTGGCGTGCAATCAAAGCGTGGAAAATGTATATTTAGACCCCCACGAGCTAAAACAGTCAAAAGCGGATTTGACAGCGATTGGCGAGAAGCTGGGGGCGCTTTTGGATTTGGACCCTACCTGGATCTGCCAACAGGGAAAGGATACCTCAAAGCGATATAAGCAGATTGCTGCCCGAATCGACGAGGAAACTGCCTTACAAATCCGCAATTATATCAATGATAATAATATTTCCGGCATTCATCTGGAGCCTAACGCAAAGCGCTATTATCCCTACGGCACATTGGCATCTCAAGTGATTGGCTTTACCAACGCATCCAATACCGGCTCGGAGGGAATCGAGGCATCTTACAATAGCTTTTTGGAAGGCGTACCCGGAAAGGTGATCACCACAAAGGGCAATAATGAAATGGATATGCCCTTTTCCTATGAAAAGTATGTATCCTCCGGAGCGGGGTGCAGCGTTGTTCTGACACTGGATACGACGGTGCAGGCTTGCCTGGAAAAACAGATGGAAAATGCCATTTCCCGCTATGATGTGCAAAATGGCGCTTTTGGGATGGTAATGAGTGTCAAGACCGGTGAAATACTGGCAATGGCAACTATGGGCGGCTATGATCCGAACAATTATGCCCAGATCTTGGACAAGGAAACTGCCTTGCAGCTGGAGCAAATGCGCCTTTCTTATCTGATGCATCCGGAAAACAGCCAAGACTACACGGACGGGAAGAAGAACTACCAGGAAGCGCTGACCCAGGCAAGATTAAAGCAGTGGCGAAACCGCTGTATTTCTGATGGCTATGAGCCAGGGTCGACATTTAAGGTTTTGACAATGGCGGCGGCATTGGATTGCGGTGCAATTGATTTGGAAACCAGATTTCACTGCAGCGGCGCAGAACAAATTCCCGGACGAGCCCAACGGCTGCACTGCTGGCGCTCCACCGGCCACGGCGCGGAGCAAACGCCGCAGGCCCTGCAAAATTCCTGCAATCTTGCCTTTGCCCACATTGCTTTAAAGTTGGGCGGGGAGCAGTTTTATGACTACATTTCCCGCTTTGGCATATTGGAAAAAACCGGTATTGATCTAGCAGGGGAGAGCAAAGGCGTATTTTTTGACAAGGCGTTGGTTACGGATACAGATAAGTGGGGAACAGCTTCGCTGACTTCCGGCTCTTTTGGTCAGACCTTTAAAATTACACCGCTGCAGCTGGTGCGGGCAATTTCTGCTGTGGTCAACGGCGGAACACTAATGGAGCCATACATTGTTTCCGAGGTCGTGGATGCAAAAGGAAACACAGTGCTAAAGCAAGAGCCTACTGCGGTGCGGCAGGTGATCAGCAAGGAAACATCCCAAACTATGTGCCAGCTGATCGCGTCGGTAGTAACGGAAGGGACTGCCAAAAATGCCAGTGTTGCCGGCTTTTCTATCGGTGGGAAAACAGGCACAAGTGAGAAGATCGATGTCTTTGATGAAAACGGACAACGGGTGCAGGATAAAATTGTTTCCTTCGTAGGTATTGCGCCAATGGACGATCCGGAGTATATTGTACTTGTGGCGTTGGATACCCCGTCCAGACAAACGGGAATATACATTTCCGGGGGTGTGATGGCTGCGCCGACAGTTGGCGCGGTCATGGCGGACATTCTCCCGTATTTAGGTGTGGCACATAACTATACCGAGGAAGATGCGGCAGGTCGTTTGGTAGTTGTGCAGGATTTGACGGAATTAACTGCAGACCAGGCGCAAAAGCTATTAAAGGAGCAAGGCCTGACTTGCGAAATAATCGGCACCGGGCAGATGGTCAAAGGACAAATTCCTATTGCCGGACAATCTGTGCCGGGAGACAGCCAAGTGCTGCTGTATTTGGAAGAAACCCCGGAAAAACGAATGGCAGAAGTTCCGGATTTTGCGGGTATGACCCGCCAGCAGGCGGCGGATGCTGCCGGAAGCGTGGGTCTTTACATTCTTGTCAGGGGAAACCCGGACACCGGAACAAATGTAACGGTAACAGCCCAGTCTTTGCCTGCTAAAAGTCAGGCGGAGGTTGGAACAACGATCGAATTGGAGTTTACAGATTCACAAGCAGTCGATTAAGGAGATAGGTATGAAACTGAAGGATTTACTAAAGGGATTGGAAATCGTAGAAACCTGTGCAGATGTAGAGGCAGAGATCACCTGCGTAACTTATGATTCCCGGAAAACAGTACCCGGCAGCCTTTTTGTGGCGGTTACCGGCTTTGTTACTGACGGCAATTTGTATATCTCCAAAGCACTGGAAAAGGGCGCTGTTGCGGTTGTAACCGCTGTGAAGCCCCAGGAAGAAATTCCCTATGTCCTTGTGAAATCTGACCGTATGGCGCTGGCCCAGATCGGCGCAAATTACTATGGTCATCCGTCAAAAGCGATGAAGCTGATTGGCGTTACCGGCACCAACGGAAAGACCACCTCCACCTTGCTTTTAAAGCACATCCTGGAAACTGTAACCGGCGCAAAGGTGGGTCTTCTGGGAACAATGGACAATATGATCGGTGATGTTTCCGTGCCTGCAGAGCGCACCACACCGGAGAGTCTGGAGCTGCAGGAACTGTTTGCCAAAATGCGCGATGCAGGCTGCGAGTATGTGATTATGGAGGTGTCCTCCCACGCAATTTCTTTGGAACGAGTGGGTGGTGTGCATTTTGATGTTGCGGCTTTTACCAATTTGACGGAAGATCATTTGGATTTCCATAAGACGATGGAAAACTATTGTGATGCGAAGGCACAGCTGTTTTCCAGAGCGGACCGGTGTGTGATCAACCGGGATGATGCGTGGTTCTCCCGCATTTGCGCCCAGGCGACCGGTCAGATGATGACGACTTCGGTGGAAAATGATGCTGATCTGAAGGCAGAGGATTTACTCCTCCACGCAGATGGCATTACCTTTACCGCGATTTATAACGAAATCAAAACTCAAGTGAAGCTTCCCATCCCGGGTAAGTTTACGGTTTATAATGCGATGACCGCGTTGGGCTGCGCTTTGCAGCTGGGAATCTCCCTGGAGCAGGCGGCAAAAGCTCTGACCACGGCAAAAGGCGTTAAGGGCAGAGTGGAGGTCGTTCCCACAGAGGGAAAACCCTACACGGTGCTGATCGACTATGCCCACACACCCGACGGCCTGGAAAATGTGCTTAGCGCTGTTCGCGGCTTCTGTAAGGGCAGACTGAGCGCGGTGTTTGGCTGCGGTGGTGATCGGGATGCGAAAAAACGACCGATTATGGGTAAAATCGGCGTGGATCTGGCAGATATCGCGATCATTACCTCTGATAATCCCCGCACCGAAGATCCAATGGCGATCATTGAGGATATCCTGGAGGGTGTTGACCCCGAAAAGAAAAATTACAAAGTGATCGAAAATCGTCCCCAGGCAATCGGATATGCTATGGACATTGCCGGAAAGAATGATATAATTGTATTGGCAGGAAAAGGCCACGAAACATATCAGGAAATTCACGGCGTAAAGCATCACCTGGACGAGCGTGAGGTGGTGCAGCAGTACCTGAAGGAAACGAGGAACTAATATGGCAAGAATTACACTGCAGCAGGCTGCCCAGTGGTGCGGCGGTCAGGTTGCGCCCAAATATAAAGATGTAAGCTTTTTAGGCGCGTGCAATGACACCCGTAAACTGGAGCAGGGACAGCTGTTTGTTGCGCTGCAGGGAGTAAGAGACGGACACGATTTTATCCCTGCTGCGCTGGAAAAAGGTGCTGCAGCGGTGCTGTGTACCCACTGCGATGGGGATTACCCGGCCATCGTCGTGCCGGACACCCGGCTGGCGCTGGGAGATATTGCCCGGCAGGAGCGTCTTCGTCTTGGTATGAAGGTGGTGTGCATTACCGGCTCTGTAGGAAAGAGCACCACAAAGGAAATGGTGGCTGCTGTTCTGGGCAGTACATACCGGGTGGAAAAAACACCGGTCAATCATAATAATGACATCGGTATGCCTATGGCAATTCTGGCAATGCCGGAGGATACGGAAATTGCCGTTCTGGAATTGGGTATGAACCATTTCCGTGAGATCGCGTATTTGAGTGATATTGCAAAGCCGGATGTGGCAATGATCATTAACATTGGCACGATGCACATTGAGCATTTGGGCTCTATGGAAGGTATTTTGCAGGCAAAGCTGGAGATTTTGGAAGGCCTGCGCGAGGGCGGAAAGATCATTCTCAATGGTGATGATTCGCTCCTTTGGAATTTGCATAAAACTGTTGAAAACTGCACATATTTTGGCGTAAATAACACAGAATGTGAAGTTTTTGGAAAAGATGTGGAAGAAAATACCGGCCTGATTTCTATGAAAGTTCGTTGCAATCACGCAGAATTTCCTGTAGAATTGGCATTGGAAGGCAGCCATTTTGTTCCCGATGCGTTGGCAGCTGTGGCTGTTGGCATCGAGATGGGGGTGTCCCAGGAAAAAATCTTTGAGAGCCTTGCATATTTTGAAAATATGGCAGGTCGCCAGGAAATTTTCCAGGCGGGGCAGTACACCATTATCAAGGACTGCTACAATGCAGGACCGGAGTCTATGGCTGCGGCGTTGAATGTCCTGGGCAATCGGGAAGGCCGCCGGGTCGCAGTGCTGGGTGAGATGCTGGAATTGGGTATTTGCACCCAGGCAGAGCATTATAAGGTGGGAAGAATTGCTGCAGAAAAGGCAGACATCCTGCTGGCCTACGGCCCTAACAACGACAGAATGGTCAGCGGCGCGATTACCGGTGGTATGTCCGATAGCTGCGCGAAGGCTTTTGAGGATAAGGAAAGACTCTGCGCAATGCTCAAGCAAATGGCAAAGCCTGGCGATGTGATCCTGTTTAAGGGAAGCCGTGGTATGCGTTTGGAGCAGGTGCTGGAAAAGTTTCTGACAGAAGATAAATAATTGGAGGAAAACCATGACTAGGATTCTTGTAATGGCAGCTGCTGGCGCTGTGTTAAGCGGTGGCATTGGCTTGCTGCTGCTGCCGGTGCTGCGGGCGTTGAAGGCCGGACAGTCCATTCGTGAGGTCGGCCCTACCTGGCATAATTATAAGGCCGGCACACCTATGATGGGCGGCTTGATGTTCATTCTGGCTGCTGCGATTTGCCTGGCGATCAGTGCGTTTAAAATGTCTGATTACACGGTTTTATATGTGTTTGCCCTTGCCGGCTGTTATGGTTTGATTGGTTTTCTGGATGATTTTTTCAAATTGAAATTTAAGCGCAATCTGGGTCTGACCTCTGCCCAGAAGGCAATGCTGCAGATGGCGGTTTCTGCGCTGTATCTGTATCTGCTTTATAAGCAGGGGACGCTCAGCTGCAATTTGTATATTCCTTTTGTGAAGGTTTCTTTCCAGATCCACCCGCTGGTGTATATCTTCTTTGCGATGTTTGTAATGGTTGGCTGCGTCAACGCGGTAAATCTGACAGACGGCGTGGACGGCCTGTGTGGCACAGTAACGATCCCGGTTATGGTGTTCTTTACCGCAGTGGCTGTTGCGAAAAATGCTTTTGATCTGGCGGTGCTGCCTGCCTGCCTGGCTGGCGGTCTGGTTGCGTATTTGTTTTATAACTGGCATCCGGCAAAGGTCTTTATGGGCGACACGGGATCGCTGTTTCTCGGTGGCGCTATTTGCGCCCTGGCCTTTGCGCTGGATATGCCGTTGGTGCTGATTTTGGTAGGCCTTGTATATATTGTGGAAACTTTGTCTGTAATTTTGCAGGTGGCGTATTTTAAAATTACCCACGGTAAGCGCATCTTCAAAATGGCACCCATTCATCATCACTTTGAAATGTGCGGTTGGAAGGAAGAAAAAATCGTTTTTGTATTCGCAGCCGTGTCTGTAATTATGTGCCTGCTGGCATGGAACGGCGTTTTCTAGGCTGAAAGGAGTATCGTATGGCAGCGCAGAAAGCTGTGCGTGCCAAAGAGGACCATCGTTTTAAAACGAAGGTAAGTATTGATATCCCGTTTCTGATTTTACTGATGCTGCTGCTGATCGTTGGGCTTGCAATGCTCTATTCTGCAAGCTATGCCCAAAGTGAGTACGATACCGGTTACACAGATTCTACCCGCTATCTGCAGAAGCAGGGCGCTTGCGCGGTGATCGGGCTTGTGGCAATGGTGCTGTTGAGCAGAATTCCACCGGACTTTTGGCTGAAAGCAGCCTGGCCATTGTATGGGGTCAGTATTGCGCTGCTGCTGTCGGTGCTGCTGTTCGGTCAGTCCGTCAATGGCGCAAAGCGATGGATCAACATCGCAGGATTACAGTTCCAGCCTTCGGAAATCGCAAAGTTTACACTGATCGTGCTGTTTGCCCGATTAACAAAAGGATTTGGTCAATCAGCAAGAGAATTTCGCTACGGCGTTCTAGGTTTTGGCGGCGCCCTTTTAGGGATCTTGATTCCACTGGCGCTGGAAAAGCATTTGTCGGCAATTATGCTGATGGGTATGGTTGCTGTAGTTATGATGTATATAGCCGGCACAAATCCCAAATGGCTCTTGGCCGCGGCTGCGGCTGCTGTGGTGTTTGTGGTAATATACATTAGCCTTATGGGTTATGCCGGAGACCGGGTTACCGCCTGGCTGCACCCGGAGCAAGACCCGGGGGATACCGGCTATCAGATTTTGCAATCTTTGTATGCCATCGGCTCCGGCGGGCTGTTTGGTATGGGTTTGGGAAAAAGCAGGCAGAAGTATTTATATCTGCCTTTTCAGTATAACGATTATATTTTCGCAATTATCTGCGAGGAGCTTGGCTTTTGCGGTGCGCTGCTGATCGTGCTGCTGTTTGCAGCGCTGATTTTGCGGGGCTACTGGATCGCATTGCGGGCGCCGGACAGATTTTCAACAGTTTTGGCAGCAGGGCTGATTACCCTGATCGCTGTGCAAACGGTGTTAAATCTCGGGGTGGTAACGAACCTGCTGCCCTCTACGGGAATTGCATTGCCGTTTTTCTCTTACGGAGGAACAGCTTTGGCTGTGAATCTGGGCGAAATGGGAATTTTATTAAGCATATCCCGTTATCGCCATCATCCGGCCAGACAGGAGGGAATTGAATGAACGTTGTATTTACTTGCGGCGGTACCGGCGGACATATTAATCCGGCCATTGCTGTTGCCAATATTTGGAAAGAGCAAAATCCGGACAGCAATATTCTCTTCATTGGCGCAAAGGACCGAATGGAAGAAGAACTGGTTCCTAAAGCCGGATATAAACTGCATACGATTCCTGCAATGGGTATGTCCAGAGAGCTTTCTTTTGCAGGACTGAAGCGCAATGCCCAGGCGATTTGGTGTGTGCTGCGTTCTGTTGGAAACTGCAAGGGAGTCCTAAAGGAATTTGGGGCGGATGTGGTGGTCGGCACCGGCGGTTATGCCAGTTTTCCGGCGCTGCTTGCCGCAACGATGCTGAAGATCCCTACTTGTGTCCACGAAGCAAATGCAATGCCAGGACTGACTACCCGGATGATTGCAGACAGAGTGGACAGAGTACTGACCTGTTTTCCGGAAAGCGCGAAGTACTACAAGCACCCGGAGAAGGTGGAAACAGTGGGCATGCCGGTGCGCCGGGAGTTTATTTTCACGAAGCGCGCAGATGCCCGCAAGGAGCTGAAATTGGATGATCGTCCGCTGGTGGTGTCTGCCTTTGGCAGTCAGGGCGCCCGGGCAATGAACCAGGCAGTTTTGCAGCTGTTTGAACTGGAAAAAGAAGCCGGTTACCCCTTCCAGCATATCCACGCAACGGGAAGCTATGGCTGGGACTGGATGAGTGAGGCAGTTCGGGAAAAGGACATCCCCACAGACGGAACACAAGGCATCACCATGCAGGAATATATCTACAATATGCCGACAGTTATGGCGGCTGCAGATATTATTATCAGTCGTGCAGGCGCATCCAGCTGCAATGAGATCGCTGCATCCGGCACACCTTGCATTTTGATTCCTTCTCCCAATGTTACAGACAATCACCAGGAAAAGAATGCGCGTGCGCTGTCTGATAACGGTGCAGCGGTTTTAGTGCTGGAAAAAGATTGCACGGCGCAGCTGCTGATGACGCAAATCACAGCGCTTTTACAGGATCAGGATCGAAGCAACCAAATGCGAAAAGCCTTGCAAAAAATCTGTGTAGTTGACTCTGCCCAGAAATTGTGCGATATTATTAAGCAGTTGGCAAGCTCGAAATAAAGGAGACGCAGTATGGACACCAGAGAAAAAACGCGTACAGCCAAACCGAAGAGCAGACCTGCGCCCGGCGCAGTGAAAACAGCCCCCCGGAAAAAGACTGCCGCGGCTACAAAAACAAAAAGTAAGCCCCGTCCTAAAGCGCAAAAACAGCCGGATCCGGAAGTGATCTACACCCAACCCGGTCCTTTTAACACAACGCGCTTTGTTCTGCGGCTTGTTACGGTAATTGCCGTTGTATTTGCCTTGGTTTTTGGTATGTCGATCTTCTTCAAGGTAAGGACAGTAACTGTTGCCGGCGCAGAAAAATATACGCCCCAGCAAGTCCGGGAGGCTGCCGGCATTACAGGTGGGGAGAATCTGCTTGGCATCAGCGAAGCGAAACTAAGCACCAACATTAAAAACAACCTTCCTTATGTTGCAACTGTTCGTGTTGGTATAAAACTCCCGGATACGGTAAAAATTGAGATTGAGGAACTGGATGTTGTTTATTCGGTAGAAGCGGAAGATGGCTCCTGGTGGCTTATGCGCGCTGACGGTATGATCGTAGATAAGACGAATGCGGCGGAGGCCGAGCAGCAGACCCAGATCATCGGCGTGAAGGTTGCTGCGCCTACCATTGGTCAAAAAGCAACTGCTACTGAACCAAGTACGCAGGAATCCACTGGGGAAGGGGAATCCTCCCAGAAAACTACCTGGCCTGCTGAACAACTGGATGCGGCGATTTCTATTGCGCAGTATTTGGAAGAGCGGGGAATCATTGGCGATGCAGCAAAGATCAATGTAACCGATATGACCCAGCTGGAGTTCTGGTACAAGGATCGCTTCCAGATTCTTATGGGCGATACGACGCAGCTTTCCTATAAGGTCAAGCTGGCGCAGGTTGCCATTGATGAGTATATGCAAACCTATGACAGCGGCGTATTGGATGTCAGTTTGACCATCCAGCCGGATCCTGAAAAGGAATATCAGGTGATTTATACCCCGTTTTCATAATTTGAAAGTTTTTTTGTAAAATATTTGACGAAAAATGAGAATTTCTATTGACCAAAACCATTTTTCGCGGTAGAATATACGAGTACTATTATAAATATAGCAGAAATGGGTGCATCCCGTGCTGCAACGATACATAGGAGGAGAGCATATGTCTGAAATGTTCCAGGAACGCGTTGTTAAAATCAAGGTAATTGGTGTTGGCGGCGCCGGCAATAATGTTGTCAATCGTATGATTGAAGCCGGTGTTGACGGTGTTGAGTTTGTTGTTATCAACACTGATAAGCAGGACCTGAATAAGTCCATTTGCAGCAATAAGATTCAGATCGGTGAAAAGCTCACCAATGGTATGGGCGCTGGCTCCAAGCCTGAGGTTGGCCAGAAGTCCGCTGAAGAGAGCCGCGCTGCAATCGCTAAGGTTCTTGAGGGAACAGATATGGTCTTCATCACTGCCGGTATGGGCGGTGGCACCGGCACCGGTGCAGCACCTATCGTTGCTGATCTGGCCCGTG
>JAZLAB010000043.1:0-2454 GCA_045612985.1 Faecousia sp.
GCCCAAACCCATTTCGTCACCCAAGAGGGTGCGCTTCTGATGCACCGCATAGCGGACACCAAAGTCCTGGTAGCTACGGAGGGTGGCTTTTAACCCTGTCAGGTCGATTTGGGTTGCCTCGATCTGCGCCACCAGTTCCTCCGGAAGACCTGCTTTGGTGTCCTGCGCCACAGGAAGCTGTGTGCAGTACTTTTCCAGCGCCGCATAGTAATCCGCAGCATGGTCACGGAAATGGGCATAGCACTCGGTGACATCCGCCTTGGCTACCCCATCATAGGCTTCCAGCAAAGAAAGGTCACCAAATTCGCCTTCCAACCGTTCCTGCAAGGCTGCCGCAGCCGCCAAAGCCGTTTCCCGTTCCTTTGCCGAAGCAAAGAACCAGGAGAAACCGCTGGCGGCCTTTTGCGCCGCGGCGATCTCCTTGGCAAGCGGCTTGTGATGTCCCTCGTAAAGGCTCTTGATTTGCTGTCGCTGCTGACCGTGGACGATCACGCAATACAGCGCCGCCACCAAAGCATCGTCCGCCTTAGTAGGAGAATCGATTCCAATGCGCACGGAAAGCTTTTCCTTGGCATTTTTTACGATTTGCTTGGTCAAATCATAAATAGCAGTAGCACCCTGTGCACCAATACCGTCCAGATCCTCGATTTGCTGCCGGGACAATTTGGACAGCTGCCACATATTTTGAATACCGGCAGAACGCAGATAAGATACACGGATCTTCTGCTTTCCTTGGGTAAGCATATCCACATCCATAGCTTCCAGGGACGCCTGAATTCGGGCATTCAGGAACTGGTCTGCCGCTTTTCGCAGCTGCGCAAGTTCCTCCCGCTCTCCATCCAAAGCAGCTTTCAAGCGACGATCAATCTGCTGCGTCTGCTTGATATTACTTTTTATTTGCTTTTTATCCGGCTTACTGCCCATAACATTCACCTCTATAGTAAAAGGAAGTGGTGGCTAGCCACCACTTCCTTTATGATACCATACAAATAAAGATCTGCCAATACCATTCCGGAACTAGGAATTACTCTGCAGAGTAGTGATTACTTGTATGCAGCCAAAGCGGCATCTGCCTTTTCGATCCACTGGGTACGATCACCGTATACAGAAGCATCCAGTGCACCGATGGTCTCAGCTGCTTGTGCTTCATCCAGTGTGCCGGCTGCAGCAGCCTTCACAGTATTTGCAACAGACTTAAAAGCATCCAGCTGACGCTTTGCGTTCTTGAAGGAGTTGCCCAAAGTCTTCTGGATACCGAACAGGGTATCAAAGTACTTGGCAATGGACTCATATTCCTTCTGCCCGGAAACAGTCAGACGGAAGCCGTACATACCAGCGGTATCCTTGAACATCATAGTGCAGTACTGCTTCTTCTCTTCCTTGCCTTCGGAGTTCTTGGTAGTTTCTTCCTCAAAGTCATACTGCATCAGATCGGCGATGCGATAAACGCAAGCCAGTTCGCTCTTGCCAAACACCATAAACTTATAGCGAGTTTCAACCAGTGCCACCAAGCCGGTAGAGGGAGATGCGTACAGCAGAGGACCACCGACGCCCATCATCTTCAGCTTTTCTTCCTTATTCTTGGACTTCTTCAGGGGCAGCAGCAATTCATTCCAAATGCGGGTGCCTTTTTCAACCTGTTCAATGTGTGCGGTTACATCACCCAATGTTGCAGGAATGCAGTCGAAATTCTTGAGGAGCTTTTTTCTGCAGACCTTACGGCAGATGTAATTACCGTCAGCCAGTTTCTGACCACTCAACAAACCAACCTCTGCGCCACAGATTGCGCAATTATGCTTTGCCATAGTTATTTCCTCCATTTTTTAGGTTTTAATAAACGAACTTTTAGAACGAGCCACCACCGGTGCTACGGGAAGACCCGCCTCCACTGCTACCGGAAGAAGAGCTACTTTGTTTTTCAGTCTTGGTTACATTGCGGTACATAAAGAAGTCACCGGACTGGGTGATCTGCAGGCTGCCGGGCTTTACATACACATCCGCCCGATCTTGCTTTGCTACAGATTTTAGCTGACCCTTCAAGATGGTTGTACCGATGACCGCTACCAACAGGCCAATACCTACCGCAGTCAACAGACTTGTGGACACATCAAAGGGAAATCCGTTGATATAGCCGTCTAAGTAGTATTCGCATTGATCTGCGAATGTATCAAAGGCATCGGCATAATTGCCATCGGACAAATCGGATTTAAAGGCTTCGCCAATGGTATCGATATCACTGCTTGTGATTGCCTCACCGGCAAAGCCGTTGCTGAGGATCCGGTATTCCCGGGGATCCATGCATACCAGCAGCAGCACGCCATCGTGATTTTCACCATAGCCAAAGCCGGACTCATCGTACAAGTACTCCAAGAACTCGTCGATGTCACCGCCATCCATAGAAGACATTGTGACTATGCGAATTTCAGCATTGTACTTTTTGCTGAGGCTTTCCAG
>JAZLAB010000044.1:0-12185 GCA_045612985.1 Faecousia sp.
TTTTGAATAATTTGTCTAGCAAATTTACTCAAGAATTTTCGTTGGCTTAAATTCGATTTACTCGAAACTTAAACAATTCATTAATTGTCCAAGGTGTTTTTTAGTTCGTCTTTGCGTTATTCAATTTACAAGGTACAAGCTCGCTCGCCGGAAAAGTGGAGAGCTTTTTCAGTTTAGCATAAGGTGCTAGTGTTGTCAAGAACTTTTTTATCTTTCTCGGCAAATTTTTTATCTTTTTCTTTTTTTCGAAGAACAAGAAATGGGAGCCTTCTGGAAGGCTCCCATTTTATGGTCTTTGGGGATTATTCTTCGTCGTCGATCAAGCCGTAGCCACCGTCGTTTCTGCGGTATACCACTGCAAAAGTACCGCCGTTGTCTTCATCCCGGAACGCGAAGAAGTTATGTTCCAGCAGATTCATCTGCAGCACAGCTTCTTCCCGGGTCATAGGTGCAAACCGGAAGCTCTTTGTACGGACAATCTCCAGTGTCTCCTCCGGTTCTTCCGCAAAGGAGGTTTCCTCTACGCTGCGCACAAAAGCATCCTGCCGCAAACGCCGAGCCAGACGGGTCTTATTCTTACGAATCTGTCCTTCAATGGTTCCCACTGCAGCATCGATGGAGGCAAACATATCGGAAGTACTTTCCTTCGCCCGGAACCATGTACCTGCACCCCGAACGGTCAGTTCCACATTGTTCCGGTTTTTTTCTACAGAAAATACAATGAGTGCTTGCGCATCCTCCTCAAAATACCGTGCCAGCTTTGTTACTTTCTTTTCAGCATAAGCGTGGACATTTGCGGGCAACTTAACTTTCTTTTCACTGAACTGAAATTTCATATGCACAAGCTCCTTTCGTTTCACCTTTCGGTGTACTTATATTATAACATAGCTTGCTCATAAGAACAAGTTTTTTCTTTAATTTTCCGTAGATTCTTCCGTGTCTAAAAGTTCTGTCATTGTCAGGTTATAAATGATCTCTGCCTTGCGCTGGAACTGCTTTCCCAGATGCACAGCCTGCCGCTGATTTGGGGCAAGCAGCTCCAGGGTCATCAGATTGCCGTTTTCGTCATCCAGCGCCATTACAACAGAGTATTCGCCGCTTTCCCGGGGAATCATCTGGGTTTTGACAAAGCTGCTGCGGCGCAACTGGCGATTGAAACGGGCAACGGCATTCTCTGCCCGCTGTCTGACAGTGAATGCGACAGAATCCGCAGTAACTTCGCCGTCCTGCCTTCCCTTCTGGGTAATCTCATAGCAGCCGCCTTCCAGCTCCTTCAAATGGCCGGACTCCACCATCTGGGGAATGGCGGTACACACATCAAAATAGCTCAAGCAATCATCCTGGTAGCACAGCTCATAAATTTCCTGGGTGGTCAATGGATATCCGGCTCGGGCTGCCACAAACAGGATCAAAACCTTAACATCCATCATATCGTGGATAAATCCGTGTCTTTTCATTTTCTCACCTCACGCGTTGAGTCTTCCTTTTTCTCCAGTATAACAAAAAAGCTGCACAATTGCAACCTTCTATACATAATCTGGCATGAAAGGGTGATTTCTATGAGCGGTACTGTTTTTTATACTGCCGGGCATACCGATGCCCTGAAATTTGCAGCCAAAAAGCTTCAGGAAAAAGGGTTTCCTTTTGCAAATACTCCAGACGAAAATGTTACTCACATTTTGCTGGGTGTTCCCTTCACACCACAGCAAGGCGACGACAGCTTATCAAAAATATTATCTCAAGTACCTAAGGATGTTACGATCATCGGTGGCAATCTGGGCCTGCCGGAGCTTGCTGAATATCACACAATTGATCTTTTAAAAGATCCTCTGTATTTGGCGCAGAATGCAAACATTACCGCCCATTGCGCTATTAAGCAGGCGCTCAACCGGCTTTCGGTTACTTTAGACCGCTGCCCGGTGCTGGTGATCGGTTGGGGGCGCATTGGAAAATGCCTTGCCACGCTTCTAAAGCAAATGGGTGCAATCGTAACTGTTGCCGCCAGAAAAGAAACGGATCGGGCAGCGCTGGAATCTTTGGGTTATGAGACAGAAGACAGCACAAATCTTAACTATAGTTTGATCCGTTACCGGGTGATTTTCAACACAGTTCCAAACACAGTACTGTCCCAAGACGCAGCAGAATTCTGCCACAAGGATTGTTTGAAAATCGATTTAGCATCCAAGCTTGGAATTGAGGCGGACGATGTGGTCTGGGCCAGAGGGCTTCCCAATAAGGACGCACCGGAATCTTCCGGCGCGCTGATTGCAAGTACCATATTGCGTTTAATTCGACAGACAAAATGAAAGGAGTTTCGAAATGAATATCGGGTTTGCCATGTGTGGCTCATTATGTACATTTGATGCAGTGTTTGCAGCAATGCGCAACGTTGCAGAAAATCACACATTGATTCCCATTATGTCCGAGCCTTCCTGCAGCATTGACAGCCGCTTTGGTACAGGGCAAGAGCATATTCACAAGGTAGTAGAAATTTGTGGGCGGCAGCCCCTTTGCACAATTGAGCAGGTAGAACCTATCGGTCCAAAAAAGTTATTGGACGCATTGATCATCGCCCCCTGCACCGGCAACACCCTGGCGAAGCTGGCCCACAGCATCGCCGACGGACCGGTAACAATGGCGGCAAAAAGCCATTTACGAAATGGTCGTCCCATTCTGGTCGCAATCTCCACCAACGACGGTCTGGCAGGCGCAGCTGAAAATATTGGGAAATTGCTGGGAAGAAAGAATTATTATTTCGTCCCCTTTGGACAGGACGATCCTTTTAACAAGCCAACCAGTATCGTGGCAGATTTTTCAAAAATCCTGCCGGCGCTTACCTGTATGCTGGAGGGCAAGCAAATACAGCCAATGTTGCAATAAAACAATGCGGCAAGCAAAGGGCCACACTCCATAATTGACTATGGAGCGTTGCCCAAGGCTTGCCGCACTTTATTATTAAAAACTTAATTGACCGGGGGCGCTTATGGCAGATAAATCTGCCAAAGATTCCATTGCAACCGGAGTCGCACCCATTTGCGCAAGTTCCTTCATTGCAGAACTGCCGTCGTCAAAGCAAACAACCGGGCTCCAATTATGCCGGAGGTTTTTCGTTGTACCGTCCCAGGTGCCGCCCTTTCCAAATGTGCATTGCGCGACAAATGTGGTTGATGCCAGGCTGTGGATCACCCGATTGCGTTCCAGCGCCCGGGCGGCAGAAAACTCCAGGTCAAAGCCCTCCTCCGCTATATATAACACATTTTCTTCCAGCGGATGCTTTTCCAGCTCGTCCGCCACCACCGCAATTACTTTTCCACCATATTCCAGGCAGCTACCCTGGGCGGTCTGATCAGCGCCCCGGGCATTTCCGGAAACAAGGACATAGCCTTGCAGCGCCGCCTGTTTCCCAAGCTCCTGCGCAAAAGCTTTATTATCCTCCCCCAGTTCCCGGCTGCCAACCAAAGCCACTGCAGGCTTTTTCAGCAGCTGCCGGTCTCCCTTTGTCCAAAGGACACCCGGTGCTTCCATATTCAGCCGTCTATGGAGTATCCCGGGATATTCGGAGCTGTTTCGCGTTAAGGGATAGCAGTCTTTTCCCGCGCCTTTTTCCAGATACCACTTTAATTGTTCTTGCTGGGAAAGCAGATCTAAAATTCGCTGGGCAATGGGCAAATCAACGCCGATCTTCAAAAGGTCCTTTTCCTGCAATTCTCCACTACGGAGGGGTTTTTCCACTTGTCGCATCCGCCGCGTCAGTTCCCGGAACTGAGGAATTGTCAGCGGTTTTCTTTCGGGATTGCCCAAGCTGCTTGTCAGCAGCAGAAATCCCATCTCCAGGGCTGTCAACGCAATCTCCTTTTTGCCGGAGTCGGCGTCTTCACCTGTTGCTCCATCAGGTTTCCGTTCTCATCAAAGGTCATAGGCTGAATCTTATAATTGGAGAATTTCGCGATTTCGTCCAGCTTTGCCTTCTCCGGGAAGTTGCCAATAATGGAGTAGGCAACGCCCTTTTTCTTGGCGCGACCGGTTCTGCCGATGCGGTGGACATAGTATTCGTTTTCCTCCGGCACATCGTAGTTGATGACACATTCCACATCGTCCACATCGATGCCCCGGGAAGCAACATCTGTTGCAATCAAGACGGCAAGCTTGCCATCTCTATACTGCTGCATTGTCTTTTCCCGCTGGCTTTGGCGGATATCGCCGTGGATACACAGGCAATCTGCGCCGGCCCGCTGAAAATCGTCGCACAGACGCTGGCACATATGCTTGGTGTTGCAGAAGATCATCACCCGCTCAAAGCCCTGGGTGCGGATCAGCCGCAGAGTCGTCTCTGCTTTTTCCAGAGGTGTAACAGTGATGCTATACTGCTCAATATCCGGACGGTCTTCCTTTTTCGGTTCAACAGTGATCTCCACCTCGTCTCTCTGGTACATCCAGGAGACGGTCATAACCTCTTGCGAGATGGTTGCAGAAAACAGGCCCAAATTCTTACGGTTCTTTACTTTTTCAATGATTCTGGTTACATCCTTGAAAAAGCCCATATCCAGCATCCGGTCTGCCTCGTCCAAAACGACTGTCTGGATCTTATCAAAGCGGATGTTTTTCCGGTTGTAGTGGTCCATCAATCGGCGGGGGGTCGCCACCACGATCTGGGGCTTCTTCTCCAGCTGCTTTGCCTGACCCACGATACCTGCGCCGCCATAAAGCACCGCCACGCGAATACCTTTAAAATAGGTCAGCAGGCTACGCAGTTCGTCGCCGATCTGAATAGCCAGTTCCCGGGTAGGCGCCAGGATCAAGCCCTGCACCTCCTGCATTTCCGGGTCAATATGCTCGATCATCGGGATACCAAAAGCAAAGGTTTTGCCCGTTCCGGTGGGGGCTTTTGCAATTACATCCCGCCACTGCAAAAAGGCAGGGATTGCCTGCTGCTGTATGGTAGTAGGATAGCCATAGCCCTTTTTCTCCAGAGCCTTTAGAATTTCATCCGAAAGGCCCAAGTCTTTAAATGTAATGTTGCTTGTTTCCATTTTTCTCTTCCTTAAGTATTTGATCTTATTATATTGTATCATTTCCCGGCAAAATATGCAACAGAAAGCTGCCATACGGCAAACAAGCACAACTTACCGACAATTTCCCCTGTAATATTCTTATAGTGGACAAATGCAAAAAATTGTGCTATATTTTATGGTGATATTTTATGTTCTTCCGAAAACGAGGAGGCAGAGAAAAAATGGGCAAGCTAATTGTAATCGAAGGCACTGACGGTTCCGGAAAATCCACCCAGTTTCGTTTGATGTCTGAGCATCTGGAAAAAGAAGGAATTGCTTTCAAACGGCTGGTTTTTCCCCGGTATGACCAGGAAAGCTCTGCGCTGATCCGGATGTACCTGGGCGGTGAGTTTGGAACAAAACCCACCGATGTTAATGCCTACGCTGCCTCTGCTTTCTACGCGGTTGACCGGTTTGCCTCCTATAAGATGGATTGGGGTCAGTGGTATGAAGAGGGCGGTCTTGTGTTGTCCGACCGGTACACCACCTCAAACGCCGTCCATCAGGCTTCCAAAGAAATCGGTGCGGACCGGGAAAAGTATTTGCACTGGCTGTATGAATTTGAATATGACAAGATGGGTCTTCCGCAGCCGGATCTGACGATCTATCTGGATGTTCCCACGGATTATACGGATAAGCTCTTGCGGCATCGGGAACAGGACACCAGCACCCAGGCAGACATCCACGAAAAGGATATGCAGTACCTTGCTACCTGCCGCCAGTGTGGTAAAGCCGCTGCCCAGTATTATGGGTGGAAGATCATTGATTGTGTTAAAGATGGTGCGATGCGCACTATGGAAGATATCCACAATGAAATTTATGCTGCTGTGAAGCAGTGTCTGGAGGATTAAATATGGTCTACATTTTATTAGGCACCGGATTTGAAGAAGTGGAAGCCATTGCTCCTCTGGATCTTCTTCGCCGGGCAGGCGTAGAGGTTTTGACTGTTGGCCTGAACGGAAAAACAATCCAGGGCGCTCACAATATCAGCATTGTTGCTGACATCGAGGTTGGCGAAATGGATCTGACCGCTATGGATATGATCGTGCTGCCCGGCGGTTTGGGTGGCGTTGCTGCAATCCGGGCATCCCAGGAGGCTATGAGCGCGATCCGGTTTGCCTGGGAAAACGGCAAGTTTGTTGCTGCCATTTGCGCAGGTCCTACCGTATTGGCAGACTTGCAGATCACAGACGGTCTGAATGCTACCTGCTACCCCAGCTGCAAAGAAAAGATGGGCGGTGCAAATTACGTGGCTGATGTGCCTTGCGTCCGGGACGGACGGGTCATCACCGGCACTTCCGCAGGTTGCGCCGTTCCTTTCGGCCTTGCGCTGGTTGAGGCTCTGAAGGGCGAGGCTGCCGCAAAGGCTGTAGCCGAAGCGTTCGTCATTCGTTGACAGGAGGTATTCCTTATGGAAAATAAGCGTAAAGACCCAGCCAGCTTGGTTGACGGGTGGCTGGATAAGATTTTACAAAAACACGATATCACCAATGAGATCGGTCCGGACGAGCAAGCGGTGTCTTCTGCTGGACTGATGCATCCGGACGATATGGAGCTGGCGCGCATTGTGCAGGAAACCATTGAAGAAAACTGGGGCGATGAATTTGGCCTTGAGTCTGACCAAGCCGCCGAGCAACCTGTACAGGAACAAGACCTTCCCGCTGACAAGTATATATCCGCGCCGGATCCGGAAGACCCCAAAGGCAAAAAGAAAAGTCTGCTTGGTCGGCTTCTTTCTGGTCTGCAAGGCATACCCCACATTTTGGCAACAGTGGTTTGGCTGGTGCTGATTATGGCGATCGGTCTTACCTTTGGCCGTGCATTGTGGCTGTGCGCCGCCGATGTTTTGGCTTTGGAAAAGACCGGTAAAGAAATCACCATCACCATTGACGAAGGTGAAAAAATCCCCGAGATCGCTGAAAAACTGGAAAAAGTCGGTATGATCAATTATGCCGGTCTTTTTGAGCTGTTTGCCGATCTTACCAACAAGGGCGACAGCATCCTGCCCGGTTCTGTTACCTTCAAGAAAGATACTATTTACGACTATAACGCGCTGATCAACGCAATGTCCTACCGTGGCACCACCATTGAAACTGTTGAAGTTATGATCCCGGAAGGCTATAACTGCGCGCAAATCTTTGAGCTTTTGCAGAAAAACGATGTGTGCAAGGTAAAAGATCTGGAAAAATACGCAGCAGAGGGCGAATTGAAGGAATACTGGTTCCTGGAAGGTGTAGACAGAGGCCACAGATATTGTCTGGAAGGTTTCCTTTTCCCCGACACCTATGAATTCTACACCAATGATGATCCTAAAGATGTTCTGGAAAAGTTCCTGGACAACTTTGACTACCGTTTCACAAAGCGAATGAAGACCAAATTCACTGCGCTGCAGCAAAAAATGGGCTATATTCGCCTGAGTTTCCGGGATATGGTTACAATGGCCTCTATGGTAGAAAAGGAAAAAGCCTCTGATCCGGAAGGCTACACCATTGCATCCGTATTCTATAATCGGTTGAAACGGCCCGGCCAGTATCCCACATTGGACTCCGATGCAACCTATAAGTACGCAAAGAACTACTATCACGCAGGAGAAAACCTCTCCTCCGAGGCTCTGAAAAAGAGTCCCTACAACACCAACACCCAGCCCGGTTTGCCGGCAGGCCCCATTGCCAACCCCGGTCTTTCCAGTTTGGACGCTGCGCTGGATCCGGAAAGCACAAGCTATTACTTCTTCATCTATGATAAAGCTGCTGGCTTCCACCGTTTCTCCAAGACCATCACAGAGCACAACAAGTGGGCAAGCAAGTTGGGGTATTGATGTGAAAAAGATTGAGCTTCTCAGTCCTGCCGGAGATATGGAACGGCTGAAAATGGCTGTTCTGTACGGCGCAGACTCCGTTTATCTGGCAGGTACTGATTTTGGTATGCGCGCCTTTGCCGGCAACTTCACCCCGGAGCAGCTGCCGGAGGCTGTGGACATTGCCCACGAAAATGGCGTCAGTGTCCATGTAACGGTCAACACGATGCCCCGCAACGACGAGGTTGTACAGCTGCCCGCCTATTTGGAGCGGCTAAATGACGCCAAGGTGGATGCGCTGATCCTTGCAGATCTGGGAGCCTTTACCCTGGCCGGAAAGTATGCTCCGAACTGCGCCCGGCATGTTTCCACCCAACAGTCCATTGCTAACTACGAATGCGCCAAGGCTTGGTATGATCTGGGTGCGACCCGGGTCGTTCTCGCCCGGGAATTGGATCTGGAGCAAATTCGCACCATTCGCGAGAACACGCCCAAAGAACTGGAGATCGAAACCTTTGGGCATGGCGCGATGTGTGTCAGCTATTCCGGCAGATGTCTGCTTAGCAACTATATGACCGGACGAGACTCTAATCGTGGCGCTTGCGCCCAGCCTTGCCGCTATCAGTACGCCCTTGTGGAAGAAAAGCGGCCCGGAGAATATTTCCCGGTCTTTGAAGACGAGAAAGGCACATATATTCTCAACTCCAGAGACATGTGTATGATCGACCATTTGAAGGATCTGCAAGATGCAGGTGTGGACTGCATCAAAATTGAAGGCAGAGCAAAATCCGCTTACTATGCCGCTGTGGTAACCGGTGCTTATCGCCACGCAATTGATGATGTTTTTGCAGGCAACCCCATTGACCCGGTATGGCGCGACGAGGTGGAAAAGGTTTCGCACCGTATCTATTCCACCGGCTTTTACTATGGTGAGCCGGGTCAGTACACCGAGCATTCCCGCTACATTCGTCAGTGGCAGGTCTGCGCCATCGTTGAAGATTGCGACAAAAACGGTCTTGCTCTTTGCAGCCTGCGCAACAAATTCTCCGCAGCAGACACCTTGGAAATTGTTGGCCCTGACACGAAACCCTTTGGCATTAGTGTCGGAACAATGACAGATCTGGACGGCAACCCCTTGGAAGAGCCGAGAACGCCTCAAATGAAGTTTTATCTGCAGCTTCCCCAGTATGTTCCGCCCTTTAGTATCTTAAGAAAAAGTGTGGATCTGTCCGCAAAATAAGAACGACCCGGTTGGTAGTTTACCAACCGGGTTATTTATTTAGTTTTTAAGACTTTGCAGCGGTGCGGGGATTCGTCCGCCTCTGGCGATAAATGCCACGCTGGATTTGTCGTGTACCGGCATTACCGGAGCACTGCCCAAAAGACCGCCCATTTCAACACGCTCTCCTACCACCTTGCCGGGAGCCGGGATAATACGCACAGCTGTGGTCTTGGAATTGACCATACCGATTGCCGCTTCGTCAGCGATAATGGCAGAGATCGTTTCAGCGGAGGTATCCCCGGGAACGGCGATCATATCCAGGCCCACAGAGCAAACGCAGGTCATTGCCTCCAGCTTGTCCAGGCACAGCGTGCCGCTTTCGGCCGCAGCGATCATACCCTCGTCCTCGGAGACGGGGATAAATGCGCCAGACAGACCACCCACATGGTTACTGGCCATTACGCCGCCCTTTTTCACTGCATCGTTAAGCATCGCCAACGCCGCAGTCGTTCCGTGGGTGCCGCAGACCTCCAGGCCCATTTCCTCCAAAATCCGGGCAACACTGTCGCCAATAGCCGGAGTTGGTGCCAGGCTCAAGTCCACGATACCGAAGGGAACACCCAACCGCTTGGATGCCTCTTTGCCCACGATCTGACCCATACGGGTGATCCGGAAGGCAGTTTTCTTAATGGTCTCTGCCACCACATCAAAGGGCTGGTCCTTCACCTTCTGCAACGCGTGGTAAACCACACCGGGACCGGAAACGCCCACATTCAGCTCGCATTCCGGCTCGCCTACGCCGTGAAAGGCGCCGGCCATAAAGGGATTATCCTCTACCGCATTGGCAAAGACCACCAGCTTGGCGCAGCCCAGACCGTCGTTATCCGCTGTCAAGGCTGCAGTCTGCTTGATGATTTTGCCCATCTTCGCCACAGCGTCCATATTGATGCCGGCCTTTGTAGAGCCTACATTGACGCTGGCGCAGACCCGCTCGGTGTTTTTCATTGCCTCGGGAATGGAATCCATTAAAATCCAATCACCCTTGGTGCAGCCTTTTTGTACCAACGCGGAAAAGCCGCCGATAAAATTCACGCCGCAGGTCTTTGCTGCTTCATCCATTGCAATGGCCAGCGGCACATAGGAGTCGGTGTTGCAGCTGTTACCCACCAGCGCAATGGGTGTAACAGAAATGCGCTTATTGACAATGGGAATGCCAAATTCCCATTCGATCTCCTGGCCGACCTTCACAAGGTTTTCTGCCTGGCGAGTAATTTTATCGTAAATCTTCCGGGCGCAGACCTTTACATCGGTATCGGTACAATCCAGAAGAGAAATACCCATAGTGATCGTGCGAATATCCAGATGCCGCTTGTCGATCATATCCTGGGTATAGAAAATGTCCTTTAAATCCAGCATACTATCTCCTTAAATCCGGTGCATTGCCTCAAAAATATCTTCCCGCTGCAAACGAATATTAAGATTCATTTCCTTGCCCTTTTCATCCATCTGCTTGGCAAGCTCCGCCAAAGGCAATGTGCTCTCTGACACATCCACAGCCATCATCATCGTAAAATATCCCTGCATAACAGTCTGACGGATATCCAGCACATTTACATTGTACTTTGCCAGTTCCACACAAACTGCAGCAATAATACCAACCTGGTCCTTGCCGACAACGGTAACAATCGCTTTCATTTGCCTACCTCACAGTTCGTAATCTGCCGCCACGCGGGAGTTCAGGAAATGGAAGAAATGCTCCTTTGCTTCCAAATGCAGCGGGTGCTTGGCGTAGTTTTCCAGAGCCTGCTTGCTTTCAAACTCAGAATACAGGGCATAGTCCACGCCCTGAAAAGCCTGGCGGATCTCCAAATGTAAAAGTCCGGGGATCTTACCTACCAGCGGCTCCAGAACAGACGCAATGATTTTTACTGCCTCTTCCTTGTTTACACCTTCCTTAAAAGTGTACAAAACGATATGCTTAATCATTGTAGTTCCTCCTATGTAAAGATAATACCGGGGCAGGCACAGCCGACCCCGGTATGTATTTATCCATTATTCAGCCTCAGTCTCGGCCTCAACCTCGGCGACTTCTTCAGCAGCCTCTTGGGCAACTTCTTCAGTTTCCTCGGTAGCGTCCTCTGCAGGAACCTCCAGCAGTGCGCGGATGGACAGGGAGATGCGCTTGTTCTCGGCATCTACATCGGTGATCTTCACCTGAACTTCCTGACCCTCGGCCAGCACATCTTCGGGCTTCTCTACACGAGTATTGGCAATCTGAGAAATGTGGATCAGGCCGTCAACGCCGGGGATGATCTCAGCAAATGCGCCGAAGGTCATCAGCTTAACGATCTTTGCATCCACAACATCGCCCACACTGTAAGCAGTCATAAACTGATTCCAGGGGTTCATCTCTGCGGTCTTGTAGCCCAGAGAGATCTTGCGCTTCTCGGGATCAAAGGAGATGACATATACGTCGATCTCGTCGCCAACCTTCACAACCTCAGCGGGAGTCTTGATGCGGTTCCAGCTCAGCTCGGAAACATGAACCATACCGTCAACGCCGCCGATATCAACGAATGCGCCGTAAGAAGTCAGGGACTTAACGGTGCCGTGATACTTTGCGCCTACCTCGATCTCTGCCCACAGCTTCTCCTGAGCAGCCTTGCGGCCCTCGGAAGTAACAGCGCGGATGGAGCCGATCACGCGGCGGCGTGCCCGGTTCACTTCAGTGATCTTCAGAGAAACGGTCTGACCGACCATACCGGTCATATCGCCGCCCTTGGCAATGCCGGACTGAGAAGCGGGAATGAACACACGGATGCCCTTAACATTGGCAACCAGGCCGCCCTTGTTCTCTTCGGTGATCTTGCCTTCAACAGTGGTCTTTTCCTCGCACCATACAGCCATATCGTCCCAGACCTTAATGCCATCCAGCTTCTTCTTGGACAGCTGGCAGGTGCCTTCCTGGTCGTTAACACGAACAACGAACACTTCGATCTCGTCGCCAACCTTGAGGATATCCTCAGGCTTGACGGTGGGATCGCTGCTTACTTCGTCGTAGGGAATGTAGCCGGCGTGCTTGGTGCCCAAGTCGATCTGGACTTCGGTGCTGCCG